>NZ_JBFBDP010000001.1:56831-385424 GCF_040701585.1 Streptomyces sp. NPDC093801 | reverse complement strand
GGTGATCTGGTGCGGTGGAACGCGGAAGGCGTGCTGGAGTACCTGGGACGGGCCGACGACCAGGTCAAGATCCGGGGATTCCGGATCGAACTGGGAGAAGTCGAGGGAGCGCTCGCCTCGCATCCGTCCGTGGCGCAGGCCGCGGTACTGGTGCGTGAGGACCAGCCCTGTGACAAGAGGCTCGTCGGCTACGTCGTCCCGGACTCCGATGCAGCGCCGGGCGTGGCCGCGTTGCGCACGCACCTGTCCGGCGTGCTTCCCGAGTACATGGTTCCCTCCGCGATCGTCGTGCTGGACGCCCTCCCGCTGACGGTGAACGGGAAGCTGGACCGCGGGAGCCTTCCCGAGCCGGAGTACTCGGCGACGGCCGGCGCCCGGGAGCCGGTGACGGTGCAGGAGCGCCTCCTGTGCGCGGCGTTCGCCGAGGTGCTGGGCCTTCCGCGGGTGGGAGTCGACGACAGCTTCTTCGAGCTGGGCGGACACTCCCTGCTCGCCACCCGCCTGATCAGCCGGATCCGCACCCTCCTGGACGTGGAGATCCCGATCCGCGCACTGTTCGAGGCACCCACGGTCGGAGGTCTCCTGGAACGCCTGAGCCTCCGGTCGGAGCACTCCGCCCTCGACGTTCTGCTGCCCATCCGGACCCGGGGAAGCAAGGCGCCCTTCTTCTGCGTCCACCCCGTGCAGGGCGTGAGCTGGGCGTACGCACCCCTGGCCAGGTACATGCCCCCGGAGTACCCGCTGTACGGGCTCCAGGCGCGGGGCCTCGACGGTGGGGACGGGCTTCCCGGGACGGTCCAGGAGATGGCGGCGGACTACATCGAGCAGATCCGCGCCGTGCAGGGGTCCGGTCCCTATCACCTGCTCGGCTGGTCGTCGGGCGGTGTCGTGGCACAGGAGATGGCCGTTCAACTCCAGGCCGCCGGACAGGACGTGGCGTCCCTCGTCCTGATGGACGCCTACCCGCCGCACGAGACGGGCGTCGCGCTCGACGGAGAGCCCGCTCACCCGTCGCCCGGAGAGGAGGACGCCGCCACGGCGTACATGGCGGACCTCGTGGGCCAGGGTGACGGGCTCGTCGCCGAGCTGTCCGACGAGGAGGTCGCGACTGCCGTCCGCGTCATGCGCAACAATTCCGCGATCGTGGCGACGCACGTACCCGGAACGTTCGAAGGCGATGCCCTCTTGATCGTTGCGGGGGCCGACAAGCCGGAGGGCGCCCGTCTCGCCGGGAGATGGGGACCCCACATCTCCGGAGAGGTGTCGGAATCCCTGCTCCCGTGCAAGCACGAGGACATGACGCGGCCCGACATGCTGCCCAAGGTCTGGGAGGCGGTGTCGGAGTGGCTGAAGGCGAACGGGGAGGAGCAGTCGGCGTGAGTTCCGGCTCCGCCCGATGACACTGCCCCGGAAGGCGAAGAGGTCCTCGCCTTCCGGGGCGGCGTGCCGTTTCCGGTGACCCGACGCCGCCGCCGGGCCGTGTGCCGTCGCTCGCGTCAGTCCTGGGACTGCTCGCGGATGAATCCGGCGAGCCTGTCCAGACCCTCCTCGATCTCGTGGGGGAGGAGATGGCTGAAGGACAGCCGCATGACGTTGCGCGGGGTCGAGTCCGCGTAGAAGTGGTGCAGGGGCGTCCAGAGCACCTGGTGCCTCTGCGCGCAGACCTCCAGCAGGTCGTCCTCGGCGGCGAAGGGGACGGTGAGCAGGAGGAAGAAGCCGCCGGCGGGCGTGTTCCAGGAGACGCGCGCAGAACCATCGCCGCCGAAACGACTGCCGAGGCCGTCAAGCATCTGACGGAGGTTGCTCCGGTAGGTCTCGATCTCGAGCGTATTGGCGGCGCGCAGACTGTGGTCGTTCTCCAGCAGCTTGCCTCCGATGACGGCCTGCGCGATCGGTGAGGTGTTCACGGTCAGCATGCTCTTGATCTTCGCGAGCTGATCGGCGAGTGACTCCGTACCGCCGTGGGGTCCCCTCACCAGCCGATCCGCGACGGCGTAGCCGACCCGGGCGCCAGGAATGCCGGTCTTGGCGAAGGAACCGAGGTAGACGACCTGCCCGGCACCGTCCAGCGACTTGATCGTCGGAGGGCCGGAGGGGTCCCCGAGGAGACCGTACGGATTGTCCTCGAGGATCAGGAAGTCGTGCTCCGCAGCGATCCGCAGCATCCGCTTCCGGCTCTCCAGACTCAGCCGCGTCCCACTGGGGTTCGCGAAATCCGGAACCACGTAGCAGGCCCGGGGGCGCAGACCGGAGGCTTTGGCACGCTCGACGACGGACACCAGGTCGTCGAGGTCGATCCCGTCCCCGGACTCCCTGACCGGGAGGATCGGCATGTCCACCAGCTGTGCGGCCCCGTGCACCCCGACATAGCTGGGCATGACCGAGAGCAGGACGTCCCGGTCATTCCTGCGCAGGGCGCGCAGCGTCAGGTAGAGCGCCTCCTGGCACCCGACCGTGACCACGATCGACTCCGGGTCGACGGTGATGTTCTCATCCACCCGGAGATGTGCCGCTATCAGGTCGTGGATGATCCCCTTGGTACGTCCGTACTGGAGGATCGTGCGGCTCACCGCTGCTTCGTCACCGCCGTACCGGTCCATCAGGTGCCGGCGGTACGTTTCCAGGTAGTGGTGGATCCCGTCGAGGTCGAAGAAGCCCTCGAACGGGCGCCCGGCAGCGAACGAGATGGCATCCGGATACCGGTGCGACACCTCGTTGAGGAAGTTCATGGATTCGCTGACGGGGGATTCCAGGGAATCGTGGAGGCTCGCGAGTTCGAGTCCGGCTGCCATGGGGTCAGCGCCGTGACTGCTCATCGTGCGGGATGCCTTTCTGCTGGGCTGGGCTGGGCTGGGCTGTGCTGTGGATGGGACGGGGCGGGCCGGGATGGGATGGGATGGGGCCGGACGGTGCTACGGGCGGGCGCTGACCAGGGCCGGTCCGGCTGACTGCCCGCGGGCGCGGACGGCACGGAGGATCTCGGATGCGACGACGTCGGGTGAGCTCCCACGACCGACGAGCCACCCTTCCGAGTCCCGGGCGCCGTCGGCAGCCGCTGCGAGCAACCGCTGCCGACCACCACCCGTGACGTTGAGGAGGACCCGCGCGTCACGGGGGATTCGCCGGTCGGCGACGGCGCGCCGCAGACACGCCACGGCTACGGCGGCGGCCGGTGCGATGTCGATCCCCTCCAGCTCCTCGAACATCGCCGCGGCCGATGCGGCAGAGCCGTGGTCCGCCACGAGGACATCGCCGGAGCTGTCTTCGAGGATGTGCTTGACGCCGCCGTGAACGGTGAACGGCGGGGCCGCGTTCACCAACTCCGGGGCGTACACGTGCCCCTGCGCCGCCGGATCGGGCCGGGCGGTCCGCCGTTCGTTCCACGCACGGTGGAGCGGAGCGAACTCGGCGTTCTGGCAGAGGAACAAGCGGGGGATGGTCTGGCCGCCCGTACCGGATTCGGCGATCCGTCGGGACGCCTCGTACGTGGCGATCGCCCCGGCACCGCTGCCGACGGCCTGGAAGTAGAAATCGGGCAGACTGCCCATTTCCTCATACGCCGTCAGCGCGACGACGGCCAGCCCGTCCCGTCGGCCGACGTTCCGGACACCGCCTTCCGCGAAGAACCCGGGGGCAGCGGCGACGATCTCCTCGCCGAACCGGATCGCGTCGTTGTAGGTTGCCCCCTCCAGGCCGACGACGTTGACGTTCCCCGGGACCGGCCCCGCGGAGGCGAGGACCGGCAGGGATCGATCGGGGACCACCAGCACGCACGGAAACTCCAGGAACCGGCTCGCAGAGGCGAAGGCAGCCGCCGTATTGCCCGCCGACGTGACGACCATCACGCCCGGACGGCGCGGGAGCCTCCCCAGGACCGTGTAGGCCTCCAGCTCCTTGAACGTGCCCGAGGTCATGTGGCAGTCGCGTTCGGGCCAGTAACCGCTGAACGAGATCCACAAGTCGCGTAGCCCCAGCGCCGAGCCCAGGCCCTGGCTCCGGTACACGGCCGGCCTGCTGGATCCGGGGACCTCCCGGCGTACGGGCAGCCAGTCGCGGTACCGGAAGATCCCGGACGCTGCCGGTGTGACGGTGAAGGCGGCCGCCCGGTATTCCGTGCGGAGCAGTGCTCCGTCGTGGCAGTCCGGACATCGCAGTCTCAGCCCGTCGTCATCCGCCCGCAGTCCGCATCGGGTGCAGACAAGCGAGTAGTGCGCGCTGGGGATTTCGTGGCACACCTCCTCCGGCACCGAGGTGGTCATCGCGATCACCGGCTCTCGCGGTGCGAGGGAACCAGGCGTACGGGTGCGTATTCGAACCCGGAGATGTGGTTGGACCGCACCCTCCGGACGGTCCCCGCCGGCTCCACGGCCTCCACGCGCTTGGCCAGCTCCTCGAACAGCACACGGAGTTCGCTCGTCGCGAGGGCACTGCCCAGGCAGTAGTGTCCGCCGATACCGAAGGCGAGATGACGGTTGGGCGTGCGGTCGATACGGAATGCGTCGGCGTCCTGGAACACGGATTCGTCGCGGTTCGCCGACGGGTTCCAGACGACGACCCGTTGGCCCTTCTCGATCTGCCGCCCGCCCAACTCCACATCCTGGGTGGCCGTCCGCAGAATGTGGGTACCGGGTGTGGTCCATCGCAGGATCTCGTCCACCGCGGTTCCCATCAGCTCCGGCTCCTGGCGCAGTCGTCGCCATTGCCCCGGGTCGGCGGCGAACTCGAGGAGTCCACCGACCGCCGCGTGCCGCGTGGTCTCGTTACCGCCGGATATCAGGCCGTCACAATTGAGGAAGATCTCCTCGTCGGTGAGGGGTTTGTCGTCGACCGTCCCCAGAACGAGCGCGGAGATCACGTCGTCCTGCGGGTCCCGGCGCCGCTTCTCCACCAATTCCGAGTAATACAAGAGAATTTCGGCGTGGGCCTCAATGGCGTCCCAGCCCGCGGCGCCGTCCTCCTCCACCGAACCGAAGGCGACGCTGGTGCGGTCCAGCATGAAGTCCCAGTCCTCGGGTGGCACACCGAGGAGGTCGCAGATGACCGCGACGGGCAGGCGGGCGGCCGTCCGGGTGAAGTCGTGCTCTCCCTGCTCGATCGCACGGTCGAGCATGTCGCTGACCGTGCGGCGCAGGTTGCTTTCGAGGCGGCGGACCGTGCGCGGGGTGAAGGCGGAGCTGATGATGCGTCGGATCTTGCCGTGCCGAGGGGGATCGGTGACGATCAGCAATTTGCCCGAGGCCGCGGCGGCCGCCGCGGGATCACCCTCGAGCCGCATGCCCTGTGCCGAGCTGAACGTCGTACTGTCCCGAAGGATTTGGGCGGATTCGGTGTAGCTGGTGACGGACCAGTATTCGGTGCCCGTGGGCCGAACGGTCCAGCGGACCGGATCGTTCTCACGGAACCATTTCCAGAAGGGATGAGGATCCCCTTCGCCGTGCAGTCGGGGATCCGCCAGGTCCACGGCTTCGGCTTCGGTGGCGCCTATCGTTGTCGTCATAGGGATATCCCGTCTGGGAACACCCGCCGACATGGCACTCGCCGTCAACTGGCAAGGGCGTACCGGTCCGATCCGGGATGGAGGACGGGAGCGATCGCCGGCGAGTATCCCCGTGTCAAAGGATTCGGTGGTGTGGTCGCGGCAGCAGATTAGCAGGCTGCGGCCGCGGACTGCCTCGGAGTGGAACCCGGTGACCGAATGAACACGGGCCCTGCCGAATGGAGTTGAATCGTCACCCGTACGCGGGCGAGGACCGCGAGAGCGGGCTGGACCTTCGCGCGTTCGGAGGGGTCCTCGGCCATGTCGACGGCTTCGGAGGGGGACACCCCGACCGCAGGGACTGCGTGGCCCCGGAGGCGGCGCTTCCGCGGCTGACGGTCGTCACGCCGAGTCGGCGTTTCGGTGTCGACGATTGCCGGCCGTCCACGGCGCCGGGTCCGGTGGCCGGCCCGTGCAGGAGTGTTCCCCCGTGGTGGCGGCCTGGGGGTGCCCATGTTGATCACCATCAACGACCCCGCCGAGGTCAGCCTCCTCGGATACGGAGCTCTATCAGAGTGGCCACTGATCGGGTGACGGGCCGGCGTCCCGCAACACACGAGGCTGCCGCGCCGTTGAGAGATGTGCTCGACGTCTCAATTCAGCAGCGCAGGTGCCTCGTTGGTTCCCCGTCCTGCCGCACGCTCTGGTCGAGTGGGCATCCATGCTCATCGTCACCCGTGAGGGCGGCCGACGGTGCAAGCTGCCGCCTCACCAGCGTGCTCTCGTCGGCCTGGTCTACCCGCGCCGGCACGACACGCTCGCGCAGATCGCCGCCGGCTTCGGCATGTCCCTCGGGACCGCCCCCGCCTGCGTCACGGCCGTCGTCGAGCACCTGTCCCGCCGGGCACCCGGCCTGTTGCGGGTCCTGCGCGAGACGGAACCTGATCACGTCCTGCTCGACGGGACGCTCGCCGAGTGCGACCGGGTCGGCGACAGCCGTGCCGACTTCTCCCAGAAGCACCGCCGTCACGGCGTGAACGTGCAGGTCGTGGCCGATCCCACCGGCAAGCCGCCGTGGATCTCACCCGCGCCGCCCGGCCGCACCCACGACCTGACCGCGGCCCGTGCCCACCGCATCATCCGGATCTGCGAACGCCAGGGCGTCCCCGTGCTCGCCGACCGCGCCCACATCGGGGCCGGCCCCTGGGTGACCACACCGATCAGACGGCTTCCCGGCCGGGACCCCACCACGACCCAGCGGACGATCAACCGAGCCCTGTCAGCGGCGCGAGCACCGGTCGAACGAAGCATCGCGCGACTCAGGTCCTGGCAGATCCTCCGCCGGGCCCGCTGCAGCCCCAACCGGATGACCGTCGTCGTCGCAGCCGTTCTCCCGCTGGAACGTCAACGCGGACGAGGCTCATTGCCGTTCCAGGGTGAGGGCGGCTCGGCGATGGCCGTCATCCAGTTGAGGACCGCCTCACGACCAGACGAGTCGACCTTCGGTGAACCGACAGACCGGCGAGTCTCCCTCGGCGATCCTCGTCAGCGTCTCCGCCACGGTGTCGAAGTACTGGGCCATCGACTCGTACTGGCCCGTGACCGTGATCTCACCCACGAACCAGCTGCCGACACGCCCGTCCCGCACATCGATGAACTTTCCCCTCCAGCCGTCCTGGTCCGACAGGAACGGGATCCACTCGTTGCGCCAGAACGGGTGGTCCGGCTGGTCCGGAGGGTCGAATCCGCAGGACGTGGAGCGGTTCGCGTGAAGCCTCTCCATCGCCCGGATACCCAGAAAGAAGCTTCCCTCGTCGGGGAACCCGTCGAAGCCGCAGCATGCCACTTCGTCGTCGACGTCCTCCTCCGGCAGATCCAGGTTGTTCTGCAGCAGCCACGTCCGCAGGTCCCCGTGCAGGGAGATCCCCATCCGCTGTTCGGCTGCCGCGAGCATCTGCTCCGTAGCGGGCCCCGGCAGATCCGCGTGATCGGCCGACGCGTGCTCCCGAAGAAGACTCATCACACGCGACCAACTCTCAGCCACACTCATCGCCCTCTGCCCTCTCTGCAGGGATGTCTCCGTCCGACTACGCCACGGCGGAGGTTGAGAAGTACCGGCCGGAGATCCTTGCAGGGATGGTATTTCGAGCGTGCGTTCCATCCCTCCCCGCGATCGTCTTCCGCCCCGAAGCGCAGGGTCGGCCCCTCAGCGAAGTGCCCGCCCGCGACTTTTCACAGACAAGCCACTGTGCCCGGCGGGCCCGGCCGAAGAGTTTCCAGGACTCAAGCGGGGGCCACGGTGTCACCCCGGAGTGGCGAAGCTGAAAACGCTCACGGACCAGGTGAACACGCCCCCGGCCGCCAGCTCCTGGGCCTGGCTCACCCGGTTCCTGATGAACCTGTCGTACTCCATCAGCACCATGTACCTGCTCCACTGTCTGACCGACGCGGTGCGCTACGGGGGCGACGCGGACACCGGCGTACTGGTCCTCGCGGCGCTCGATTTTCCTTGGGATCTCCGATCCGACGCCTCCCGGTGTAGAGTGCAGGACGCCCTTGACCTGCAGAAAGCTGGCAGGGAGCCGTCTTCTAGGAGCTCACATTGCTTCGCACCATGTTCAAGTCCCACATCTGACATCTGGACGTTTTCGCAGGTCAGCGGCATGGCTCTGGGGCTCTGGTCAGCGAATGGTCAGCATCAGCCCCTTGGGTTGTTCACGGGGCACACCAGTCGGCAGTCGCGCATGTTGCTGGCGCAGGGCCGTGCCGGTGCGTCGTGACCACGGCCTTTGTCGCGTGGAACCCGGCGTCGTTGAGGCCGCGCCCGGCCGTCCTCGCCGGTGACACGGGTGCAGTCATCCACCCGACGACGAAGGCAGCAACAGCCTCGTCTCCTTCGTTCAGGCGAAGCGATCGCTATTCCGGCAGCGGTTCGACCGCATAGTTTCTAGCGTCGGCAGCAGTGTTTCGCTGGGCGAGAGGACTCGAACGTGACCGACCCTGCCGCAGGTGTGCGCCCACCCGCTGTGGCGCGCCGGCTTCCCGGCCGGGCAAAGCCGCGAATGGACGTCCTGCGCGAATACGAAGAATTCAATTCTGATCGCCGCAGGGCGATTCCTGCGGTCCTGTGGTCGTTCCTCGCGCCGGACCCGGACCGGTACTACCGATGGCGGGTCCAGCTGGATTGCGCTTGCATCAAGGAGCTGCTGACACCGGACGACCGCATCCCGCCGAGCGAGAGGCAGTGGCGTGGCCTTGGGGAGGGTGAAGCATTACCGCAGGGACAGGTGTACTGCCAGCACGACGATTCCCCCTACCGCGACATCATTGAGTGGGGAGAACGGCGAGAGGTGAGCTTTCCCGCCGACCCGGTGGAGCCACCCGAATGGGCCGAAGCCGACGTGTGGGCCGTGATCCGCCACCATGAAGCACACACGTCGGCCTTCTGGAAGGTAACGCTGGCCTGCGGACGCGTCGAAGAGGTCGTAGCGCCAACCCTCGACTGGAAACCCGATGACGGGCCGCGCTTGGCCGAGGCCACAAGGGTGAAACAGATGATCGAGGAATTCGAGCAGGCCTGGGCCTCAGAGCCGATGCTTCAACCCGAAACCGAACGTGAACACATCCGCCGGATGCTGGCGGCAGGCTGGCCACGTCCGAGGCCGGAACGGTCTTGCCATGCGTGTCCCCAAGCTCGCGCGATTGTCGCGTATCAGCGCGTGGGCTGGCTCGTTCCACGGGATGAGGCGCCGAAGTCCGAAAACCCGCCGCCGGCTCGCGCTGTCTTGGAACGCCGACTGCGCCGGGCCGAGGCTGAGGCTGAGCGGCTACGAGTACAGCTGGCCGGGCACGAGGAGTGACGGGACGCCTGACAGCCGGGCCTCGTGAGCTGCCGGCACTCTTCCGGATCGGAGCCCTTCCGCTCCCACTCACACCGGCGGCGATGGATGGGTGTCGCGCCTGAGTGCGCCCGGGCGCGACACCATCACCCCTCATTTGGCAGGTTCAGGTCAGTATGTGCATCCCGAGTACGGAGCCGTCTTGATGGACGGAGACCGAGCCCGTCCCACTTCGAGTCGCATCCGAGCAGCGGCCATGTCTTCCGTTGGGTGTGGACCTCGGTGCGGTCCCGCTGCAACTGGCCGTTCTCGCGATGGTGGAAGAGGTCCTTCGCGACTCCGGAGAACGCCTCGACCCGGGTCCTGTTGAGACGGAAGACGTGATCGGTGCCGACGGAGTCGATTTGCCGTGGAGCTGTGCGTGCGCGTCTTGGACGCTGTCGGTGGCGGCATGGATCAGGCCCGTGAAGTAGCGCTGTCCTTGCCTCGTGGTCAGGTACTGCGCGGTGGTCGTGCCGTCTCCGGCGAAGGCCGTCAGGCCGGCGGCGGTGGTCGGGCCAGGACCCGCCGAAACCACGGATAGGGTCAACCCACGGAATTGCCTGACCTGCCCGCTCAGCGAACCGCTGGGGCTGTCGTTCCCCCAACGGACAACATCACTTCCCGAGCTGCAGGTCAGCGGTCCAGCCAAAGAATCGGTGTGCGCTGGAGCACGCGCCACCATCCAGCATCTGCGCACCCACGCCGGAGGCACCTGGTGGGAAGCTGGGAACCTCATAGCCCACGCACACGACCCCGTCTCGGCCGGCTGCCTCGTGCACCAGGCTGCGCCTGGCCGACACCACCAGGCAAGAGTGGCTGTCGTGGCCAGCAGCGGTTGTGCCATGAGGAACCGCAACATATGGCTGGGCAGATCGATCGAGGGCGGGGGGACAAGTGTGAGCGGCTCCTGGCGGGCAGGGGTGATCTTGGTCGAGAACCCGCCTACCAGGAGCTTCCTCGTTGCGGCGCAGGACTTTCCAGCTCTCTGTCAGCGCCACCGGCTTGCAAAGCTCACCACCCGACGACAACCCGAAAGCCTTAGCGGCTGGGCAGGCCGAGCGCGAGGTCCTGCTCCGCCAAGGCCTCGATGGCCGCCGAACGGACGGTCTGCGAGGCAGCCGGCGGCTCCACCCTGACCGGTTCGCCGTAGTCGGCGAGCCAGAAGTCGACCGGCTCCAGGGCGAACCCTGGTATGTCCACAACGATCTTGTGCGGGTACGGCTCCTCGCCGGCCAAGAGGTACGCGGTCACCGAGTTGCCGTCCTCGCCCCAGCGCACGGGAACGATGCGCAGGCCATCCTCGGTGATCTCGGATTCACGGGTGGCGCGTCGGCCGGGTTTTGCCAGTTGGTCCGTGACGGTGCGCAGGGCGGTCAAGGCGCACAGGTCGACCATGCTCTTGCGGATCCGGCCCTCCTGGCCGAGCTCCAGCCATTTGCCGCGCAGCTCCTTCTCCAGCCGCTTGCCGTTCGGCTTGGTCGCGGACTTCTGAAGGTGGTCGTCGCTCCACTTCATCCACGTACGGCCGCCACGTTCGACGGCGACCTGGAAGAACCCACCTTGGGCATCGACGCGGCAGTTCTTGTCGCGGTCGACGGATATCTCTACTCCACTGCCGAAGGCGACCGCGGCCTTGGCCGCGACCCGTACCGACGGCGCATCCCTGAACAACTGCATGGACCGGGACAGCAGCGCGCCGTCGGTGCTCTGCTTGGTGTTGCCCGCCCTGCCCGCCCTGCCCGCCCTGCCCGCCCTGCCCGCCCCGCTCTCACAGGCCGTCAGAGCCAGTACCGTCCCCGCCGCCGCGCCCAATACCGCCAGACGTCTTGCCCTGCTCGCCACCGCAAGCCTCATCTTTCGCTCTGAAATCGATCACTACAACTGAAAGGGTCGGGACAGGGTCCTTGGCCAAGCCCGGTGAGGAGTCGTACCCGCGCAAGCTCGTCCGTGGCCCTACCAACGTTCGCCCCAACGCCTACGGCGAACCGGTCATGGTGAAACCGCCGGCTGACTCGCGGACCGTCCGTTCGGCACTCGTAGAGGCCCAGGCTGAGCAAAACCACGCCGACCGCACCCCCTGCCCGCGCGCGGCACGCCGCGGCCGAGGCCAACGGCGCCGCGGAGAGCCAGCAGCCGAATGCACCGCCCCTTCCAACCGGGACGGCCTCCCCTCGCCTGCTGTGACTCGCCCCCCTCGTGGATCTCGGCTTCTGTCACGTTCTCACTGGTCATCGGCGCATCGTCCGTGATGGGGAGTTACACGAACGTCTTACCGTCCCGGAGACCGCCGGGGGCAATGGGTGTGGAGGGGGGAAGGAGGAGCCGCCTCAGCCCTTGGGAACGCGGATGACGACGGTGCTGCACACCTTGTCGGCGAAGGTCTGCTTCTTGGGGTCCCACAGCGGCCAGAGCCAGCCGATGTGGCAGGGGAGGCTGTCGAGGATGTGGGCCAGCTTGCGGACGAAGGCCAGGCCGAACCCGCAGGTCCTGCCGTCGACCTCGCGGCGCAGGCTGATGCCGACCACCTTCTTGCCGATCGACTGCCCGGTGGAGCCCTCCTTGAAGAGCTGGAAGAAGGCCACGGCGACCGCGTACACGATGCCGACGATGAAGAAGACGCCGGGTTCGGCCGTGTCCGGGTCGGCGGCGGTGGCGAGGTCGACGAAGCCCAGGGCGTACATCGGGCCGAGGACGATCAGCGTGTCGAGGAGGTCCGCGCCGACGCGCAGTCCCCAGTGGGCCAGCTCGGCCATCCCGCCCGGCATACCGGGAGCGGGGTCGGCCCCGTAAGGAGCGTGCTGCGGGGGCTGCTGGGGGTACCCGTACTGCGGCGGCACGCCCTGCGGGGCCTGCTGCGGGTAACCGGGCTGTCCCTGTGTGGGCTGCTGGCCGTACGGGTTGTTCGGATCGCTGAAGCTCAAGGTGAGATCTCTTCGTTGTAGGTAGGCGGGAAGACGTGGGCAGAGCGAAGGAGTGCACATCGTCCAGTGAGCGGCTTGTCCATCCTCGGGACACCTGCACCGGAGGGTTTTCACACCGCGCTGACACCCCCTGGCCGGGCCGACAGAAGGAACCTCGGCCAGGGGGAAATGGACGTCAGGAACGTCGGTACCAGCCGGACCTATGGGCTGCCACCCGGCCGGGCACGGTTGCGATAACGCAGCCTTGACTAGGGAAGACGGCCCGCGTCCCCGAGGCACAGCCGAGGCCAAGCGCACCGCGACGGCTGATGGAGCCATGACCTCTGCCCTATGTGATGACGAGTGCTGCCGTCCTACGGTCCCCCGCCGTCACCACGAACGTCATTGCCGTTAGTCGAGGACGTCGGGGATCGGCTCGGTGTTGCTGCGCTGGAGGGCGTTCTTGGAGCCGGCGGCCGGGCCGAGGGCCCAGTCGGAGAGGGCCATGGAGTCCATGTACCGCTCCTCGTCGTTCAGTAGGACACCGATGATGGTCTTGCCGTTGCGGGTCACGGAGAAGACCAGGCACTTGCCGGAAGGGGTGGTGGTGCCGGTCTTGATGCCGATGGCACCCGGGTACGCGTAGCCGGTGGGACGGGGCTGCATCAGGAGGTTGGTGTTGCTCCAACTGCCGACCGTGGCGGTGCCGCCGGTGCTGTAGGTGGTGGTCTTCACCAGGGTCTGGAACAGGGGGATGGTCATCGCGTGCTGGGCGAGCTTCGCCAGGTCGCGCGGGCTGGTGAGGTTCTTGCCGGTCGGCGAGATCCCGTCGAAGGAGTCGTACTCGGTGTTGGTCAGACCCAGTTCCTTCGTCTTGGCGTTCATCTTGGCGATGAAGTCCGCCGTGCGGGCCGCTATGGTCGTACCCGATCCGAAGGTGTCGGCGAGGGCGTACGTGGCGTCGGAGCCCGACGGCAGCATCGCGCCGTACAGCAGCTGACGGACCGTCGGCGTCGCCCCCGCCTTCAGCTGTGCCGAACTCGCCCCCTGGCGGTAGACGTAGTCCAGGTACTCCTGCTTGACCGTGACCTTCTGCTCGAGGTCGAGGCCCGGCAGGGTGGTGACCACCACAGCGGTCATGATCTTCGTGGTGCTCGCCATCGGGCGCTTGGCGTCGGCGTCCTTGGCCATGAGCGTGGCCCCGTTGGTGCCGTTGATCACGATCGCGCCGGCCGCGGTGAGGGTCGGCGCGGGCGCGGCCTGGGCGGGAGCCGTGGCCGTGAGCAGGGCACCGGTGGCGATGGTCACTGCGAGCGTGCCCTTGGCGCGCCGCATCAGGGTGGAGATCACTTCAGTCCTTGATCATGTTGAAGAACACCGGACGGGAGGCGCCGCGAGGGCGCCCCCGTCCGGGAGAACGCCCGGATCCCGGCGTCGGTATCAGCCGAAGCCGCCGGCATCCGGTGAATGGGTGCCGCCGCACCGAAGGAGGTGTCCCGACTGCTGCGTGCGGCGGCGGGCCGCCGGGTCAGAGCTGGACGCCCACGCCCTCGAAGGTGCCGTTGCCCCTGCCGCGGTGGAAGGACATCTTGTTGCCCTTCCAGCTGACGATGTCGAGTTTTCCGTCGCCGTCGACGTCACCGGTGACGATCTTCAGGTTGGTCCAGGTGCCGGCCGCGGCCAGACCGCCGGAGTCCAGGGTTCCGTTGGCGTTGCCGGTCCAGCGGACCAGGGCGCCGTTCTCCCACACGCCGACGACGTCGTCACGGCCGTCGCCGTTGAAGTCACCGGTGCCGAGGATGATGACGTTCTGGAAGGAGGCGTCGGGCCAGATCTTCTTGCCGCCGCTGAAGTCGAGCTGGTTGTTCGAGCCGACCTTGTAGGCGTACAGGTCGCCGTTGGGGCGGGTCGCGAGGACGCCGTCCTTCGGGCTGGCGGGGTCGAGCTTGTAGCGGGTCAGGTGCTTGAGCTGCGCCCAGGTGGCGTTCTGCGGGCTGAGGGTGACGGTGGTGGCGAAGGTGCCGTCGCCCTTGCCGGCGTGCAGGAGGATGCGGTCGCTCTCCCAGACGGCGGCGATGTCGCGCTTGCCGTCACCGTTGAAGTCACCGGCGAATACCCGCTGGACCGTCTTCCACACACCCGGGGTCCCGACGGCCGTCGGGGTCGGCTCGAAGGTGCCCTCGGCGCGGCCGCGGTAGACCTGGAGGGTGCCGTTCTTGTCGACGGCGGCCAGGTCGGCCTTCCCGTCCCCGTTGAAGTCCGCCAGGACGCGGTGGTCGGTCAGGCTGCCGGTGTCGGGGCCCGGCACGGTGACGTTGCCCTTGATCCACTGCCCGAGGTCGTCGACGCGGACGGCACGGGCCCCCCGGCGGGTCTCGCCCTCGGGGGCGCCGAGGCAGGAACCGAGCCATGAACCGGTGGTCAGCGCGACCAGCTCCTGCTGCCCGGCGTTGTCCCGCGTGAGCGGTCCGCCCGCGTCGCCCTGGCAGATCGCCGAGTCACCGGCGGGTTCGAGGTCGACGACCGCGTCGGCGGTGGTGGCGGTGACGTTGAACTGCCCACTGTTCAGCACCCCCGGGACCCAGCTGGTCTTGGTACGCCCGAAACCGGCACTGAGCAGCGCCTGCCCGGCGGCAGGGGCCTGGCCGGCCAGCACCGCCGGGGCGACATTGGCGACCGGCACGCCCAGCTTGAGCAGGGCGACGTTGCGATCCGGGTGGACGACCACGTCGGTGGCCTCCACGACGGCCCCGGTGGTGCCGTTGTTCAGGTCCGTGCGGCCTACGGTGACGGTGGTCTTCTCCTGGAGCTTGCCGCCGACGGGCCGGTCTCCGGTGGCTGAAAGGCAGTTGGCCGCGGTGAGGACGTAGCTCTTGTCGACCAGGACGCCCGAGCAGCCCTTGAGGTGATCACCGATGACGATCTTCGCGGTGAAGGCACGGCTTCCATCGGTGACGGGCGAGCCGGACAGGGAGGAGGCGGGCGTGGCGGTGAGCACGACGGCGGTGGCCGCGGCGGCTGCGGCGGCGGCCGCGACCCGGGGGTGACGGGAACGGTGGGAAGGCATCAACAATGTCTTTCGGAAGAGTGCGTGCGTGGCTTGCGAGGTCGCGGTCGCGGTCGCGGTAGTGGTCGTTGGTGATGGACGACCGCGACCGGGGTGCGCGTGATATTTGGCCAGGGCCGCGGCGTAATGCGCACGCGGCGCGCGTGGGGGAATGCGCAAGTCGGGCGACGGGTGAGGTCTACCCATTCGGCTGTCCGGCCCGCCATCCTGATCCATCTATGGAATTGAAGATTCCGGGCGGGATGGCTGAGGTGTACAGGATCAGATTCCGGACACGGACCGGTGGTCAGCCGGTGACGCGGAGCTCGACGAGCACGGAGGGGGCGCCGTTGGCAGTCCCCTCGCCGACCGGCTTGTAGTCGTTGGCGGGCGCGTCGATGACGGTCTGGGTGCCGGCCGCGGTGACGGTGGCCTTCACCGGGTAGTCCTTGGTCCAGATGCCGAAGGCCGCGGGAAGTTCGAGCGTGACGTAGCCCTTGGGGGCGTTGACGTCGAAGCAGTAGAGCTTCTGGCCGTTGCGGGACTTGACCGTGATGTCCGGGGTCCCAGCGGCGCAGTCGACGAGCGTGATGTGGCCGTCGCCCCTCTTGAGGAGGATCTGCTGCTCGGCCTGGATCTTCGCGGCGTTGGGGTAGGCGAAGTCCTCGACGGCGTCAGGCATCTCGCCGCCGGCGGTGACGCCCGAGGGGGACTGCGGGCCGGCATAGGCCACACCAAGGGTTGCGAACCCGCCGAGGACGGCGGTCGCGCCGATGAGGGTAACGAACAGTGCACTACGGGAACGGGATATCGCCACGGCTTTCCTTCAAAACGGGAATAGAGGAGTCCACATAAGGACTCCCTTTGGAATTCTCAGAAGTAAACCACATGTATGATCCACTCGTTGTCCCGAATCTCGAAGGATCGAAGGCATTTAGCCACACTCTCCTTGGGGAGTGGCTGGTAATCGATCATCTGCCGAGGTGTTTCAATATGGGGGCTAAGTGGAGTCATTAATTCCGAATGGCCAATTGCATGCGCATTGGCTTGATGTCGAGCGAGAGGGGGGCGCCGCATGAAACGGCGAGCATTCCGTTCTGGAGCATTGGGCTCCGCAACGTCATTCCGAACGAGGGGCAGAACACTCCGAGGCATCTGCGGTGCCGTCCTTCCAGTGGTCCTGACCGCCGGCCTGCTGAGTACGTCGTCTGCGACGGCACAGGGGCTGGATGAGGCGTCTTTAGACCGGGAAGAAGTGGTGGACCTCTGGAAAACGGGCGGCGCCGGAGTGCGGGAGGCGGCCGAGCGGGCGCTCCTGGGTACTGACGACGACATCCAGAAGTTCCTCGATGGTGTTGACGCCATCCAGTACGACGATGACTACGTCGACGCGAGTCGGGTCTTCAACGTCGGTGGCACAGCAGTCCGTGAGGCGACGAAGGCAGCCCTCCAGGGAACGCCGGAGCAGCTGCGTGAGTTCCTGCGCAGTGGGTGGCAGAAGCCGCTCCAGGAGGACCGTGAGGTCGAGGCCTCCCGCGCCATCAGCTCCGGTGGCAATGGTGTCAAGGCAGCGGGCAAGGCCGCGCTCCAGGCCGGGCCTGCGGCTGTGACGAAGTTCCTTGAGGAGGATCAGTACAGGGAGCGGGAGACCGACAACGAGGTCGAGGTCTCCAAGCTGATCGACTCTGGTGGCCCGAACATGAAGGCCGCAGGGAAGGCGGCACTGCAGGGCACGCCCGACGATGTCGCCGAGTTCCTGGAGGTGGGGCAGTTCGTCGCCCGTAACCGGGACCAGGAACACGCCACCATCGAGCAGCTGACCGAGCAGGCCAAGCAGGCCGGCCAGCAGGCCGAGGAGGCGACGAAGAAGTCGGAGGAGGCCTCCGCGCGTGCGGTCGCCGCCTCCAGCCTGGCGAAGGAGGCTGCGCAGAAGGCCGCCCGCGAAACGGAGGCGGCCCGTAAGGATGCCGGCCGCGCGAGTGTGAAGGCCCAGCAGGCCGCGGACGCGGCCCGGGCCGCTGCTGCGGCGGCTCAGCAGGCCATCAGTTCGGCCAATGCCGCGAGCCGGTCGGCCCGGATCGCTTCCCTGGCCGCCGCCCAGACCGCGAATGCGGCTGCGCAGGCCGCGAAAGCGGCGAACGATGCCTACAACGCCGCCATCGCCGCGGGCGCCGACGCAGGCAAGGCCGAAGCCGCCAAACAGGCTGCGGCCGTTGCCCGGAACATGGCGTTCCTGACGCGGGAATCGGCCAAGGCCGCGGAGCAGGCCGGCAAGGCCTCGGAGGCGGCCGGGCGTGCCGCGGACGCCTCCCGCAGCGCCAGTACCAACGCCACCGCGGCAGCCGATGCGGCCGAGGCGGCGAACGGGTACGCGGACGCCGCGGGTGTGCACTCGGCCGAGGCCCGCAACGCGGCAGCAGAGGCCCGGCGCCACGCCAATGCCGCCAACCGTGCCGCCAACAACGCCGGCGCGCTCGCCCGCCGCTCGGCCAATGCGGCCTTCGCGGCGCGGGACGCGGCGAACACCGCCGCGAACCACGCCGAGAAGGCAGCTCAGGCAGCCGAACAGGCGGCGAAGTACGCGGGCCAGTCCGCCAATGCGGCAGAAGACTCCCGCAAGTACGCAGAAGCCGCCAA
Organism: Streptomyces sp. NPDC093801; assembly: GCF_040701585.1. NCBI lineage: Bacteria > Bacillati > Actinomycetota > Actinomycetes > Kitasatosporales > Streptomycetaceae > Streptomyces > Streptomyces sp. NPDC093801. Next base: position 367,484 of record NZ_JBFBDP010000001.1, on the reverse strand, counting down.
GGAGGCTGCCGAAGCGGCGACCACGGCCGTCAACACGGCGAGGACGGTCCACGAGATCGCTCTGGCGGTCGAGACCGAGGAACTGGCCGGCCGAGCCGAGGCCGCTCTCGAGCGCTCCCGCTCGGAGAAGGCCCAGAGCGAACGCCTGGTCTCCGCGACGGCCGAGGTGGCCCTTCAGGACCGCACCCTCGATGCCACCGCCGCTGCTTTGGCCGCTGAGGCTGCCAAGCCCGATGTCGACGTCAAGGCGACTGCGACCAAGGGCCGCAAGCTCGCGCTGGACGCCCTTAAGCTGCGCGGTCCCTGGAGCCAGCAGGCCGCCGCCACCGCTCTGGCCGGCTCGGATGCCGAAATCCTGGAATACTTGCGGACCGGCTGGCAGAAGGCCGGCGAGGAAGAGGCCAGGGACAAGGTCCTGCAGCTGAGCGTCGCCAGCCCGTACCCGTCCATCCGGCAGGGTGCGGGGGAGGCGCTGAAGGGCACCCCGCAGCAGATCGCCGACTACTACGCGAAGGGCCAGTACGAGACGGGCAAGGACGACCTGGCCGTCGCCGTCTCGAAGGTCAACAACACGGGAGGGCCGAGCGTCAAGGAGGCCTCCAAGGCCGCCCTGGCGACGGGGAACGGTAAGGACCTGGCCATCTTTCTGGAGATGGGCCAGTACGCGGCCCGTTTGACCGACGAGGAGGTCATTGCCTCCAAGCTCGTCAACAGCGGCGGCGACGAGGTCAAGGCCGCGGCCAAGGCGGCCCTGGCCGGAACACCGGAGAAGCTGCACGAGTTCGTCACCGTGGGCCAGTACACGGCCACCCGCAAGGACGACCTTACGGACCATCACCGCTCACAGATCGACCGCCTTCTTTCCGAAGGTGAAATCGTTTCAGCCAAGGCACAGGCCAACCGCTGGCGCGCAGCCGAAGCAGCCGCTACGGCCAAGCAGGCCGCTGGCGAGGCTGCCCAGGCCGCTGGCGAGGCCAAGAAGTCCGCCGACGCCGCGGCAGGCTACGCGGTCAGCGCCAAGAAGTCGGCCGAAGCCGCCGAAGCCAGCTCGGCCAAGGCCAAGCAGTCGGCCAACACTGCACGCAACGCGGCAGCTGCGGCGAACCGAGACGCCGACACTGCCGAAGCCTCCGCTGCCCAGGCGGATTTCTCCGCTGGCTACGCCCGCCAGTCGGCGAGCAAGGCCGACAACGCCGCCCTGCGGGCACGTGCCTCCGCCCTCGCCGCGGGCAAGAGTAAAGACGAGGCTGAGGCCTATGCCGGTCAGGCCTGGGTCGACGTCAAGACAAAGCGTGAGGCGGAGATCGCTGAACAGCTTCGTCGGTACGAGGAAGATTGGAAGAAGCAGGCCGAGGCTGCGAAGAAGAAGAAGCCGAAGTGCATCGTCCCCTACAACCGGGACAGCCTGCCCCCCTGCATGATGGGGGCCGATGCCGACGAGATCATCTTCGCCAAACCGACCCAGGAAGTGCTGCAAATCGTCGGCAAGGTCGTCTGGGAGCTCTCCGGCGGCGCCGACATCGAAAAATGCATCAAGGAACCCGCCTGGGGTGACTGCGCCCTGGCCATCGCGGGTGTCCTCCCCGTCGGCAAACTCAAGCTCGTCAAGAAGGTAGCCGACGGCATCGAAGACGCCGTGAAGGGGTCACGAGTCGGAAAGCACCTTCCGACCTGCGCTGTGAAGCCGAAGCACAGCTTCCCCGCCGGGACACGCGTTTTGATGGGCGACAACACGACTCGCTCGATCGAGCAGCTTGCCGTGGGCGACCAAGTCCTTGCCACCGACCCCGAGACCGGCGTCACTGGCCCACGACGCGTGGACGCGACCATCTACACCCCGGATGACCGCGAGTTCACCACTCTCACCCTCGACGAGAAGCACGACGGAGGCACCCTCACCACCACCGACCACCACCCCTTCTGGTCGGAAAATGAAAAGAAATGGAAGAACGCGGCAGACCTCACACCGCAGGACACCCTCCGCGCCAACGCTGGCGACCCGACGCAGATCGCCGGCGTCCGTCACTGGATCAGCCTCCAGCCCGCTTACAACCTCACTGTCAACGACTTGCACACGTATTATGTGCTGGCCGGCACAACTCCAGTCCTTGTCCACAATGACGTTCCGTGCGAGACTTGGTCGAATCTCGAAAAGGACGACGTCCCAATTCCCCTTGAGAGAGTACCCATGGTGAGCACCTCGGAGCTGCATGAGGCGACGGGTAGGTTCGTCTACGTGGTGCTGCCGGGTGGCGAGTTGCGAGTGACTAGGCTGGGCAGTGTCTATGGCCATATCGACCTTGCGCAGGGTGCCGATGTGGCCGCGGCCGGTGAGATCAAGTTGTGGCAAGGACGTCTCAAGTCCATCGACAATAGGTCTGGTCACTATCAACCGAAGGGGGCGGGGCCGAAGAAGATCGCCGAGGATGTATTTCGCGAGGCCGGTTTCGAAGTCGGCGAAAAGACGTACAAAGAGCGTTGGTAGCGCTTTGACGGCGATCAACTTGGCTGCGCCTGGGGGCGTGTAGAGGATTGCAAGTGTCTGAATCAGATACGTACGAACTGCTCATGAACGGCTTCTCTGAGGTTTCCAGGATTCTCGACGAGAAGAATTCGACCCTCGTTGCAGATCCGATCTTGGCTGAGCTGGTGAGAATTGCGGCTCAAGATCCGTCGTCGGATGGAGTGAAGCTGGCATTATTGCAGGTGCTCGGTTCTCGAGATATGTCTGCGGCTGTGGAAATTGTTCAATATTTCGCCCAGAGCCTCAGGTGGAATTGGCTGCAGATCGAAGTTCGGCAGCGCTATGTGGAGAGCGTCACGAATGGGGATCGAAGGAAGATCCGTCACTACGAGAGAATGTTGGAAGCTTTCTCTGCCGATTGGGAAGATCGCGACCTATTTCCCAGTCTCGATTCCTAGCTAGCCGGTCAAAATTCTGGCCGAGTATAACGTTCGGACCGTAGGGCATCCATGCCCGCCATCCCTGAAGCTCCACAGGCAGAGTTGCCGGTGGAGCTTCAGGGCCTTGTGAGAGTGCGGTGCGTGACGTAATGGCTGATTTTCCATCGCCCGAAAGGGTGACGTTGGGGCATCGCGGCCGGTCAAGCGTTCGGGATTCGCTAGGTGGCGGGATGGTTGATCGCAAGCCGTACTCGAGTGATGTCTCCAACGAGCAGTGGGTGTTGATCGAGCCTGTGATCAGCGCCTGGAAGGCCGGGCGCCCGTCGGCCAGTGGCCACCACGGTAGATACGCGATGCGGGAGATCGTGAACGTGATCTTGTACCAGAACCGCACCGGCTGGCAGTGGGACCTGTTGCCCCACGGTCTGCCGCCCGCCGGTGCGGTGAAGTACTCCTTTGCAAGTGGCGCGACGACGGTAACGACCAGACCATCCACGATCTTCTGTGGTGGCAGCTGCGGGAGAAGAAGCAGCGATTAGCCGACCCGAGCCTTGTCGTTCTGGACACGCAGAGTGTTCACGCCGCCGTCGGAGTGCCGGCCGCCACGACAGGCCGGGATGCCGCGAAGAAGGTGCCGGGCCGGAAAAGATGCCTGGCAGTGGATGTATTGGGCCTGGTCATCGAGGTCGTCGTGCTGACGGCCTCAGCTCACGACAACGCCGCGGGTATCGCCCTGCTGGACGGCGTCGCCGCACAGACCGGCACGGTACGAAAGGCCCTGGTCGACCAGGGGTTCAAGAAGAGCGTAGTCGATCGGGGTAAGCAGCACGGCATCGACGTGGAGATCGTCGAGCGCGACCCCGCTGACAAGGCTTTGTTCCACAGGCCAAGCGCTGGGTGGTGGAACAGACGAACGGGATCTTGATGTTCTACCAGCGCCTGGTCTGTGACCACGAGCACCGGACCGCCAGTTCCCGCTCACGCGGGTTCTGGGCGATGACCTCCGTCAAGGCCCGCCCCGAAGTGCCGGACCGCCCCGCCTACCAGCAGCAGGGGGCATCCTCACCGAACCCGAACCCGGCCTGTTCGGCCAGCCCCTCCCATGACCACCGCCCCGTCCCGTTGACCAGCACCCCACCCAACCCCAAGCGCGGAACAGGCATAACGTCGCGTACTGCACTCTGAGCAGTCGACAGTCGGCGTGAGAGGCGCCGGCGAAAGCTCAGGAACTGCCTAATGAGGACCTGGTTCCCCGGGACCGATCCGCCTGACCTGGTCGGTGTGGGGCAGAGCGTGCAGCGGATGCAGAGAAGGGTGGAGCGTGCCGACCAGGTGCGGGTCGACCGGCAGCCGAGGAGCGGTGAGAGCTCGATGGTGCGGGTGGCTCCCGCCATGTCCCAATGGACGGACGTACGCCCAACTGGGTGGAAGAGCCGGGCATGGAGGGGACACCGGAGTGTGGACGGCAGTTGCGGTGTGCACGTCTCTATCCTCTGCGGAGGATGGGGTATTGCTATCTCCGCAGGGACACGGTGACGGGCATGAGGTGCGCAGTGCCAGCAGCTCGCCGCGTACGCAACGTCACCGTGAAGGTCGGTGACGTGCGGTGCAGCGCCGTTCCGTCGATCGTGGTCCCGCTACATCCAGGAGGCGGGCGCCCTGTGCGGCCGCTCCGGCGGAATGGGAGTGAGCGACCGCTGTTGGTCCGCAGTGGATCAGGAACCCGGAATGTCGAACAAGGGCGGCTGTGAGGCAGGGGGGACGTAGGAGTTCACCTTCGGTCTCTTCTTCGTGCTGCGGCTGCGGGCGCGTGTCGCCCGTGCACGGGGTGTCTCCTCGCTCGTTTCGAACCCCAACACGACGCTGTATCCCTCGCGGGCGCGCTGCAGCCCGAAGTCCCGCAACTGCTCGACGCTGGTTCCCACAGTTCCGACCAGGCCCAGTTTCACCAAATCCGCGAACTCCGAGCCGACGAGGTAGCGGCCCACCCGTTCGTAGCTGAAGATGCGCCCGCCCCTACTTCCGAGCGTGCAGTCGTCGTTCAGGAGAACGCGGGCGTACGAGACGGGAATATACATGCCGTGGGCCAGTTCGGAGGTAGGAGTTGCTGACTCCCGCCAGTGTGCGAACTTCAGGAAGCACGAGTCCTGCGAAAGGCGCCACTCGTGGGGGCGTGCAGGTTTCGAGCTGAGCGTTGCAACCTGGTCCAAGCGGTCCATCTGGTCCAGGAGTTGCTTGTTCACCCGGTATTCCTTGGCCCGGGAGCTTAGTCGTTTGTACTGGACGAGGACGAAGCTGTGGGTGGGGTGATGGTAGTAGATCATGTCCGTGCCCAGCCGGCTCTCGACCGGAGTGGCATTTACGTTGACGACCTCGAGGCGGCGTCCGGTGGAGTCTTCCAGCACGTGAATGTCGCATCGCACGCCACTGAGGCGTCGCCAGTCGTCGAAAAGCAGGTTTTGGCCTCCCAGGCCGGCTCGTACGTCGTGGTCGATAAGGCTGTTCTCCACAGGATCCGGGATCAGGCCCGCGAGGTAAGGAGCGTCCCGTGAGGCGGGGCGTCCCCAGGCCGACAGTGCAGAGTAAGGGAAATCGGTTACACGAGTGAGGGACTGAGCCGCGTCTCTCTGTTCCTGCCACGCACGGTCCGCCGCGTCCTCGGTATCGAAGCGGATCGGGTTGAGATTGGCGAGCAGCCAGTCGATGTACGGGGCCAACTCGGGGTGACGCCTCAGGAGTGCTTCCTGGAGAGCCTGCCAGGTTCTCTTGCCGAAGTGTCCCGCGCTTCCCGAGAGGGCCTGCTCCACGTGGGATCGATGCGTCGATGAAAGGGAGGCCAAGATCCCGTCGGGACCGTCCAGAGGCACCAGTCGCGGACATCTGCGCATGGGCTCGATGGTGATGCTGCTGTCGACCGGTCCTACGGTGTTGAAGCGCTGAACCGATCCGACCCAGGTGATGAAGCGGCCGCGTTCGGAAAACTCGCCGCGGCTATTGTTCGTGGGAGAAGTCCGGTTGTCGCAAACCAGAAACGCTAACCGGGTACCGGTATCGGACGTGTCGAGCCCTGTGGGTAGCCCCTTTGTAAAGCGTTCTGTGATGAGCCAGTCGGATTCGTTCTCGGCCATCTGGGCCGAGGTGAGGGTCACTATGTACGTCACGAGCCGACTCTATCGACGCCACCGTGCCTGCAAGCGCCCGTTGGTCCGGCAGGCGTTCGCGCGGGCGCGCGTGGCTGAGCCGGATCCAGTTCGGGTTCCGGACGACTGGGCCAGTACCGTCTGCAGCGAGCGAAGGACTGGTGGAACTGCGTCATGGCAATACGGCAACCGGCCCCGGATGCAGAGGGTGCGACCTGGCTCGCGGTGCCCGGTCGCTCCATCACCCGGTGGGCAAGCCTGAGGTGCTCCCTGGGGAAGCGGGCCAGCCTGTGCCCCTCCGATCCGCGTGACGTGTTGTCAGGAAAGTCAGCATCTGGTCAGCATCAGTCCCCCCATGTTCCGAAGAGGCTGGCCGATGCGAAGTCTGGCCGGCAGCGTCACAGCGGCCTCGTGCCCACGGAAGTGCAGGCCAGGAGTCTTCTCGTCCGAGGCGGTGGATTTTCCTTTGGATCTCCGATCAGACGCCTGCCGGTGTAGAGTGCAGGACGCCCTTGACCTGCAGAAAGCCGGCAGGGAGCTGTCTTACGGGAGTCCAACATGCTTCGCACCATGTTCAAGTCCTACATCTGACATCTGGACGTTTCCGCAGGTCAGCGGCGTGATGACGAGCTCTTGGTCAGCAAATGGTCAGCATCAGCCCCTGGGGCTGACCACGGAGGCACACCCGGCGGCGGTCGCGCATGTTGCTGGCGCATGGCGTGCCGATGCGTCGTGACCACGGACTTTGTCGCGTGGAACCCGACGTCGTTGGGGTCGCGCCCGGCCGTCCTTGCCGGTGACACGGGTGCAGTCATCCACCGGACGGCGAAGCGGCGACAGCCTCGTCTCCTTCGTTCAAGCGAAGCGATCGCTATTCCGGCAGCGGTTCGACCTCAGAGTTTCTAGCGTCGGCAGCAGTGTTTCGCTGTGCGAGAGGACTCGAACGTGACCGACCCTGCCGCAGGTGTGCGACCGCCGCCGAAGCGCGCCGGCTTCCCGGCCGGGCAAAGCGGCGCACGGCCGTCCTGCGCGAGTACGAGGAATTCAATTCCGAGCGACGCAGGGGGATTCCTCCCGTGCTGTGGCCGTTCTTCGCGCCGGACCCGGACCGGTACTACCGATGGCGGGTCCAGCTGGATTGCGCTTGCAACAAGGAGCTGATTTCGCCGGACGACCGCACCCCGCCGAGCGAGAGGCAGTGGCGCGGCCTTGGGGACGGTGAAGCATTGCCGCAGGGACAGGTGTACTGCCGGCACGATGATTCCGTCGATGCCCCCTACCGCGACATCATTGAGTGGGGAGCCCGACGGGAGGTGAGGCCAGCACGCCAGCCCGGCGGGCCGCCGCATTTCGGGCCTGAATCTCACGCGGATTGCTCCCCGCCACCGTGGTGCCGGTCTTCGGCGGCGCTGCGCATGTGGGCGGCGACGACCTTGCCAAGCCGCCGGTACACCGACATCGGCTCGATGAAGCCCCGCTCCTCGCACACCTCCGCGCACGAGAGCCCGCGAAGAGGCACGGGCAACCGTCGGTCGCTGAGGAGTTGTTCGAGCAGGACGGCCCCGCCGGCCACTCCGAGGTCATGCTTCGTGAGATCCAGTGGCTGGCCGAAGCCTGCGAGCCCTACGTACCGGTTGGGCATGCTGGCCTCCGCTCTTCACGCGACCACGCAGGGTCGCTGCTCTGATCCGGCCCATTCCCCCGGTGCAATGCGATGGTCCGAACTCCGATCGTGACAGGAACCACTGACAGCCACGCCGCCCGGACGCGAGGCAGGCTTTGCCTGAGCTGGCTCGACCCGCCGTCAGCAGCCGGCTGCAACAGCCCGCGTTTCATGCCGGCCCCGACGGATGAGCGTTGACGACTCCGAACGGCACGTGGACGCTCGGGGTGGCCGGTGCCGTGCCGTTCAGGTGGGAGACCTGGTCGTCGAAGAAGATGTGCGGGTCGAGGGCGCTCATCACGGCGGCCTTGTCGATGCCGCCGAGGAAGAAGGCGTCGTTGACGCGCAGGCCCCACTGCTTCAGGCTCCGCACGGCACGTTCGTGTGCGGGGGCGTCCCGGGCGGTGACCAGGGACACCCGGAGACGGGGCTGGTAGGCGGGATCCTTGTGGCGCTCCTCCTCTTCGCGACGCTGGATGCGGTTGATGCCGGCAAGGAATTCTTTCAAGGGTCCGGGGTCGTGAGGGGTGGTCACATTGAGGACCTCGTACGCGCGGAACCCCTCGATGCCGACCGTGCGGAAGACCTGCTCGGAGGAATCCCCGGCCAGTACGCCGTCGAAGTCGAAGGCGATGCGGAGTTCCTGGTCGGCTTCGTCATCGACCCGCTCCGTCGCGAGTACGTGTCCCGCCGGCATTCCGTCGGTCACCGCTTCCCGAACATCGGATCCGTTGGCCGAGAGGAACAAGGACATGTTCAAGGCGGGCATGAAGCGGTGTGACGGCCGGCCCTGCTGGAAGACGGCCCGACTGATGTGCAGGCCGTGCGCCGCGATGGAGCGCATGACGCGGAGTCCGGTATCCGGGTCGTTGCGCGACAGGATGATGACCTCGACCAGTGGATCGGAGGGATCCGCGAGGTCGTTGAGCGACAGCAGGCGCCGGACGAAGGGGAAGGCCACTCCCTTGGTCAGGATGTCGTCCACATGGTCTTCTTGGTAGGACCGGTACGCGTCCTCGCCCTGTTCCCGGAAGACCGTGTCGCAGTCGGTGAGGTCGAAGAGGGCGCTCGAGGCGATCCCGATGACGAGGCGGTCGGACAGGTCGTACTTCATCTCGCCCCCTGCTGGCACACGTGCAACATTGAGAGGGTTATCGCCTGTTTGAATATGCCGAAAACATGTGCGATCTCTGCTCGGTGACCAGCTGCGCTCCGGGCGGCTGTGTCTCGTTCGCTCGTCCGAATAATGGACGGCGGTCGTCGCCCAGCGGGCGCACGGCCTAGGCTGGCCGGGCAGCTGGTTCGCCCCGTCCGCCAGGCGGGATGCGTCGTAAGAGGGAACCCGGTGGGAATCCGGGACTGCCCCGCAGCGGTGAGCGGGAACGACCGCCGTCATACGCACTGGGACCGTGAGGTCCTGGGAAGCGACGGCCAGTAGGTGCCGGCCCAGTGGCCTGCGTGCCCGCGAGTCCGAAGACCTGCCCGTTGCCCGCACGCGGACGATTCCGTGTGCGGACATCCCGGTGACCTCGTGGGCGGGTCGGCGTACAGAGCGAGAACGGCCGGCCGTAGGGGTCGGGGCCGTCCGCTTCCGGTACCCCTTCGTGCCTGACGTGTCCCATCGGGATCTCAGGGATTCATCTCGCGAAGGAGATCTCCGTGACCACCCAGTCTGCAGCAGCGGCAGCAGGTGCCACCGTCCACGGCTACCCCCGTCAGGGCGGGAACCGTGAACTGAAGAAGGCGATCGAGGGCTACTGGAAGGGCCGCGTCACCGCCGACGCCCTCCACGCCACCGCTGCCGGCCTGCGCCGTACCGCCTGGCAGCAACTCGCCGCGGCCGGCCTCACCGAAGTACCCACCGGGGACTTCTCGTACTACGACCACGTCCTGGACACCACCGTCATGGTCGGCGCGGTCCCCGCACGCCACCGGGCCGCGGTCGCCGCCGACCCACTGGACGGCTACTTCGCGATGGCCCGGGGCACACAGGACGTGCCGCCGCTGGAGATGACCAAGTGGTTCGACACCAACTACCACTACCTGGTCCCCGAGCTGGGGCCGGACACCGTCTTCACCGCCGACCCCGCGAAGCAGGTCGCCGAGCTCGGAGAGGCCCTCGCCCTCGGTCACACCGCCCGTCCCGTCCTGGTCGGTCCTGTCACCTACCTGCTGCTGGCCAAGCCTGCACCCGGCGTGGCGGCGGACTTCCAGCCGTTGACCCTGCTCGACCGGCTCCTGCCCGTATATGCCCAGGTCCTGGCAGCCCTGCGTGCCGCCGGCGCCGAGTGGGTGCAGCTGGACGAGCCCGCCCTGGTGCAGGACCGCACCCCGGCCGATCTCAACGCGGCCGCCCGCGCCTACCGTGACCTGGGCGCACTCACCGACCGGCCCAAGCTGCTCGTCGCCTCCTACTTCGACCGGCTCGGGGAGGCCCTGCCCGTCCTGGCGAAGGCGCCCGTCGAAGGCCTCGCCCTCGACTTCACCGGCCCGGCCGCCGCTCAGCTCGACGACCTCGCGGCCGTGGGCGGACTGCCCGGCAAGCGCCTGGTCGCCGGGGTCGTGGACGGCCGCAACATCTGGGTCAACGACCTGGAGAGGTCCCTGACCACCCTCGGGACCCTGCTCGGCCTGGCCGACAGGGTGGACGTGGCAGCCTCGTGCTCCCTGCTGCACGTCCCGCTCGACGCCGCCGCGGAACGGGACGTCGACCCGCAGATCGTGCGCTGGCTCGCCTTCGCCCGGCAGAAGGCCGCCGAGATCGCGACCCTCGCGAAGGGCCTCAGGTCCGGCACCGCGGCGGTGGCCGGTGAGCTCTCCGCCAACCGGGCCGCCCTCGCCTCCCGGACAGCCTCCCCCATCACGCACGACCCGGCCGTCCGCGCCCGTACCGCGGCCGTCACCGACGCCGACGGCCGCCGCGCCCAGCCCTACGGCGAGCGCGCCGCCGCCCAGCGGGCCCATCTGGGTCTGCCCCTGCTGCCGACCACCACGATCGGTTCGTTCCCGCAGACCGACGAACTGCGCGCGGCCCGTGCCGACCTGCGGGCCGGACGGATCGACCCGGCCGGGTACGAGGCCCGCATCAAGGGCGAGATCGAGGAGGTGATCTCCTTCCAGGAGAAGACCGGTCTGGACGTCCTGGTGCACGGCGAGCCCGAACGCAACGACATGGTCCAGTACTTCGCGGAGCAGCTGACCGGCTACCTCGCCACGCAGCACGGTTGGGTCCAGTCCTACGGCACCCGCTACGTCCGCCCGCCGGTGCTGGCCGGGGACGTCTCCCGGCCCGATCCGATGACCGTCCGCTGGACCTCGTACGCGCAGTCCCTGACGGCCAAGCCGGTCAAGGGCATGCTGACCGGGCCGGTCACCATGCTCGCCTGGTCCTTCGTGCGGGACGACCAGCCGCTGGGCGACACCGCCCGCCAGGTCGCGCTCGCCCTGCGGGACGAGGTGAACGACCTGGAGGCGGCCGGGACGTCGGTGATCCAGGTCGACGAGCCGGCTCTCCGTGAGACCCTGCCGCTGCGCGCCGCCGGCCACGCCGACTACCTGGCCTGGGCCACCGAGGCGTTCCGCCTGACGACCTCCGGGGTCCGGCCGGATACCCAGATCCACACCCACATGTGCTACGCCGAGTTCGGCGACATCGTGCAGGCCATCGACGACCTCGACGCGGACGTCATCAGCCTGGAGGCCGCCCGCTCGCACATGCAGGTCGCTCGGGAACTGGCCGCCCACGGCTACCCCCGCCAGGCCGGGCCGGGCGTGTGGGACATCCACTCCCCGCGCGTCCCCAGTTCTGAGGAAGCGGCCGCTCTGCTGCGGACGGGCCTGGAGGCCATTCCGGCCGAGCGGCTGTGGGTCAACCCCGACTGCGGGCTGAAGACCCGTGGCTGGCCCGAGACCCGTGCGTCCCTGGAGAACCTGGTGGTCGCTGCCCGTGAGGTCCGCGCCGGCCTTGCCCGCGACCACGCCTGACCTGCACGAACAGAGCCCTGGCGTCCCGGTTGTCCGGGGCGCCAGGGCTCTGAAGGTGGCTTCGGTGCGAGGATCAGCCGAGGGCGAGACCGGCTGCGGGGCCGTAGCTTCCCTACCGGCGCGGTCAGCGCGGTGGGCCAGGAGCCGCTGGGCGAGGACGCCGAAGACGACGGCGAACACGACCCACATCACGACCTGGACGGTCACCGATGCGACCCGGAACTCCCACAGCAGGGCCGGGGGGAACTCGGGCTTGACGGCGTCCGTGTTGTCCGGGAGTACCTGTCAGGCCAGCGCCGCGGCGGCGACGAAAGCGGCGCCCGCCGTCAGCGTCGCGTTCCAGTTGCCCAGCCGCGGGGCCAGCCGGCGGCCCGCGATGAGCGCGCCGACGCCGGGCAGGACGCTGAGCAGGATTATCAGGAAGAACAGCGTGGTGCGCTGCCCGATGGTGTCGGGATTCCCGACGGCCGGCGGGTTGGCCGGGTACTTCAGGAACGGCACGAAGTAGACCGTGGTGAAGGCGCCGGCTGCCGTGAGCGCGGCCGTGGCCCGCGGGCTGAAGCCGCCGACGCGGCCCAGGACGAAGGAGAACGCGAGGGAGGCGATGCCGCCCAGGGCGACGCCGCAGACCAGGACACCGGTGGCGAGGCCGTCGGTGGACTGGACGGGGCGGCTGACGAGTCTGACTTGCCGCGGCCGCCACCCCGGATGGGGAGTGTCGTCGCAGCACACAGTGGCGCGACCATGCCGGATTCACACCGGGCTTCCGTCTCGCCGTCGCTGCTATGTGCAGATGTCGGCGTGACGCTACAGTCCGCGACCTTGCTGGTCCAAGCGGATGAGTCCCTGATCACACGTGGTGCCCGGGACGCGAGACGGCATGGGCCTGTTCCTCCCGGCGGGGCAGGCGGCCCGGGGCGGTGGGTGTGCCGCCCCGGGTCACCCGGTGTGCTCAGCCGTGGGTGAAGTGCGGCGGGCGCTTGTCCACGAAGGCGGACATGCCCTCCTTCTGGTCGGCGGTCGCGAACACCGCGTGGAAGAGGCGGCGTTCGAAGCGGACGCCTTCGGTGAGGGTGGTCTCGAAGGCGCGGTTGACGGCCTCCTTGGCCATCATCGCGACCGGCTTGGACATCTCGGCGACGGTCGTGGCCACGGCGAGGGCTTCGGCGAGCAACTCGTCGGCGGGGACGATCCGGGAGACCAGCCCGGCGCGCTCGGCCTCGGCGGCGTCCATGGTGCGGCCGGTCAGGCACAGCTCCATGGCCTTGGCCTTGCCGACGGCGCGGGTGAGGCGCTGGGAGCCGCCGATGCCGGGGATGACACCGAGTTTGATCTCGGGCTGACCGAACTTCGCGGTGTCGGCGGCAAGAAGGATGTCGCAGAGCATGGCCAGCTCGCATCCGCCGCCCAAGGCGTACCCGGAGACCGCGGCGAGGGTGGGTGTACGGACCTGGCCGAGCCGGTCCCACGCGGTGAACCAGTCGCTGAGGTACATGTCCATGTAGCTTTGCGGGCGCATCTCCTTGATGTCCGCCCCGGCCGCGAACGCCTTCGCCGAGCCGGTGAGGACGATGCAGCCGACGTCAGGGTCCCGGTCGAGTGCCTCCGTGGCGGCCACGACCTCGGTCATGACCTGGAGGTTGAGGGCGTTGAGCGCCTGGGGCCGGTTGAGGGTCAGGACGGCGACGCGTCCCTTGCGCTCGAGGAGGATGGTCTCGTACGTGGTCATGTGGTGGTTCCGTTCTGGTTCGGTCCGGCCGGTCGGAGGGTGCGGACGATTGCCGAGAAGTCGAGCTCCGCGCCGTCGCCCGCGGCGAACGCCGCGTAGAGCTCGGCAGCCTTGAGGCCCAGGGGCGCGTCCACCCCGCCAGCCCGCAGGGCGTTGGCGGCGAGGCCGAGGTCCTTGGCCATGAGCGGGGCCGCGAAGCCGGGGCGGTACTCGCGGTTGGCGGGGCTGGCCGGAACGGGGCCGGGGACCGGGCAGTTGACGGTCAGGGCCCAGCACTGGCCCGATGCCGTGGAAGCGACGTCGTAGAGGGCCTGGTGGTCCAGGCCCAGGCTCTCGGCGAGGACGAAGGCCTCGCTGACCCCGATCATCGAGACGGCGAGGATCATGTTGTTGCAGATCTTCGCCGCCTGGCCGGCGCCTGCCGTGCCGCAGTGCACGGCCTTCTTGCCCATGGCGTCGAGCAGCGGCTCGGCGGCGGCGAACTCCTCGGGTCCGCCGCCCGCCATGAAGGTGAGCGTGGCCGCCTCAGCACCCACCACCCCGCCGGACACCGGGGCGTCCAGTGCCCGGTGACCGGCCGCGGCGGCGGCCTCGTGGGCGGCCCGGGCGTCGGAGACGTCGATGGTGGAGCAGTCGACGAACAGGGTGCCGGGCCGGGCTGCGGCCAGGACGCCTAGCTCGCGGTAGAGGGCGAGGACGTGGTGGCCGGCCGGCAGCATGGTGATCACCACCTCGGCGTCCGCTACGGCTCCGACTGCGGACGGAGCGGGTTCGACCCCGTGGGCGGCGGCGGTGGCCAGCAGCTCGGGTACGAGGTCGAAGCCGAGGACGCGGTGGCCGGCCTTGACGAGGTTGGCGGCCATCGGGCCGCCCATGTGGCCGAGCCCGATGAACGCGACGGTGGTGCTGGTCACCAGACGACCTCCTGAGACGGAGCGGTCGCGCCGAGCCGGAGCTCGTGCGCGTCGAGCGGGGCGAAGAACCGGTCCACGGCGGCGGGGCTGACCTCTTCGAGGGTGGCGGGGGACCAGTGCGGGGTGCGGTCCTTGTCGATGACCTGGGCGCGGATGCCCTCGACGAGGTCTGGGGAGGACAGCGCCGTGCAGGAGACGCGGTATTCCTGTTCCAGGACGCGTTCCAGCGGTCCGAGTCGGCGGGCCCGGCGCAGCGCGGCCAGGCTGACCTTGACCGCCGTGGGGGACTTGGACAGGAGGGTGTCCGCCGCGGCCTTGGCGGCGGGTTCCCCCGAGGCCAGCAGCCGGGCGACGATCTCCTCGGCGGTGTCGGCGGAATAGCAATGGTCGATCCACTCGCGCGCCGGGGCGAGGGCGCCGGGTTGCGGCTGCCGTACGTACCGCTCCAGTACGGCGTGTACGGGTTCCGCGGCCAGCTCTCGGGCCAGGGCGGGCAGGTCGGCCGAGGGGACGAAGTGGTCGGCGAGCCCGCACAGGAGTGCGTCGGCGGCGCCGACGGGTGCGCCGGTGAGGGCCAGGTGGGTGCCGAGTTCCCCGGGCGCGAGGGCCAGCAGGTACGTGCCGCCGACGTCCGGGACGAAGCCGATGCCGGTCTCGGGCATGGCCACGCGGGAGCGTTCGGTGACGATGCGGACGCTGCCGTGGGCCGAGATCCCGACGCCGCCGCCCATGACGATGCCGTCCATGAGGGCGACGTACGGCTTGGGGTAGCGGGCGATCAGGGCGTTGAGCCGGTACTCGTCGCGCCAGAAGGCCGCCGAGGCGGTGCCGCCGGTGCGGGCGTCCTCGTGGATCGCACGGATGTCCCCGCCGGCGCACAGGCCCCTGTCACCGGAGCCGTCGATGACGACCAGCTCGATCGCAGGGTCGTCGGCCCAGGCCGTGAGTGCCTCCTCGATGCGGAGCACCATGGGGTGGCTGAGGGCGTTGAGTGCCTTGGGGCGGTTGAGGGTGATGTAGGCGGCGTGGTCCTCGGTGCGGGTGAGGACGTGGTCGTGATCGGTCGGTGTGTGGTTGGTCATCGCAGGGTCTCCGTGAGTCCGCGCGCGACGATGACGCGCATGACCTCGTTGGTGCCTTCCAGGATCTGGTGGACGCGCAGGTCGCGGACGATCTTCTCGATGCCGTACTCGCTGAGGTAGCCGTAGCCGCCGTGCAGCTGGAGGGCCGCGTCGGCGACCGTGTACCCGGTGTCGGTGGCGAACCGCTTGGCCATCGCGCACAGTCGCGGGGCCAGCGCATCGCCCGTGTCGAGGGCCTCGGCGGCCTGCCGGACCAGGGCGCGGGCGGCGGCCAGCTCGGTGGCCATGTCGGCCAGCCGGAACTGGAGCGCCTGGCGGTCCAGGAGCCGACTGCCGAAGGCCTCGCGGTCCGCCAGGTAGGACAGCGACCGGTCCAGGGCGCTCTGGCCGCCGCCGAGCGAGCAGGCGGCGATGCCGAGTCGGCCGCCGTTGAGGCCGCTCATGGCGATGCGGAAGCCGTCGCCCTCCGAGCCCAGCCGCCGGTCGGCGGGGAGGCGGACGCCGTCGAGGACGACCTGGCGGGTCGGCTGGGCGTTCCAGCCCATCTTCCGTTCGTTCGGCCCGAACGAGACCCCCGGGTCCTCGCGTTCGACGACGAACGCGGAGATCCCGCCCGGGCCCGACTCGCCGGTCCTCGCCATGACCACGTACACGCCGGCCGATCCGGCACCGGAGATGAACTGCTTGACGCCGGTCAGGACGTAGTGGTCACCCTGCCGCTCCGCGCGGGTGCGCAGCGCGGCGGCGTCCGATCCCGCGCCCGGTTCGGTCAGGCAGTAGCTGCCCAGGGTCGCCGCGGAGCACAGGCCGGGCAGCCAGCGGGCGCGCTGGGCGTCGTCGCCGTAGCGGTCGATCATCCAGGCGACCATGTTGTGGATGGACAGGTAGCCGGCGATGGACGGGCAGCCGGTGGCGAGGGTTTCGAAGACGAGGACGCCGTCGCTGCGTGACAGGCCCGAGCCGCCGTGTTCCTCGCGGACGTACACACCGGCGAGACCGAGGGCGGCGGCCTGTCGGATGACGTCGACGGGGAAGTGCTTGTCCTGGTCCCATGCCAGGGCATGGGGGGCCAGTTGCTCCTGGGCGAAGTCGAGGGTGACCTCGGCCAGGGCGAGCTGGTCCTCGGTGAGGGCGGTGGTCACGGCGCTCACCCCATCGTCGGGATGGTGAAGCTCGCGCCTTCCTTGACCCCGGAGGGCCAGCGCGAGGTGACGGTCTTGGTGCGGGTGTAGAAGCGGATCGAGTCCGGGCCGTGCTGGTTCAGGTCGCCGAATCCGGAGCGCTTCCAGCCGCCGAAGGTGTGGTAGGCGACCGGTACCGGGATGGGGACGTTGACGCCGACCATGCCGGTGTTGACGCGGCGTGTGAACTCGCGGGCGGTGTCCCCGTCGCGGGTGAAGATCGCCACTCCGTTGCCGTACGGGTGCTCGCTCGGCAGGCGCAGGGCCTCCTCGAAGTCGGCGGCTCGGACGACCGACAGGACGGGGCCGAAGATCTCCTCGCGGTAGACGCGCATCTGCGGGGTGACCCGGTCGAAGAGGGAGGCGCCGGCGAAGTAGCCGTTCTCGTGGCCTTCCAGAGTGAACCCGCGGCCGTCGACGACGAGTTCGGCTCCCTCGTTGACGCCGATGTCGACGTAGCGGCGGACCCGGTCGAGGGCGTCCCGGCTGACCAGCGGCCCGAAGTCGGCCTCCGGGTCGTCGGACCGGCCGATCTTCAGGGTGGCGATGCGGTCCTTGAGGGCGGCGACCAGCCGGTCGGCCGTCTCCTCGCCGACGGGTACGGCGACGGAGATGGCCATGCAGCGCTCGCCCGCCGAGCCGTAGCCGGCGCCGATGAGGGCGTCGACGGCCTGGTCGAGGTCCGCGTCCGGCATCACGATCATGTGGTTCTTGGCGCCGCCGAAGCACTGGGCGCGCTTGCCGTGGGACGCGGCGGTGGCGTAGATGTGCGCGGCGATCGGGGTCGAGCCGACGAAGCCGAGGGCCTGGACGCGCGGGTCTTCGAGGAGGGTGTCGACGGACTCCTTGCCGCCGTTGACCACGTTGAGCACGCCCGGCGGCAGTCCCGCCTCCAGGAACAGCTCCGCGAGCCGCAGCGGTACCGACGGATCGCGCTCGGACGGCTTGAGGATGAACGCGTTCCCGCAGGCCAGCGCGGGCGCGGCCTGCCACAGCGGGATCATCGCGGGGAAGTTGAACGGCGTGATGCCGGCGACCACGCCGAGCGGGCTGCGCAGGGAGTGCACGTCGATGCCGGTTCCGGCGTTGTCGGTGAACTCCCCCTTGAGGAGGTGCGGGATCCCGGCGGCGAACTCGACCACCTCCAGGCCGCGTTGCAGGTCGCCGTGGGCGTCGGCCACGGTCTTGCCGTGCTCGGAAGACAGAAGCCTGGCCAGGCTCTCGCGTTCGCCTTCGACGAGCTGGAGGAAGCGCAGCAGCACGCGGGCGCGTCGCTGAGGGTTCCACTGCCCCCAATCGACCTGCGCCTCCTCGGCGTTGGCGATGGCGGCCTCGGTGTCGGCGCGCCCGGCCAGGGGCACGCGCGCCTGGACGGCGCCGGTGTTGGGGTCGTACACGTCGGCGAAGAGTCCGGAGGTGCCGGTGGTGTGCTTTCCGCCGATGAAATGGGTGAGTTCACGGACCATGGGTGCCTGCTCTCGTCAGGTTGGATCCGGGGATGGCACGGCAGACCGGCGGACGACACCCTGATGGGGGTGTGCCGCTGCGGAAAGCCGTGGGAACTACGAGCGCACGGAAGTGGTGTGCGTGCGCTCCGCCGGATCACCAGGGTCGTGGGTACAAACCGGTGCCATGCGTGTCTGCTCCATCCTCGTGGACAAACGCGGGAACAATCCGCGGCCGGTATCCTGACTCCCGGATCCCCGCGCGCCGCCCGCCTTCCCGACAGACTTCGTCAGTGGCGTGTGGATGGCAGCACACTCCCCGGTCACAGTGGCGGGACCGTGCCGGATTCACACCGGCTTCCCTGCACCGCGGACCTTGTGCCAGGAACATATAGTTGGACGTCCTAGTAAGTCCAGACTCACCGCTCGGGCGGGCCTAGAGTCGCCGTATGCGCATCGTCTCCCTGCTCCCGGCGGCCACCGACATCGTGGCGGACCTCGGACTCGTCTCCGACCTGGTCGGACGCACCCACGAATGCGACTGGCCGCCCGCAGCGGTCGCCTCCGTACCCGTCGTGACCCGGGCCGAATTCGACGCGGACGTGCTCACCAGCCGGGAGATCTCCACCGCGGTGGGCGGCGCGGCACACAGTGGATCCTCGCTCTACACCCTGGACACGGAGGCGCTCGCCGCCCTCGCACCGGACGTCCTGCTCACCCAGGACCTCTGCCAGGTCTGCGCGGTGTCCTACGAGGCGGTCTCCCACGCGGTGCGCGTCATGGACGCCGGCCCCCGGGTGCTGAGCCTGGAGCCGCGGACGTTGGACGACGTACTGGACTGCCTGGTCACGGTGGGCGAGCTGCTGGGGGTGGGGGAGGCTGCCGAGCGGCGACGCACGGAGTTGCGTGGCCGCCTGGCCGAGGTCCGGCGCCGCACGGCGGGGCGAGCGCGGCCCCGGGTCGTCGCCATCGAGTGGCTCGACCCGCTCTGGCCCGCCGGCCACTGGGTACCGGAGCAGATCGCCGCGGCCGGCGGCGAAGCGCTCCTGGCCGAGCCCGGTGAGCACACCAAGCCGATGACGTGGGAGGCGGTACGCGAGGCCCGCCCGGACGTGATCCTCGTGCTCCCGTGCGGTTTCCCGCCCGAGCGGACCATGACGGAGCTCGACCTGCTCACCGCCCAGCCGGGCTGGCACGAACTGCCCGCCGTGGCGGCCGGCGAGGTGTGGGTCCTGGACGGACCTGCGTACTTCAACCGGCCGGGCCCCCGCGTGGTCCGCGGCGCCGAGGTGCTCGCCCACGTGCTCCACGGCGTACGGGCGGGGGACCCGGTGACCGAGGCGGAGGCTCGGCGGCTGCGGTGAGCCGGATCCTCAGCCCCGGTCCCGGGCGACGGGGTAGGGGATGAACGTGCTGCTGTTCTCGTCAACGGTGAGTGTCCGGCCGAGGGGCGGGACGGCGCGCTGGGGGCAGTCGAGGCGTTCGCAGAGCCGGCATCCCATGCCGATGGGGGTGGCGGCGGAGGCGTTGTCCAGGTCGAGGCCGTCGGAGTAGACGAGCCGGGACGCATGCCGGATCTCGCAGCCAAGCCCGATGGCGAAGGTCTTGCCGGGCTCGCCCCAGCCGCCGCGGTGCCGGGTGACGGCCCGGGCGGTCCACAGGTAACGCTGGCCGTCGGGCATGGCGGCGACCTGGACGTGGATCCGGCTGGGCGCGGCGAAGGCCTCGTACACGTTCCACAGCGGACAGGTGCCGCCCGCGCGGGAGAAGTGGAACCCGGTCGCCGACTGCCTCTTGGACATGTTCCCGGCCCGGTCGACCCGCACGAAGGAGAACGGCACCCCGCGCAGCCTGGGACGTTGCAGGGTGCTCAGGCGGTGGCAGACGGTCTCGTAGCCGAGGCCGAAGTGGTCGGTGAGGCGTTCGATGTCGTAGCGGAACTCTTCGGCGGCCGTGTGGAAGGCGCGGTACGGGAGGATCAGTGCGGCGGCGAAGTAGTTGGCGATGCCGATGCGGGCCAGGCTGTGGGCGGGGGAGCCCGGATCGAAGTCCTCGGCGGCCAGCCGGTCCAGCTCGTCCCCGTGTTCCAGGAGCGCCAGCTGGGTGGCTATGCGGAACGCCTGCTGGCCGGGGCGGAGCCGACCGGACAGGTGCAGGACCCGCGTTCCGGCATCGAAGTGGTGCAGGCGGTCGGAGTCCGAGGTGAGCCGGATCCCGTGGTGGTCGGCCAGGCGCTTCGACAGCAGCCGGACGACCTCTCCCGGGCGGATGCCCATCTCCCGGGCGAGGCCCTCGGCGGCGACGTCGGTGTCGTGGAGGTAGTTCTGGCGGCGGTAGAAGAACTCGCGGATCTCCTCGTGCGGTGAACGCGGCGCGGCCGGTCCACCGTCCCGGCCGTCGGCGGTGTCGGCCAGCCGCTCGGCCAGGAGTTGGCTGCGCCGACCGAGGTCCAGCAGGACGGAGGCCACCGCCGGCATCCGGGTCGCGAGCTCGGCGAGGTCCGAAGAAGAGACGCGGGCCCCGGCGATCTCGCCCGCCAGTGCCTCGCGCAGATCGGCCACCAGCCGGCTGGTGTCGCGTTCGGAGAAGAAGCCGGGGTCCACGCCGAACGCCTCGGTCAGCCGCAGCAGGACAGGCACGGTCAATGGCCGGGAGTCGTGCTCCATCTGGTTCAGGTAGCTGGGGGAGATGGCCAGGACCCGGGCCAGCTCGGCCTGGCTCATCCGGCGCTCCTCGCGCAGCCGCCGCAGCCGCGCTCCCGCGTACGTCTTGCTCACCTGGGCTCCTTCAGCCGCTCCCGCCAGGGCTTCAGCGTACGCACGATCCTGCCCACGCCAACCTTTGCAAGCTTGGCAATTCGGCCGCAGAAGATTCGCAGAAGTTGGCAGATGTGCGGCATTGATGGCACTGCGTGCCGCTGTCAGAGTCTGTCGTGCGGCCCGCCGGACCCCCGGCGGCCGGGCCGACTGGACGGAGCCCGACTCGCGCCCTGACGTCGGAGATTCCGGCCGTCCGCCCCGGCTGACCTGCAGCATTGCCCAGCTCCTCCCCAGGTGGGGGCCGGCGGCCGCAAACCCAAGAACACGGCACACAGTGCCAATCTCTCGTCGCGACGGACGCGGCATTGGCAGACCAAGCGATTCATGGAGACGGTGACGGTCATGGCAGACACGAACACGACGGCGGCGGCCGAGCAGCTGAAGCAGCGGTGGGCGACGGACCCGCGCTGGGCGGGCATCGAGCGGACCTACACCGCCGAGGACGTCGTCAGGCTCTCCGGCAGCGTCCGCGAGGAGCACACCCTCGCCCGCCGAGGCGCCGAACGGCTGTGGCGGCAGCTCCACGACCTCGACTACGTCCACGCCCTGGGCGCGCTCACCGGCGGACAGGCCGTCCAGCAGGTCCGCGCCGGCCTTCAGGCGATCTACCTCTCCGGCTGGCAGGTCGCCGCCGACGCCAACCAGGCTGGACACACCTACCCCGACCAGTCCCTCTACCCGGTCAACTCAGTCCCCCAGGTGGTCCGTCGGATCAACAACGCGCTGCTCCGGGCGGATCAGATCGCCACCGCCGAAGGCGGCTCGGACACGACGGACTGGCTGGCGCCGATCGTCGCCGACGCGGAGGCCGGCTTCGGCGGCCCGCTGAACGCCTTCGAGCTCACCAAGGCGATGATCGCGGCCGGTGCAGCGGGCATCCACTACGAGGACCAGTTGGCCTCGGAGAAGAAGTGCGGCCACCTCGGCGGCAAGGTCCTCGTCCCCACGTCCCAGCACATCCGCACCCTCAACGCCGCACGTCTGGCCGCTGACATCGCGGACACCCCGACCCTGATCATCGCCCGCACCGACGCCCTCGCCGCGAACCTGCTGACCAGCGACGTCGACGACCGCGACGCGCAGTTCTGCACCGGCGAGCGCACCGCGGAGGGCTTCTACCGGGTGCAGAACGGTATGGCCCCCGTCATCGCACGCGGCCTCGCCTACGCCCCGTACGCCGACCTCATCTGGGTCGAGACCGGCACCCCGGACCTCGCCCAGGCCCGCGAGTTCGCCGAGGCGATCCACGCCCGGCACCCGGACCAGATGCTCGCCTACAACTGCTCGCCGTCCTTCAACTGGAAGGCCGCGCTGGACGACGACCAGATCGCCAAGTTCCAGCGGGAGCTCGGCGCGATGGGCTACAAGTTCCAGTTCATCACCCTGGCCGGCTTCCACTCCCTGAACCACGGCATGTTCGACCTCGCCCGCGGGTACGCCGAACACGGCATGACCGCCTACGTCGACCTGCAGGAGCGCGAGTTCGCCGCCCAGCAGCACGGCTTCACCGCCGTCAAGCACCAGCGCGAGGTCGGCACGGGCTACTTCGACCTGGTCTCCACCGCCGTCAACCCGGCCTCCTCCACCACCGCCCTCGCCGGCTCCACGGAGGTAGAGCAGTTCCACTAGGACGCTCTGCCCCCTCCCGGCCCGGCCGTGGCCGGAGGCCCGTGTTCAGCGGGAGCCGGAGGACCGTCTCCGTCCGGCTCCCGCCCCACCCTCGTCGCCTCGTCAGGAGACCGCATGACCACCACCGCCACCACGCACCAGGTCCGCGTCCTTGCGGCACCCGGCGACCGCCACGACGAGATCCTCACCCCGGAGGCGCTCGACTTCATCGGCCGCCTCGACGCGGCCTTCGCCCACCGCCGCGCCGACATCCTCAAAGAGCGGCTCCGCCGCAAGGACCGCCTCATCTCAGGCTCCCCGCTGGACTTCTCCATCGCCACCGCCGCCGTCCGCGCCGACCCCCACTGGCGCGTGGCCCCACCGGCCCCGGGCCTGGAGGACCGCAGGGTGGAGATCACCGGCCCGCCGGACCGCCGGATGACGGTCAACGCGCTCAACTCCGGTGCCAAGGTGTGGATGGCCGACTTCGAAGACGCCACCGCCCCCACCTGGAACAACGTCATCGGCGGCCAGCTCAACCTGCTCGACGCGATCGAGCGCCGCATCGACTTCACCACGCTCGAGGGCAAGGAGTACCGCCTCGGCGAGGACCTGGCGACCATCGTCGTCCGGCCCCGGGGCTGGCACCTCCTCGAAGAGCACCTGGAGATCGACGGACGGCCCGTCCCCGCGTCGCTCGTGGACTTCGGCCTGTACTTCTTCCACTGCGCGCAGCGTCAGATCGACGCCGGACACGGCCCGTACTTCTACCTCCCCAAGCTGGAGAACGCCGGCGAGGCCCGCCTGTGGAACGACGTCTTCGTCCTCGCCCAGGAACTCCTCGGGATCCCGCGCGGCACCATCCGCGCCACCGTCCTCATCGAGACCATCACCGCGGCCTTCGAGATGGAGGAGATCCTCCACGCCCTGCGCGAGCACAGTGCCGGCCTCAACGCCGGCCGCTGGGACTACCTGTTCAGCATCATCAAGACCTTCGGCCACCGCACCGACTTCCAGCTCCCCGACCGCGCCCAGATCACGATGACCGCACCCTTCATGCGCGCCTACACCGAACTCCTCGTCCGCACCTGCCACAAGCGCGGCGCGCACGCCATCGGAGGCATGGCCGCCCACGTGCCGGCCAAGGACCCCGACGCCAACACGGCGGCCCTCGCCAAGGTCCGGCTGGACAAGGAACGCGAGGCCGAGGACGGCTTCGACGGCTCCTGGGTCGCCCACCCGGCGCTCGTCCCCGTCTGCCGCGAGGTCTTCGACGCGGTCCTCGACGGCAGGCCGCACCAGCTCGACCGGTCCCGCGAGGACGTCCACGTCCGAGCCGCCGACCTGCTGTCCGTCCGCCGCATCAGCGCGCCGCCCACGGCAGCAGGGGTCCGGGCCAACCTGGCCGTCTCGCTGCGCTACTTCGAGGCCTGGCTGCGCGGCCAGGGAGCGGTCGCCTTGTACGGCCTCATGGAGGACGCGGCCACCGCCGAGATCGCCCGCGGCCAGCTCTGGCAATGGCTGCGGCACCGCAGGATCGACCGGGACGACCTGCTCGCCGTGCTCGAAGAGGAATGCGACGCGCTCACCGCAGAGCGGCCGTACGCCCTCGTACCGGAGGCCAGGGCCGTACTGGAGCGGGCCGCCCTGGGGCGCGACCTGCCGGCCTTCTTCACCCCCGACACGTACAGCCGTCACCTGGTCCGCCGTGCGGAGGTGCGGTCATGAGCGCCGTTATCCGCCGGGTCGGGGTCGTCGGAGGCGGTCAGATGGGCGCCGGAATCGCCGAAGTCTGTGCCCGCGCCGGACTCGACACCGTCGTCTGCGAGGCCGACGGCACCGCCGCCCGGGCGGCCCGCGAACGCGTCGCCGTCTCCCTCGAGCGCGCCGTCCAGCGGGGCAAGCTCGACCGGATCTCCGCCGAGGACGCCCTCGCCCGCCTCGTCTTCACCGGCAGCCTCGACGACCTCGCCGACCGGCAGCTCGTCATCGAGGCCGTCACCGAGAACGCGGAGGTGAAGACGGAGACGTTCGCAGCCCTGGACAAGATCGTCGAGGATCGCGAGGCAATCCTCGCGACGAACACCTCCTCCTTTCCCGTCATGCGCCTGGGCATGGTCACCGGGCGGGCCGACCGGGTGGTCGGCCTGCACTTCTTCAACCCCGTGCCCGTGCTGCCGCTGGTGGAGGTGGTCTCGTCGCTGCACACCTCCCGGGAGACCGTGGAGACGGTTGAGGCCTTCGCCCGGGAGGCCCTGGGCAAGACGACGATCCGCTCCCAGGACCGGGCCGGATTCGTCGTCAACGCCCTTCTCGTCCCGTACCTGCTGTCGGCGATCCGGATGGCCGAGTCCGGCTTCGCCACCCCGGCCGACGTCGACGCCGGCATGGAGCTCGGCTGCGCACACCCCATGGGCCCGCTGAAGCTGGCCGATCTCATCGGCCTCGACACGGTCGCCGCCATCGCGGAGTCGCTCTACGACGAGTTCAAGGAACCCCTTTACGCCCCGCCGCCGCAGCTGATGCGGATGGTGCAGGCAGGGCTGCTGGGCCGCAAGACAGGCCGGGGGTTCCACACCTACGACCGGGACTGCTGAGGGACCCGGTGCTGCCGCCGGGCTGAGGGGCCCGGCAGCGTGTGGAGGAAGGGGTGCGGCGGAGTGGTGTCCGCCGCACCCCTTCGCCCGCGCGGTCATCGGCCCTCGTGGCTAGCCAAACAGCTCCGGACCTCGGACCGCCCGGACCGTCCTGGGCCCGGTGAGCGGTTCAGTACCCCTTCTGCAAAAGGTACTTGGCCGCGAACGGCGCGCACCGTACGATGCCACTGCCCGGCTGCGGCCGGGCCACAACCGAATGGCTGTGCGATCGGGGGAAGCCGGTGGGAATCCGGCGCTGACCTGCAACCGTGTGTGGCGCGCTGACCTGCGCCGCGAGTCGGGATGCCCGCCGCGCGGCAGCATCCGCTTCCACTGTCACGGTCTGCAGAGCGAAGCCCGGTACCGCCGGAACACCACGTCAGCGCGCTCGTACGCCTGCCGCGGGTGGGACGTCCCGGTCGCGGGAGCCGCATCGGCCGACCGGACCGGTCAGAAAGGCCACTCCATGCGCCTGAGCCCCGCCCGCCACGCCGTCGTCACCACGGCCGCCCTGGGACTCGTCCTCACCGGCCTCACCGCCGTCCCGGCCGTCGCCCACGCCAAGCCGGTCAACACCAACGCCCCGGTCAAGGTCAACCTCACCGTGCAGGGCCCCGACGGGCAGCTGTTCAAGGGGAAGATCACGACCAAGGGTCACGACGTGACCACCGCCACCGGCGGCACCCACAAGTGCGACGGCACCAACGGCGGCGCCAACCCGAGCAAGGTCCCCACCCCGACCGCCGCCCTGGACGACGCCGCCCGCCTTAACTACTTCGCCTGGGACGGCACCTGGTACGCCTCGTTCGACGACTTCTCCGTCGACACCATCAAGGGTGTCAGCGGGGGCGGCTCGGCCTACTGGAACATATCCGTCAACGGCACGCCCACCCCGGTCGGCGGCTGCCAGTTCAAGCTGAACGCGGGCGACCAGGTGTCGTTCGTCTGGACCTCCTTCTGATCCGAGCAGGTGCCGCACCACGGGCGGGGGAGCAGGACGCGTACCCCCGCCCGTCGCACGTCTCAGGCGCCCCAGCGCAGCGCGATGGTGTCGCCCACGTTGATCACCTTGTTGCGGGCGGCTCCGGCGAAGGCGGAGCCGTCCACGCTCACCTTCCAGGTGTTGGAGCCGCTGTTGGCCTTGCCGTTGACGGCAGTGATGGTGCCGGTGCCGGAGGACGGCGTCACGCTGGTGACACAGCCGGCCGGGGTGGCCGCCGTGGTCGCCGCGTTCAGGACGTCGCCGAGGGTGGTGGTCGTGCCGGTCGGGGTGAAGGAGACCGAGCAGACCTTCAGGCCGCCGGCGCCGTCGTCCACGGTGAGCGCCAGCTTGGTGGCGGTCCCCGAGGTGAACGTCGACTGGGCCACCCACTGTGGGGCGCCCGGGGTGACCGGGACGGGCGGGGTGGAGGTGAAGCCGCCGCCGGCGACCGCGCGCAACGAGTCGATCGAGGCGTAGGCGGTGGGGCTGGTGTCGGCCGGCTTGTACTTGAAGCCGCCGCCGGGGTTGTACTGGTTGGCGATGAGGAAGTCGATCGGGGTCTTGCCGGCGGTGGTGAGGAAATCCCCGGTCTGGGGGTTGATGCCGCAGGCGTTGAGCCCGGCGACGGCCCAGCCGTTGGAGCTGGTGTTGACGCCGTACATCGAGTTGAAGGCGCCCGAGGTGGTGACGAGCTTGCTCTTGAGGAAGTTCTTCGCCTGGACGACGTCGGTGTCGGTGCCCGGGACGCCCGAGGCGCACAGGGCGGCCATGGCGGCGCCGGTCATGTCGATGTCGCCGGCGGTGGCCAGAGCGGTCGGGTTGCCCTCGGCCTTGCTGTACTGCCAGCCGCCGTCGTTGTGCTGGTTCGCGCGGATGCGTGCGACGAGGGAGTTGGTGAGGGCCTGCGGTATGCGGGCGCTGCCCGTCTGGGTCTTGGCGCCGCCGAGGGCGAGGGCGGCGAAGACGGTGCCGTTGAAGTTGGCGGAGGGGCCGAAGTAGCCGGGCTCGGGGGTCTGCCAGTAGGAGTAGATGTTCGCGATCAGGTTGCGGGAGGCGGAGACCCGGGCCGGGTCGATACCGGCCGCGTACGCGTTCAGGGTGCCGCGCTCATAGTCGGTGACGACCGGGGAGGCCGAGGGCCAGCCGGACGTGGACAGCAGGTTCCGGTAGACGGTCCGGGCGTTCTTCGTGGTGTCCCCGCCCGGCGCGACGTCGACGACCGCGGTACCCGCGGCGGCGAAGGCGCTGAAGGCCCACTCGTTGGACAATCCAAAGCCGGCGTAGGAACCATCGGCGGCCTGAAGGGACTTGAGGTACGCCACACCGTTCGTCTTCGACGTGGCGATCTGGGCGGGCGTCGACGTGGCCGCGGCGGGCACCACGGCGAGGGCGAACGCGCCGACTGCGGCAGGGACCGCAATCGCGAGGCGGCGGGGGGTGAGGGAACGGTTCATGACCTGCTCCTGAGATCGGCGAACGCCGGCCGACCTCGCCCGGGGACCGTGCGCGGACCGCGGCACGACCTGGGGAAGGGGCCGCCGTCCGGGACGCGTGGTACGGCTTCCTGATGCTTCGTCACCGCACGGGCATTCGGGCTCGGCACGGCGTCCGCCGTGCCACACCGCTGCGCGTCAGCCCCGGATTCTCACCGAGTTCCCCCATGTGGCGCCCAGGACGCTACCCCAGTGATCAAGGGTCCGCCAGCATGGCGCCAAGTGCCCTGCCCCGGCAGCCGGATGAGACGCATCCCACCTTGACGGTGCACTCGGGGCCGTGTTCCATGGCGGCTGACAAGTACTCAGCCCCAGGGGAAGCCGGTCGAATTCCGGCGCTGACCCGCAACCGTAGGCCCGGCGATCGTCCCGGGCGAGCCGGATTGCCTGTGGCCGTGTCATGAACGAAGAGCGCCGTCGCGGACTACGGCGTGGTCGTCAACGCCCCTGCGGACATCGCGCACGGGGCGTCTCGCCACGTACCCCGTCCGTCCGGCCTGGACGAGGGGGCTGCGGGTGGACACCGAACAGTGGGCAGGCCAGCACACGAGCGCCAGACATCGGCTGCTGTCCATCACGGCGGCGATGCTGCTCGTCTGCGGTGTGACCGTCGCCTTCCTCGCGCCGTCCACGACGGCGACGGCCGACCCGGTCAAGGACTGCACGGCCACGGTCGGCGCGGTCGTGGCCGTCGACTTCGGCCCGTTCGGCGGCAAGGTCGAACGCGGCTGCGACACGACCCCGACCACCGGCTACGACCTGCTCCACGAAGCCGGATTCACCACCACCGGCACCGTCCACGACGGCCCCGCCTTCATCTGCCGGATCGGCTACGGCTCCTTCAACTCCGGTACGCAGTACCCGACGCCGGACAAGGAGCCCTGCCAGCTCACCCCGCAGGCCTCTGCCTACTGGTCCTACTGGACGGCCTCGCCCGGGCAGGCGAACTGGACGTACAGCCCGCTCGGCGCGATGGCCCGTACCCCCAAGCCGGGTGACGTGGACGCGTGGGTCTTCGGCGGCACGGACGTCGGCGGCAGCACCGGCAAGCCCACCTTCTCCCCGGACGACGTCCGCGCCGGCGGCGGGGCCTCGCCCAAGCCCACCGACACGAGCGGGCCCGTCGTCCCGCCCGGCGCGGTCGACCTCCCCGCGGCCACCCGCTGGCTCACCGCACAGCTCAAGGACGGCGAACGCGTCGTTGACGAGGGCTCCGAAACCCCCAACTACACCCTGACCGCCGAGACCGCCCTCGCCCTGGCCGCCGCCGACCCGAAGAGCCCGGCGGCCGCGAAGGTAGCCGCCTTCCTGGCCCGGCCCGAGCACACCGAGGCGTACGCCTACCCGTCCGGCAAGGACCGGGCGCCGGAAGCGGCGGCCGCGGCCCGGCTCGCCCTCGTGGCCGAGGCGACGGGCGGCAACCCCCGCGCCGTCGGCGGCCACGACCTGCTCGGCGACCTCGTGAAGGACGTATGCACCAGCGGATCGGACGCCCCCACGCCCGTACCCGGCTGCACCGTCAGGGGTGACTTTCCCACCACCTCCGGCCAGGCCGAGGGGCAGGCCCTGGCCGTGATCGCCCTGCTCGGGGGCGGCGTCCGCCCGCCCGCCGACGCAGTGGCCCGCCTGACCGACATGCAGTGCCAGGACGGTGGCTTCACCAGCATGCTGATCCGCCGCGGCGACGGCTGCGACAGCGAGCCCGGAGCCACCGGCCTCGCCGCCCTCGCCCTCCAACGGGCCGGCGGCCACGAGGCGGAGGTGGCCAAGGCCCGCGACTTCCTGAAGAAGGCCCAGCTCGCGGACGGTGGCCTGCCCGCCGCCGCGTACGGCACGGTGGGCAGCGCGTACGCCACCGGCTTCGCAGCCCAGGCCCTGCGCCACCTGGGCGAGACAGACCGGGCGGACGCGGCCGTCTCCTGGCTGTCCAAGCAGCAACTGCCCAGCGGCGCTTTCGCCTTCGAGGCCGGCGGCACCGACCCGCTGCTGTTCGCCACCGTCCCCGCCGTCATCGCCGGGGCCAAGAGCGACCTGGTCACCCTGACCACCAAGAAGCCCGAGCCCTCGCCCTCCCCGACCGGTCCCACCACCGGGCCGACGCCCCGTCCCGAGGGCGGACCGGACCTCAAGAAGGGCTCGGCCTACCTCACCGACCCCACCCGGCTCATCCAGGGCCACTACTACGAGAGCACCGCCGGCACCGGCTTCGCCGACTACGGCCTGACCATCGACGGTGCGTACGCCCTGGCCGCCACCGGCGCCGACAACGCGGCCCTGCGCGGCATCGTCGACTTCCTCGATCACGGCGGCAAGGACGGCACCGGCCGCACCCTCGCCTCCTGGACGAACATTGGCACCAAGTACGCGGGCGGCGGCTCCCTCGGCAAGGCGGCCCTGCTCGCCGAGGCCGTCGGCCGCGACCCCCGCCACTTCGGCGGCCAGGACCTGATCACCGCCCTCGCCAAGGCCGTCTGCCCGGCCAAGACCCCGGCGCCCGACCGCTCCTGCGCCGACAAGGGTGCCTACACCAACGCCACCTCCGTCTTCTCCCAGTCCCTGGGCGTCATCGCCCAGGTCCGGGCGGGGGAGAGCACCGCCGCGGCCGAGCCCATCGCCTACCTGAAGACCCTCCAGAAGCCGTCGGGCGCCTGGGTCAGCCTCATCGGCGAGCCGAGCGGGGAGGAGGTGGACTCCACCGCCATCGCCGCGATGGCCCTCGACCTCCTGCCCGACCAGCAGTCCCAGGCGGCCGTCGACAAGGCCCTCGCCTGGCTCGCAGCCCAGCAGAAGCCCGACGGCGGCTTCCCCGGAGCCTCCGGCAACTCGGTCAACTCCGCCGCACTGGCCGTCCAGGCCCTCTCCCTCGACGGCACCACGTACAAGACGCAGATCACCAAGGCCCTGGCCTTCCTCACCTCCCAGCAGAACGGCGACGGCGGCTTCAACATCGCCAAGGACGCCCAGCCCGGCTCCGACCTGCGCGCCTCCACCCAGGCCGTCGGCGGCGCCACCGGCATCTCCTTCGGCACCCTCACCCGCAGCCTCGCCGGCACCACCCCGCAGCCCACCCCCACCGGGTCGGCCCAGCCCTCCGGCACGCCCACCACCCCGAAGATCGTCACCCCCGGCGAGAACGGCGGCGGATCCGGCGGCAGCGGAGGAGGGGGCGGCGGGCTCGCCCACACCGGTACACAGGTGATCGGCATCGGCGCCGCGGCCGCACTCCTCACGCTGCTCGGCTACGGCTTCGTACGCGCTGCCCGTACCCGCCGCACGGCGAAGGGGGCCCACCAGTGACCAGCCGGTTCGTACGCGCTGTCGGCAACCTCGCGGCGGTAGTCGGGTTGACCCTGGCCTCCCTGACCGCCACCACTTCGCCGGCCGCAGCCGCCCCGCAGCCCATCGGCCAGTGCACCACCTCGGCGGGCGTCGTCCTCGCGGTCGACTTCAGCCACTGGGGCGGACCCGTCTACCGCTCCTGTGGTACGACGCCCACCACCGGCTACGAGCTTCTCAACCAGGGCGGCTGGGCCACCACCGGCACCGGCCACGACGGCCCCGCCTTCATCTGCCGCATCGGCTACAGCGGCCACCAGGGCGGCAAGCAGTTCCCGACACCGGCGCAGGACGACTGTGTCCTCACACCGCCGGCCTCGGCGTACTGGTCGTACTGGCATGCCGATCCCGGGCAGAACACCTGGACCTACAGCCAGCTCGGCGCCATGCTCTACAGGCCCAAGCCGGGCAGCGTGGACCTGTGGATCTTCGGCGGCACCAACATCGAGGGAACGGAGGGCAAGCCCACCGTCACCCCCGACCAGCTGCGTGCCCACAACAGCAAGCCCACCGGCGGCAGCGAGCCCCAGCCCAAGGACACCCGGACCGCCGCGCCGGTCCCGCCCGGCACGAACACCGGGCCGAAGCCTGAGCAGCCGGCTTCGCCGCCCCAGCAGTCCACGACCCCTTCACCGACGATCCCCGCACCCAGCTCCAGCCCCACCGCTTCGGCCACCCCGTCAGCCAGTACCTCCGCGTCCTCCCCTCCGCCCAGCGCCGCTGCTGCGGCAGCGCCGAGCGAGGGCCCCAAGGTCGTCGACGCGGCCCCCGCCGCGGACGCCGAACACGACGCCGGCTCGTACCTGCCCGCCGTCGCCACCGGCGCCCTGGTCCTGCTGATCGGCGGGGGCGCCGCCTACGCGGCCAAGCGCCGCCGCCGTACCGAGTAGCCCGCATGGCACGCACGATCCCGTCGGCGGCGGCCTCGCCGCCCAAGCCCGGCCCCGCGCCGGACAAGGGCGGCCGCCGCCTGCCCCGCACCCTGCACCCGGTGGCCTGGTGGATCTGGGCGCTCGCCCTGGCCACCGCCGTAAGCCGGACCAACAACCCGCTCCTGCTGTTCCTGGTCCTGGCCGTCCTCGGCTACGTCATCACCATGCGCCGCACCGAAGCCCCCTGGGCTAGAGGCTTCAAGTACTACCTCTACCTGGCGCTGACCGTCGTCACGATCCGCGTCGCCTTCCGGGCCGTCTTCGCCACCGGCATCACCCCGCACGACCACTTCCTCTTCTCCCTCCCGCACATCCCCACCCCCGACTGGTACGCAGGCATCCAGCTCGGCGGCCCGGTGTCGCTCGAGGCGCTGCTCTCCGCCGCGACCGACGGCCTGCGCCTGGCCTGCATGCTCTGCTGCATCGGCGCCGCCAACACCCTCGCCAACCCCAAACGGGCCCTGCGCGTCCTGCCCGGGGCCCTGTATGAACTCGGCGTCGCCGTCACCGTGTCGATCAGCGTCGCCCCCCAGCTCGTCCAGAGCGTCCAGCGCATCCACCGCGCCCGGCGGCTGCGGGCCGGCCGCACCAAGGGCCTGCGGGCGCTGCGCGGGATCGTCGTCCCCGTCCTGGAAGACGCACTCGAACGATCCCTGCGGCTCGCCGCCGCCATGGACTCGCGCGGCTACGGTCGGGCCGGCACCGCCACCCGCCGCTCCCGCCGGATCACCGGCGTGCTGATGCTGCTGGGCATGTGCGGGATGTGCGCCGGAGCGTATGGCCTCCTGGACGCCACGGCCCCGAAACTGCTGGGGCTGCCCGCCATGGCCGTCGGGGCGCTGCTCTGCGTGGCCGGACTGCGCCTCGGCGGCCGGCGCATCACGCGCACCACCTACCGGCCCGACCCCTGGCTCTTCTCCGAGTGGGCGGTCGCCGGCTGCGGCGTCCTCTCCGCCGTCCTGCTCTTCAGCCACGCCGGGTTTGACGCGGCCGAACTGAACCCGTCGATCTACCCGCTCAGCTGGCCCACGCTCCCGCTCGTCCCCGCCGCCGCCATCCTCCTCGCGGGCGCCGCCAGCTTCCTGGCACCCCGCCCCGCAGCCCCCGTCCCCGTACCGCGCACCGAGGCAGCCACGTGATCACCTTCGACCAGGTCTCCGTCCAGTACGACGACACCGAAGAACCCGTGATCAGGGACGTGGACCTGACCGTCGAGGAAGGCGAACTCTGCCTCGTCGTCGGCCACACCGGCGTCGGCAAGTCCACCCTCCTCGGCGCCGTCAACGGCCTCGTCCCCCACTTCACCGGCGGCACCCTGTACGGCCGCGTCCTCGTTGACGGCCGCAACACCGCCGACCACCCGCCCCGCGAACTCGCCGACGTCGTGGGCGTCGTCGGCCAGGACCCCCTCGACGGCTTCGTCACCGACACCGTCGAAGAGGAACTCGCCTACACCATGGAGCAGCTGGCGGTACCAGCCGCCACCATGCGCAAACGCGTCGAGGAGACCCTCGACCTCCTCGGCCTGGCCGACCTGCGCCACCGCGCCCTCCACGAACTCTCCGGCGGACAGCAGCAGCGAGTCGCCATCGGCTCCGTCCTCACCGCGCATCCCCGGATCCTCGTCCTGGACGAACCCACCTCCGCCCTTGACCCGACCGCCGCCGAGGAGGTCCTGGCCGCCGTCACCCGCCTCGTCCACGACCTCGGCGTCACCGTCCTCCTCGCCGAACACCGCCTGGAGCGCGTCGTCCAGTACGCCGACCGCGTCATCCACCTGCCCGGCGACGGCCGCGTCGTCTCGGGCCCGCCCGCGGAGGTCTTCCGTACGACGTCCATCGCGCCGCCGATCGTGGAACTGGGCCGTGCCGCGGGCTGGGACCCGCTGCCCCTGTCGATCCGCGACGCCCGCCGCGCCGCCGCGCCCGTACGTACCCGGCTGGCCGGCACGGTCCCCGGTCCGGCCCGCCCCCTGACCGCGTCGGACCGGAGCACTCTCCTGACCGCCCGCCGCGTGACCGTGACCTACCACGGCGTACCGGCCGTCCGTGAGGTGGACCTGACCCTGCACGGCGGTGAGGTGACCGCGCTCATGGGCCGCAACGGCTCCGGCAAGTCCTCCCTTCTGTGGGCCCTCCAGGGGTCGGGCCCCCGCACCGCGGGCTCGGTGGGCATACCATCCGGCCCGGGGAAGCCGGCCGATCCTCGCAAGCTTCCTGCTGCCGAGGCCCGCAAGCTCGTGGGTCTGGTTCCGCAAACCCCCACGGACCTGCTGTACCTGGAGACGGTGAAGCAGGAACTCGAGCAGGCCGACGCCGAGTCGGGAGTGACTGCGAACGGAACCCCGGCCCGCGCGTTCCTGGATCGCCTGGCGCCCGGCATACCCGACACCACCCATCCGCGCGACCTCTCCGAGGGACAAAAGCTCGCCCTGGTCCTCGCCGTCCAACTGGCCGCGGCACCGGAGGTCCTGCTCCTCGACGAGCCGACCCGCGGACTGGACTACCGGGCCAAGGAGCAGTTGATCCGGATCGTCGATGACCTGGCCGCCGAAGGCCGGGCCGTCGTCATCTCCACCCACGACGTCGAATTCGTCGCCCGAGCCGCCGACCGCGTCGTGGTCATGGCCGACGGGGACATCGTGGCCGACGGTCCGACCACCGAAGTTATCGTCGCCTCACCGGTCTTCGCCCCGCAGACCGCGAAGATCCTCGCACCGCACCCGTACCTCACCGTCGCCCAGGCGGTCGACGCCCTCAGTGACGACGACGGAACGGACACGGCCCCATGACCGCGCTCAGCCCCGCCATCCGCATCGGCCCGCGTGCCGCCCTGGTCATCGCCCTGGCCGCCTTCCTCGGCATCGTGGCCTTCTTCTGGCCGTTCCTCGTCGCCCCCGGAAAGTTCGGCTCGAACTACGCCCCGCCGCTGATCTTCGGCGTGCTGCTGGTGATCGTCCTCTCCGTCGTCATCTCGGAGATCGCCGAGGGCGGCATCAACTCCAAGGCCCTCGCCATGCTCGGCGTGCTGTCCGCCGTCAATGCGGCCATCCGCCCCCTGGGCGCGGGCACCGCGGGCATCGAGACTGTCTTCTTCATCCTCGTCCTCGCCGGCCGCGTCTTCGGGCCCGGCTTCGGCTTCACGCTGGGCTGCACCTCGCTCTTCGCCTCCGCGCTGATCACCGGCGGGGTCGGGCCCTGGATGCCGTACCAGATGTTCGGCTGCGCCTTCGTCAGCATGCTCGCGGGCCTCCTGCCCAGGGCCACCGGCCGCCGCGAGGTGCTCATGCTCGCCGCCTACGGCTCGGTCTCCGGGTACCTCTTCGGGTTCCTCCTCAACCTCTCCTTCTGGCCCTTCTCCCTCGACCCCAACAGCTCCATCGCGTACCTGCCCGGTCTGCCCTTCACCGAGCAGTTCCAGCGCTACCTCGCCTTCGACCTCGCGACCTCCCTCGGCTGGGACACCGGCCGGGCCGTCACCAACCTCATCTGCATCTGCCTGGCCGGCCCGGCCGTCCTGACCGTCTTCCGCCGAGCCGCCCGCAAGGCCCGCTTCCAGGCCCCGGTCCGCTTCAGCCGCTCGCCCGAGCGCACGGACGCGGCCGGGGCCTGACAACGGACCTGCCTACACCTCCAACAGGCCGGGGACCGGGCGGGGACGGCCCTCGGCATCGATGGCGACGAAGGTCAGCAGGGCGGTGGCCACGTCGGTGGCGGGGGTGGTGGTGGCGTTCCAGCGTTCGGCGGTGACGCGTACGGCCACCGTCATGGAGGTCCGGCCGGCGCGTTCGAGGAGGGCGTGGACGGTGAGGAGGTCCCCGGCGCGGGCGGGGGCGAGGAACGTCATGCGGTCCACGGAGACCGTCACGGCTGGCCCGTCGGCATGGCGGCCCGCCGACGCTGCGGCCGCGTCGTCGATGAGCTTCATGACGACGCCGCCGTGGATGGTGCCGTAGAGGTTCGTGTCGTGCTCGCTCATGATGTGGGCGAGGGTCACACGGGAGTCGGCCGGCGCCTTGTGGGCGCGGGAGCCTGCGGTGGTGTCCGTGGTCACGGAACTCTCCTTCGCGAGTCGTGGCTCGACCCGACGGCGTGCCGCGGGCGCGAAGGAGCGACGGGACTGGTGGTGCCCGCTGCCGCCGGCCCGCCCACGAGGCCCTCGGGTCTCCGTACGCGCTCGTCGCGCACGGGCAGCGGGCAGGTCTTCGGACTCACGGACACGCCTGCCGGTCTCCCGGCGGGCACCTACTGACCGTCGCTTCCCGGGACCGTTCTGTTCTCCGGTCCCAGTGCGTATGACGGCGGTCGTTCCCGCTCACCGCTGCGGGGCAGTCCCGGATTCCCACCGGGTTCCCTCTTACGACGCATCCCGCCTGGCGGACGGGGCGAACCAGCTGCGCCCTCACCCTAGGTCACAGCTCCGAGCATTTCGGCGGCTGAACCGGATGGCGTATGTCTCATGTCCTGGCCAGAAGACTCACCCGACAGCTTTCGCCTGGTCGGAGCCCATGCCCGGATGCCGTCGGCCACCGGGTGGGTCGTGGTGATCTGGACGTTCGTGAACCCGGCGGCCTCCAGCCCGGCGCGGTACTCGGCGAAGTGGGAAGTTCGTGCGCCTGGCCTATGGCACGCCGCCCCCAGTGAGGTGTCCGTCAGCCGATCAGTTCAGTCGAGGTACTTCTTGCCGGGGAAGTACGGGCAGGCGTCGCCTCAGCCCATGGCGCTCACGTAGTCGGATGCCTGGACGGCCTCGGTGGTCAGTACCTTCGGTCTCTGGGCGGAGATGTCGATGCCGAGCTCGGCCATGGCGGCCACGGCGGACGGGTTGATCGCGTCGCCGGGCACGGAATCTGCGGACCGGACCTCGACGCGATCCCCGGCGAGGTGGCACAGGAAGCCGGCGGCCCTCTGGGGGCGTGGCCGGCGTTCTCTACGCCACCCTTGCCCGCCACTTGGGCGTCACCGCCCGCACCGTCACCCTGATCGCCCTCGGCACCCTTTCCACCGCAGCCTCGCCACCGTCGCCAGCCCGTACGCCCTACTCGTTGCCGTGTCGGTCCTCGCGGGAGTGATCCGCGGCAACCTCACCCTCCTCCAGGCCACTGCCGTCACCGACCGGTGGGGCACCACCCATTACGGCCGGCTCTCCGGACTCCTCGGAGCCCCAGCCCACGCCGCAGCCGCCTTCGTCCCCTTCGCCGGTGCCGTCCTGGCCAGACCACTCGGCGGCTACCCTGCGCTGTTCTCTTTACTTGCAGCGCTGTCGATCACTGCCGCAGTGACAGCCCTCGGAGTCTGCGCACAAAGACCGCGAAGCCCTCGTCCATGATCGAGCGTGAGTCAGGGTGGGTGCTGGCCGGAATTTGGTCCCAGACTGGTCCGGGAGCACACCTGATGTGGCGTCAGGAAAGTCAGCATCTGGTCAGCATCAGTCCCTGAGTATTCCTGAGGAGCTGTCTGACGTGACGCCTGGTCGGCGGCGTCAGAACAGCCCTGTTAACGCAGAAGCGCAGGCTGCGAGGCTTCTCGACAGCGAGGACGATGTTCCTTTTTATCTTCGTCTCAACATGCCTCCGTGTAGAGTGCGTAGTGCCCTTGACCTGCAGAAAGCTGGCAGGGAGCCGTCTTCTAGGAGTCCAAAATGCTGCGCACCATGATCAAGTCCAACATCTGACATTTGGTCATCTGTGCAGGTCAGGGCCATGATGACCGGGCCCAGGTCAGCAAACACTCAGCATGAGACCGGACCCCGTTCCGGCGATGCTGACCTCCGGGCGAGACAGCGGGGGGCCGGGCCGGCGGTCGCCCGCACGGCTCCGGAAGGCTCCCACTCATGGCTCGACAGCTCGCCCGCGGCATGGGCACGTTCTTCAAGCCCTGTGACTGCGCCAGGCAAACGCGCTGCTCTCACACATACACGATTCGCTTCCGGGACGCGCTGGGGAAGCAGCGCGAGGAGACTGGTTTCAGTACTCAGGATGACGCGATAGACCGCCTTACGGCGCTCT
The DNA here is from genome assembly GCF_040701585.1 of Streptomyces sp. NPDC093801. Lineage (NCBI taxonomy): Bacteria > Bacillati > Actinomycetota > Actinomycetes > Kitasatosporales > Streptomycetaceae > Streptomyces > Streptomyces sp. NPDC093801. The sequence continues at coordinate 329,629 of NZ_JBFBDP010000001.1, read as the reverse complement.
ATAAGACCAAGAAGCAGACGGCCGCGACCGTGGCCGAAGCGCGTCGTGAGCTGGGGCAGAAAACGGTCAAGGAGTACGCGGAGACGTGGTTGCCTCGGCAGCGGAAGATGACCGATTACTCAACCACGCAGCATGTCGGCAGCTATATCAAGGTCCACATCAATCCCGCCATCGGCTCCCGAAAGCTGAACTCGGTCACCCCGAGTGTCGTTGAGCAGTTCCTTGATGACCTTGAGGCCAATGGTGTCGGGCGCGGCAATCAGATGAATATATACCGCACCCTGAAGTCGATCCTGAGAGATGCCTATGGCAAGGGCGCGATGGCTGAGGATCCGGTGAAGGGCGTGCAGGATCCCGAATATGTGCGCAGCAAGGTGGTTATTCCCAAGCTGGACTACATAACCAAGGCGCTTGCGGTGGCAGACAAAGACCTCGCGCTGGAGATCACAATGATGGTCGGGTGTGGTCTCCGCAATGGTGAAGCGCGGGCGGTGAACATCAACAACGTGGTTGCAGACGATGTCTACCGAGTCCACGAGCAGATCCATTCGAACCTGCTGAAGCCGGCGAAGCTCAAGCACCGAAAGGTCGGTGAATTCAGAGAGGTGCCGCTGCCGCGTACCGTTCGAGAGGCGATGGAGCGTTTCGAAGAGAAGTATGGTACGACTGAGGAAGGTTATCTCCTCAGGGGTCCGGGCGGCTATTACACCGAAGGTATGGAGCGCCGTCGTGTGCAGAAGCTCTTCAAAGACCTTCCCCCGGTGAGCGGCATGGGCATGTATGGGTTCCGCCACTACTTCGCGTCAAATGCCCTGGGTAAAGGCATACCGATCACCGATGTAGCCGAATGGATGGGGCACAAGTCCATCGAGGAAACCTATCGCACCTATCGGCATCTTATGCCGGGCAGCATCACGAAGGCGGCCCGTGTGCTTGACGCCGGCCTCTGGGAGGCCGCCTGAGGGTGGAGCTGCGGTGGGCGGCCGGGTGCCGGGCATGCCGTGGTCTGTCCCGACCACGCTCCTGGTCGCCGTCCTGCATGTGCAAGTCCTCGAGCATCTTGGCGTTGGCCTGCAGGCTGAAGCCTTCCTCCCGCAGCAGATTGGCAACGGTGTCGGCACTGACTCGGTGCCCGGCCCGGGTCAGCTTCTTCGCGAGGGCGCAGGTCGACTTCCCCGTCCGTCGCAGCGGCGACATCGGATCACCCCAGACCTCCGGCCCGACCAGCGCCGACAGAGCCGACCGCAGTCCCGGATTCAGTTCCGCGACCCGCTTGCGACCTCCCCCCGGACGCCGAACCCGGCCCAAGGGCTCCTCGCCGGCCTCCGGCTCGAGCACGTCCTAGACGCCGACGTGCGCCATCTCCACAAGTCCGAAGACGCTGATGGAAATAATCCGATCACCGTCTGTCGTTGCAGCCCCGTAGCCGAGGAAGGGAAGGTGTCGGGGCTGAGACTGTTCAACCTCAAGGGTGACGTGACGGAGGTCGTGCCGCGCCTCGCCGAGGTCGAGGCTGACGTGCAGGATCTCGTCGAGGCGCACATGCAGGCCATGCTCGGGGTGACGTTCCTGGCGAGCGAGTACGGCACCGGACCGGTGCATGGTGGCCGCGTCGATTCGCTGGGCATCGACGAGAACGGCTCACCTGTCGTGGTCGAGTACAAGCGTTCGACTGACGCGGGTGTGATCAACCAGGGCCTGTTCTACTTGGCCTGGCTGATGGACCACAGGGACGCCTTCCGGCGCCTGGTACGCGACCGGCTCGGTACGCAGGCCGCGGCTCGGGTGCGGTGGAGCGCGCCGAGGCTGATCTGCGTGGCCGGCGACTTCACGCGCTACGACCTCCATGCGGTCCGCGAGCACCGGCACGCCATCGACTTGGTGCGCTACCGCATGTTCGGCGACGAGCACTTCGGCCTGGAGACTGTGGCCTCGGCAGGCGGGACCCGTGCGTCGGCGCGGGCGGGGCGCCGACGGGGCATGGCTCGGGAGAAGCGTGCCGGGCGGCCGGACGGGGCGATGGGTGAGCTGGCCGCGGCGGTCGACGAGGTGCTGCTCGGGCTCGGCGAGGGCGTCACCAAGGTCGAGAACCAGACCTACACCGCCTACCAGCGGCTGCAGAACTTCGCCTGTGTTTGCCCGCGGAAGAGCAGGCTGCTGGTCTACCTCAAGGCCAGCCCCGCCGAGGTCGAGCTCGTCCCGGGGTTCAGCCGGGATGTGACGGGGCTCGGCCACCACGGCACGGGCAACCTGGAGGTGCGGCTGCACTCCGAGCGCGAACTGGAGCGTGCCCAGGAGCTGTTCCGGATGAGCTACGCCGCGGCGTGAACGCGAACGGTCGGTGCGCACTTTGTCGTTGTGGTTTTGGGGGGCGTGGTGCTGGCCTTTCGGTGGTAGTCGAGTGGCGGTGGGTATTCACTGTCGCGGCGATTCCCCCGTTTTGCTAACCGGGGATCGCCTGCTATATGTACGGCTGTTTGGCGGCATCGCTGGGTCGTGGCGAACGGCTGGGCCTGGCCTACTCGAGTGGGGAAAGGCCGCGTGCCGCCTGGGCTCGGCCCGCCGGATGAACGGCTGGCCCCGGGGTCGCGGTATCGGGCCAGGCGTACTCGCTGTACCGGGTGCCGTCGGCGATGTGCTGGAGCGCTACAGCGAGGTAGGGCGGATGCGGCCGGGGCAGGCTGGTGGCTTTGTGCCACTGCCAGCCTTCGCATTTGTCCGGCTCGGGGTTGCCGATGCTGCCGTGCCAGCGGTCGCTTTCGAAGAAGAACGCGATCCTTCGCGAGCCGGAGCCGGTGGAGACGTGGTGCATGAGGTGCACGAAGCGTAGGTGGCCGGGGTCGACGGAGGCGCCGGTCTCCTCGGTGAACTCTCGGGCGGCAGCTGCGCGGGCGGGTTCGTGTTCTTCCATGAGCCCGGCCGGGATCTGCCACATGCCGGGGAAGACCTGTTGCTGTCGGCGCCGGCTCATGAGGATTTCGTCGCCCTGGCGGAGCAGGAGGTGGACGTCGGCGTAGTGGGACGCGTAGCTGCGCGTCGAGGCGGCGGTGTTCTCGGGCATCGTGCTCCTCGTCGGTCCGGTGGGTGGCCTTTGGGTGGCGCGGCGGCATCTCCGCCCTCCCCTGGGTGTGAAGCTGTCCGCTACCTGGCGTTCGGGTTGAGCTCTTCGGGGAGGAGGGATCCGGCCCAGCAGTCGCGCAGGCAGCCCTGTGAGGTGATACGCAGGCGGAGGGTGCCCTCCATCTGGAATCCGGCCTTGAGGGCGACGGCGCGGGAGGCGTTGTTTCCGACGCGGGCCATCCACGTGATGATCGGCAGGTCGAGGTCTTCGAAGCTCCAGCGGCAGATCCGGATGACGGCCTCGGTCGCGATGCCTTGGCCGCGGGCGGACTTGCCGATCCAGTAGCCGATCGAGGGAGCGTGCTTGGGGTGCTGGTGGAGGCTGACCACTCCGGCCGGCTGGCCGGTGGCGGTGGTGGTGATGACGAAGGTGCTGTGGCTGTCGTGGTTGCGTGCGTTGGCCACGAACTGCTCGGCGTCAGGTCTGCTGTAGGGGCTAGGGACGGTGGTGTTGCGCTGGATCTCGGGGTCCTGGAGTTCGGCCGTGATCCAGTTGACGTCGTGTTCTTCTGGGGCGCGGAGGGTCAGGCGGGCGCTGGTGAGGATCACAGGCGCGGCTCCGTTCTGCAGCGGACAGGCGACGGAGCGTACTGGGGTCGAGGCGGCCGGCGCGGCCCGCTTTTTGCGAAGTCCGAGCGCCCGCCCGTGCACCGTCCGGAACTGGGCGTACGTCAGCCGGGTCGCGGGGAGCGAGGGCGGTGTCAGGAAGGCGGCCAACAGCGGACGTGTTCTTCGGACCCGGCTCCGCGGCCGACGGATACCCGACAGGATGGTTCTCATGCCTGATACCCCGATGGTGAATCTCGCTGACGACAGCGCGTACGGCCTCGAACTGGAGATGTGCCTGCTGCTCCCCTCCTCCGCGCCGGCCCGCTGGGGGCCCGCGGTCCACGAGGCGGCCCGCATTCTTGTCGACCAGTCATGGGAACAGGACAGCCGGGCATCCGTAGACCTGTGCACGCTGTCCCTGCTCCTGTTCGCCCGGACATATGGCGGCGACCGCGTAGCCCGGGACGTGCCGGTCACCGAGCTGCGTGAGGCCCTCGCCGGGCCGGCGGATCGGGAGCCGCGGATTGTCGACGAGATCGGCCGAGCGTTGACCGAGACCGGGCAAGGCTACGATCCCGCTGCCCGGCAGAGCGCACCCCTGTGGAGCATCTTCAACGCGGTGCGCGATCAGTACGGCGGCCGTATCGGCGCCAGCCTCCTCGCCGACGATATCGAGCCTCCCGCCCCCGGCCCCTCCCCGATGCGGGCCTCAGCCGCACGCCTCGGCCAGTTCCTCACCGCGTACCCGCAGCAGGCCCGCGAGCAGGCCACGGCACCGGCGGTCGCGCCCGGCCCCCTCGTCATTGAGTCCGACCGGATCAAGATCGTGACCGCCAAGAGCCTCAGGCCCCTCCGCTGCTCGCAGGGCGACCCGGTGCGCATGGTGCGCGTCGACGGCCCCGAGGCGACCCTCGAGTGCGAGCAAGGGCATACCTCAGGGCACTGGGAGCTTGAGGCTGCGCGGGTGAGGATGTCTGCCGCCCGGGCGACGGGGGCCCATCCTTCCGTACAGGGGAAGCACCAGCTCCCGGAACTGCTGGTCGGCTCGACGGAGCTGCCCCGGCACAGCGACCCAAGGCAGGCCAACTGGTTCCTGAGGGAACCGGAGCACCCGATCGTCGGGCGCGACGACATCTTCGCGCGAATCAACCGTCTGATCGACGAACGGAGCTGACCGACGATCGATGCGACGGCGTGAGGCGCGGCCCCTTCGAGGAGCTCCAGCCCGCAGCGGGCGCCTGGTGGAGTTTCAGCCAGTCTGCCCCGAAGCCACGGTTCACGCCTGATCCGGCCGCTAGGTTCTCCGGCAGGGGTACAGGACCGAGCAGGAGGTCTTCGTGCAGCGCTTCACGCCACGGTTCCAGGGCAGGCCATGGACCGAGGGAATGGACGTCCTGCACGTCTACCTCACGCCTCGCCCGGGCACGGATGTGGCCCTTTTGGACCTTGCCCATGCCTGTAGACCTGCGCTCCTGGACTATCCCATCGATCCCGCATGCCCGGCGCGTGCCGGCGACCCGGGCACCCTGCACGTCACCTTGGAGATGGTCGCCGACGCCCCTGCCGCGGACATCGGCGTTGATGAGCGCCAGGACTTGATCCGTGCCCTCCGTAGTGCTGTTGCCGACGTGCCGGCGTTCACCACTGAGATCGGCCCCCCGATCGCCAACGTCGCCGGGGCCGTCTTCGACGTGTGGCCCGACGACAAAGCCTCTGCCCTCCAGGACAGAGTCCGCACGGCGATCCGCACCGCCCGAGGTGACGCGGCCCTCCAACACGACACCGGACGGCTCCACATGTCACTGGGCTACGCCTACGACACTGCGGACTCCGACTCCCTGAACGGCATCCTCCGCAACCGCATCACCCCACGACGCGCACCCATGCGGGTGGACGCCATCCACCTGCTGTCCGTCCGATACGACATCGCACCGGACACCGGAGGGTGGCGCATGAGCTGGGCGCCTGTGGCCGAGCTGCCGTTGGGCGGGCCGGCCTGACGTCTCCGTGCCGATGTCGGGGGCGCGGATGACCTGTCAGTGACGCCGGGGGCGCGCTGGGGTGGTCGTCGTCGCGGACGTGGGGGTGGCGGGCAGCGAAGGTGTGCCCGTTCGGCGCGGTGCTGGGGGTGCACAAGCGGCGAGGTGGTCGGTGAGGTGGGCGAGTATGTCGGGGGTCACCGCAGCGGAGAGGTCGATGGCCCAGTCGGGGCGGTTGGGGTCGGTGCCGCCGATGATGCTCCAGGCGGTCAGCCGGCTTGCCGGGTTTTCGGCGGCGTAGGTGTTGAGGTGCAGGCTGGAGCTGCCATCGGGGGCCTGCCAGGCTACGTACCGGGCACTGCTGGTCTGCGTCCAGCGGGCTTCCAGCAGGGTGCGGGTGGCATCGACCGGCCGCAGGGCACCGCCGGTGGGCGGCCGGCCCCACCCCGGCTCGTTTGAGGTGAGGCTGTCCAGCAGGGTCTGGACGAGGTCGGTGGGTGTGGTGGCGCTGGCGGTTGCGTGCCAGAGGCGTTCGCCGACCGGGGAGTCGTAGACGGCGACCGTCCAGGCGACGTCCCTTCGGTGCCGTGCCTCGTGGTCGAACTCGATGCGCATAGCCAGGGATTCGTGGCAGGCGACGGTGGTCTCGTCCGACCAGGTCCTCACCTTCCACCAGTCGGGGTTGTTCTCGAAGAAGGACTCCAGCAGAGCCTCGCCGACGCGCGGGTCGGCTGTCTGAGCGCCGGCAGCAGGAGGGGCCTCCCGCACCGTGGCCGGGCTGTCGTGGTCGACGGGAGCGCGGTGCGGGGTGGGTGGGGTGTGGGCTGCTGCTGCGGCGAGTTCGGTGTCGGTGGCGGGTGCGGGTCCTGGGCGTACGGCGACGGAGTGGAGGCGGTGGAACTCGGCGACGGCTTCGGCTTCGTCGTCGTACACGAGGGCAATCTGCCGTAGGTGGTTCTCGCCGTGGAGGTGGACGCTGTGGCCGTCGGTGTAGGTGCCGACCGCGACGGCGGTCCATCCGTCGTGGGCATGCAGGTGGACTTTCAGGCGGCCGTCGGAGATGTCGTCGTAAATCTGCTGGGCGGTTGCGCTGACCTGCCGGATCTCCTCGCGGGTGAGGTGGGTCATGGGGTAGTTGCCCCAGGTCCACTCCGTGTCGATCTCTTCCTGGAGGGCGGGCTCGATGCCGACGTCGTAGTCGTGCTGGAGGTCGTGGGCGGTCTGCTGGGTGTAGTAGGGCTCTTCGCGGTCGATGCGGGCGAGCACCATGGAGCCTGCGCCGGTGTCGCGGAAGCCGCGGGCGGCGAGCGCGATGCGGGCCTCGGTGCTGTTGGGGCCGGTCACGGTGGCGGTGACGGCGGGCGGATGGTCGGGGTGAAGCGCGAAGTGGATGCGGGTGTCAGGTGTCGGCTGGGGCATGGGAGTGCCTTGAAGCTTGCGGCTCCGGCTGGCGGGGTGCCGGCCGGAGCCTGGGGCGGATGGGTCAGCGGGGGGCCCGCGTGGTGGCTGTAGGACGCGGTGGGACGGGTCCGGCCCGGGGTGGGGCCGGGCCTGCGGACTGGGTGGTCCTGGGCAGGGTGGGGCCGGTGGCGCGGTGCCAGCGGGCGCGAACGGCGGCGAGGTCGGCGAGGGCGCGGCGGGTGCCGGCGAGGAGCTGGTGGAAGGTGTTGGTGTCGTCCTGGGTGTAGGCGAGGACGGTGAGGCCGGTGGTGTGGGCGCGGGCGAGCATGGCGCGCCGCAGGACGACCTCCGCCCAGTGCTCCGTGGCCACGCCGTGGCCGTCGGTGAGCATGCCGAGGAGTTCGGCCGGGGGCAGGGCGGGGGTGATCAGCCCTTGGTGCTGGGCTTCCCAGAGCACGGTGACCGGGTCGATGGGGTCGCCGCGCCGGGCGACGTTGAGCAGGCAGCCGAAGAGGCGGCCGTGCAGGGGGTCGAGGAAGTCGCCGGGCTGGAGCCAGCGTGCGGCCTCGGTGGGGCGGGGGTGGGCGCAGAGCGCCGCGAGGAGGAGACGCTCGTCCTGGACGTCCTCGTGGTCGGGGTCGCGGACGGGGTGAGCCGGGGCGGGGGTTCGGGGCAGGGGGCTGGTGTGGGCGGGGAACCGGTCGGCGAGGTGGTCCAGTACGCCTGCGAGTGTGTCGGCGGCGGTGAGCGCAGCGGTGGGCTGGTCTTCCAGCATGGGGTCGCCGGCGGTGTGGACGAGGTGTTCGGCGTGAGCGGTTAGGGTCCGGCGGGCGTGGCCGGCACGGACGATCGCCGCGTACGCCGGTGCGTGGGCGGGCTCGGGGCAGGTGCTTGCGAGCTGGTGGAGGTAGGAGGCGGTCAGGCCGCGGGCGGCGGGCCGGGCGTGCTCCAGAACGGCTGTGAGCCAAACCGGCTTTCTGGTATGGACGTTGGGCGGTGGCGGGGTGAGGGCGGTCATGGCGTGGAACACCGCCAGGTGCGCGGCGTTGGCGAAGTCGGCCGGGTGCAGGATGCCGAGGGTCTTGAGGCGGTCGGGTTCGAGGAGGAGCGCGCCGAGGAGGGCCTGCTCGGCGTAGTGGCCGGCGGGGGCGGGCGGTACGTCGAGCAGGTCGAAGTCGGCGTCGGGGATGTTGGGTTGGGGCAATTTAGGCGGCCAGGGTGAAGTCGTCGCGGGTGAGGGTGACGCCCACGTGCGGGGCGAGGAGGTGGGCGGCCAGGCGGGGCGGGACGGCGTTGCCGATCTGGGCGAACTGCTGGCCCTTGTTGCCCTGCCAGGGGTAGTCGGCGGGGAAGGACTGCAGAGCACCGGCCTCGGCGGCGGTGATCCGGATCGCTTCCGGCGCCGGACTCGGGGGGCGGTCTGCGCCCGGTTCCGCGGCGGTGGGTTCGGCCACCCACACGCACTCGTTGGCGCGGTGCCCGAAGAACAGCGTTCCGGCCGGCTCGTCGACGGTGCGTACGGTGGCGTTGGCCTGGTTGTTGCTCCGCAGCGACCAGGACCAGCCCGATCCACCCGTGGTCTTTCTGGCCGGGCCGCCGGGCCGGGTGCGCCCGTCGATGTGGCCGGGGGCTCGGTGTCTCCACCGGCCGCGGTCGCGGGCATCGGCGAGCGTCTTCCGGGCGCCAGTGGGCCAGGGCTCGGGGCCGCCGCCCGGGCCGCCGCCCGGGCCGCCGCCGGCGCACACGGTCGGGGTGGGCCGGTCGGTGGCGCCCCAGCCGAGCGCCTCGGCCATCGACACCCACCGCTCGCGGCCCGGCCCGAACAGCGACTCCGGCTCAGCGGCCTGCGCGTGGGTGGGCGTCGGCGGCTCGGCGGTACGGACGCGGGAGGCGAGCAGGATCGCCCGGCGCCTGGTCTGGGGCACGCCGTAGTCGGCGGCGTTGAGGATGCCCGTCCACACCGAGAACCCCCAGCTCCTGAGGATGGCGGCGTACTGGCGCCACAGGGGCAGGACGTCGGGGACTTCCTCCATCGCGATCCACTCCGGCTGCCCCACCGCGTTCAATGCATGGAGGTAGCGCATCGGCTCGGCGGCCAGCAGGCTGCGGTCGTCCCGGCAGGCGGTCAGCAGGCCGGCGCGGGTATCGCGCCCGGCCGCGAGGTCGGCGACGGCCTGGTGCACCAGCGGCTGGTCCACCAGACCGAGCCGCTTCCCTGCCATGCTCCATGCCTGACAAGGTGGCGACGCCAGAAACCCCCAGGTCCGGCCCACCAACGGCCAGGTCGGATACAGAGCCACGTCGGTTCGGACCGTCAACTGCCCGGCAGCGGCCCGCGTCCGGCACGCCCACTCATCCCACTCGAGTCCGACCTCGCGTATGCCGAACACCTTCAGAGGCAGGCTCCAGCCCCCGCTCCCCGCAAACAGATCCAGGGCCAACGGCGGGGAGGCGGTCACGAGGCGAGCCCGAAGTCGTCCTGCACCGGCTCTTCTTCGGAGCCGCGGCAGGCCCAGGGCGAGCAGCCGTTCTCGACGCCCTGCTCCAGCTCCTCCAGGTCCGCTTCGGCGGTCTGGGCCTGCAGGGCGGCCCATTCCGCCGCGGTCACGTGGTCGATCGGTGCCTCACCGAGCGGCACGCGGGAACGGTGCAGGAATGCCTGCCCCAGAAGCCGGTTTCCGGTAGCGTTGGCGCGCGCATTTCCGGCCCGGATCGCCGCGTCGAACTCCACCACATCCGCCCACTCCTCCGGGGAATTGTCGCGGATACTCCGCCACTGCGCGTTGCCGTGGTACGGGCAGCCGAGGCAGCTCGATTTCGGAGTATCGGCCAGTCCCAGACTGGTGAGGTAGTGGACGCAGTCGGCGCGCGACCAGCCCATCTCGATAAGCGGATGGCGGTTGCGCATGTATTTGACGTCCGAGTCCTTCGCCCGGTGGAACTCGTCGGTGGAGATACCGACCCACTGCTCCACGAACATGCCCTTCGGAACGCGTTGTGGGTACGGGTGGCCAAGGAGTTCGCGGATTTGTCGTTTAATCGGCTTGATTTTATATTCCCCGGTGCACTGACGCCGGGTCATTCCAGGACGGCCGTCCTGGTTGAGAATGTAGAGGGGCATGGACGCGAATCTGTGATCCGGGTCCAATGCGTCTCTTCTGATGTTCCCGGCCGAAACTCGGAGGACGGGAATTCCGGCCGGGCGGGCGATCTCCTCCTCCAGGCGGTTGAGGTGATCGTAAACGGCTTTAGGTTCCCATCCGGTGTCCGCGAAGATCGCATGGTTGACCCTCGGGAGTATGCCCTCGGCGGAAAGGCAGAGCAGAGCTGAGGATTGAATTCCGGCACCAAGGGAAAGGGCGCGGAACTGGGGAGAGGTGGAAATGGGGGAATCCTTTGACGGTGCGGGGAGGGTGAGGTCAGCGAGCGGGTGCTCGGAAGGGGCCGGCCGCCGGGGCGGTCAGGGGCATGGGAGCGGAGGCGCGGCAGGACGCGGTCGGTGATCCGCCAGGCGGCTCGGACCGGATCGCGAGGAGCGGCGACGGCCGGTGGCGCGGGGATGAGCTCGGTGACGTCCGAGTGGAGTCCGTACGGGATCACGGGGCAGGTCAGGACTCGGTCCCGGCGTTGCTCGATGAGGTAGAGCTCCAGGTCGTCAGGGCCCAGCAGCGTCGCGGCATGAAGACGGCCGGCGAGCACAGGACGGGCGTCGAAGGGAGTCCAGACGCGGCAGAGGTCGAGGGACTGGTCGGCGGGCGCGGGTACCAGTGGCGGACGGCCTTCCGGGTGCCGGGCAGATGGTGGGCGAGCTGGAGGGTGAAGAGGTGGAAGGGGTGCAAGAAGATCCTTGACGGCGGGGGATGTCAGCGAGTTCGGCTGACGGCGGGCGCAGAGGCCGCGGCGCCGGGGCGGGACACGGCAGGCGCGGCCGGGCGGGGCAGGTTGCGGGGTGCGTCCGTGGTGGCCTGGTGGCTGAAGGCGGGGGCCACGCGGTCGAGCCCTTCGGCGATCTGCAGGGCCTGGGCGTGAGCATCGGCGAGCTGCTCGGCGACATCGGTGGGGAGCCGGTCCCACTGGGCTCGGTACTGGTAGCGCTGGACGATCTCGGCAGCGTTGCGGAGCTGTTCGGCGACCTGCCGCAGGATCGCGGTCTGCTGGTCCGGGGCGGTGGCCGTGTGCGTGGCCTGCAGAAGCGCGTCCAGCGCGGCGGGGAGCGACTCGTCATGCGCGGGAAGGCCGTAGAGCGTGGCGTGCAATGCCTGGGCGTAGGTCGTCACGGGTCCGCCCCGGCCGCGGCTTCGGTACTCCACGGGGGCTTGCCGACGGGCGCCGAACTGGACGGTCACGTCCCGGGGAGCGGCGCCGGGGTGGAGCTGGTCGGCGAGAGCGCGGGCGAGATCGTGCACGGTGGGGATGTCGGAGGACGTGGGAGCTCCTTGGGTGGCGGTGCTGCGTGCTGGGGGCGTGGTCACAGGAGGCGGCGCTGGGCCGGGGGCTTGCTCGGTGGCACGGCGGCAGCTGAGCGGCGGCGTGCATGGGCGGGGATGTCCGCCGGCGTGGGGATGCCCAGGCTGACGTGGGCGCTCAGGCCGTTGGCATAGGAGTGCGCCTCGGCAGCGGCGACGCCGCCGAGCAGTCCGCGCTTGTCCAGCCCGTTCCGCGGGTGGTAGAGCACACTGTCTGGCGTGGGGGCGAAGCCGTGCTGCTCCAGCAGGGACCGGGCGGTGGTGGTCGCGGCGGTCACGGCGACCGTGCTAATGGCGGCCACGGCGGGCGACGGGGTGGCCGCCGGGAGGATGTGGCGCCGCAGCGGAGGTCCGTGCTGGGGGCTGCGGTGGCGTGAGGGGTCTGCGGACGGTGAGGACGGGCTCGGGGCCGTCCTCGGTGGAGATGCCGAGGACTCGGTCGCCCGGGCGGAGTTGGGCGGCCGGTAGCGAGATCAGGTCGTGCACCGTGCCGGCCTCGGCGTGCGGGCTCCAGCCCAGCGCGTGGAGGCTGGACTCCAGAGGGAGGTCGTGGTGGCCCATGACGTGGCGCAGGGTGCCGACGGGGATCTGGGTGTGCCGGGCCCAGTCCTCCAGGCCCATGCGGAGCCCGAACGCCCGGTGAGGCACTCCGCTGCCCAGCATCGAGCGGTTGTGCGGTTCTTCGGTAATGGCTTGCTCCGGCTCCCACCCTGCGGCGATGCGGCGCCGCAGGGTGGTGGCGGTACAGCCAGCGCGGGGGTCTACGGCCCAGCGGGACATCGGCTTGGTCTCGCCGAACGCCGTGACGGGGAGGGCGAAGTCCGGCCCGTCGGACCCTTTGAGCAGGGCGTCCTCGAACGTCATGCCTCCGGCCGTCAGGCGCCGGTACAGGGTGTGGTACTTGATGCCCGACTGCTCCGCCCAGCCGCGAAGCGTCAAGGTCCGCCCCTGGTAGGTGTGTTCCAGGGTCGGTTTGTCGTGACGTTCGCGGGTGATGGCGTCCTCGGGTAGCCAGCCCAGGGCGAGCCGGGTCCGCAGTGCCTCGCGGCTGACCGGGCATCGCGGGTCCTTGGCCCAGGCGGACAGGGCCTTGGACTCACCGAACGCGGTGATCGGCCCGCGGGCCAGTTCCCAGTTATAGCGGTCGGGGCGCGGTGCTTCGCAGGGTCGTGTGGACGGTGAGGTTTCGTCCGCGAGCACTTGGTCGGGAGCGGGCGTCCGGCCAGAGCGGGGGGTGTATTCGGTCAGTGTGGACCTTCCTGTTGCGGGGTGCCGGCCGCGGCAAGGCTGGGCACGGCCCGGTGAGCCGGTGAGGGGCTATGGCGCTTGCCACAGGGTGCGGGCGATGTGCTCGGTGCCGCGCGGGGTGCGGGGCCGGGAGGGGGTGTGCCAGCCGGGGCGGGGCGGGCGGCGGGCGATCACCCGCCACCCGGCCCCGCGCAGCGAGCCACCGGACTCGCCGTCCTGCGTGTACGTGATCAACCTGCGGTAGCCGAGCGCCTTCGCCGCGCGCCATGCCGCCCCGTACAGCATCGAGTTGGCGTTGGCGATGCCGCCCCGTACAGCATCGAGTTGGCGTTGGCGATGCCGTCGGTGCAGGTGCGGGTGACTTCCAGGGTCTGCCCGTCGTCGAGGTGCCGGGCGACGGGTCGGCCGACGGTGGCGACCGCGTGCAGGACGCCGTCGTCGTCGGCGGCACCCACGGCGAACACCATGCCCGCGGGGGGCGGGTGGTGGCGGTGCCAGGCGACTACGAAGGCCTTCGCGTCGCGCGAGCGCACCGGTACCAGGTGCAGTGGCGGCTGGCTCACGCGGCGGTTCCGAAGTCGGACTGGCGCGGTGCGGCCTTGGCGACGGCGCGGGCGGTGATCGCCCTCGATGCGGCGGCGGATGCTGCGGACAGCTGATCAGCGCCGGGCTCGAGGTACCAGGGGCGCAGGTCGAGCATGGCGGCTCGCATGCCGGTGGCGAAGCACAGCGCGGTGCCCTTGGGCAGGGCGCGGATGGCGTCGGCGGGCAGGATGCGTTCCTGCCGCATGCTGATGGAGGTGGACTTGCCCGAGTCGGAGACGGAGGTGGACTTCGTCTCGACGTCGTGGTCGCCGATGAGCCTGCTGAGCTTGTCGGCGAAGTCCGGGTCGTCGATTCCGGAGCCGATGACCTTGACGGTGGACGCGGACCACATGGCGTCCATGCCCGCGTCCCCCCACACTTTCTGGCCCTGCCGGTAGGACTGCAGGATGGTGATCGGGATGATCCCGCGGGAGCCGAGGTGGGAGTACAGGTCCGGGAGGTCGCTGATCTTGCACACGTTGGCGGCCTCGTCGAGGATCGCCAGCATCGGCGGATCGAGGCGTCCGCCGGCGCGTTCGGCCTGGGCTGTCGCGGCCCGCATCACCGAGTCCGCGCACGCCGCGATCAGCGCCGAGGCGCCGCCGCCGCCGTCCTTGCTGAGCAGGAACAGCGTGTCGAGGGAGGTGACGAACTCGGCGGGCCGGAACTCTGCCACACCCTTCTGCGGGGTGACCCAGGCGGCGATCTCGGAGTTGAGGAGGGCGGCGGCGTACTGGCGGGCGGTCTCGTAGATACCGTCCCTCGTTTCCGGCGGGCCCTCGACGGTGCCCTTCAACTGGGAGGCGACCGCGGTGAACTTGTGGTCGCGCAGGATGTCCAGCGGCGTACGGTCTGCGGGAAACGCCAGCCACTGCATCACGTCCGTGATCGGCCGCTCGTCGAGCGCGGCGGCGAGGAACAGTTGGGCGAGGATGTTGCTGCCGGCCTTGGACCAGAAGTCCCCCTGCTGGGAGGCATCCACAGAAGCGGCGAGGAAGTGCCCGGCCAGGCGGCCCGCTCCGTCGAGGGTGCGTGCGTCGGCGAGGGGGTTCCACCACATGGCGCGTTCGGCGTGGGCGATCTGCTGCGGGTCCATCGACCACACCCGGCCGACCTGGCCGCGGGCGTCGAGGGTGGCGGTGTAGGCGTCGCCGGCCGCCTTGTTGGAGGTGAGGAGGACCGGGCCGGGCGCACCCAGGATGGCGGGGATCGCCAGGCAGGTCGTCTTGCCGGAGCGGGGCGCCATGATGGCGACAGCTACGTCCTCGTACCCCATCCGGACTTCGTGCCGGCTGCCCTGGAGGTTGCCGAGGAGGACGCCGGTGTCGTGTGCGTCGATGGTCTTGGCGTGCTTGAGGCTGGGGCGCAGGGAGCGGGCCTTGGCGGTGATGGCCTTGGCGAGCAGCGGCTCGATGTCGGACCGCTTGGCCATCCCGGCGATACGTTTCCGCTTGCCCCTGCCGGCGGCGCCCGCGTGGCGCCGCCACCAGGTGAGCCCGCCCAGGACGAGCGCGATGAGGATCAGGGCGGGCAGCATGCGGGTGGCGATCAGCAGCGCGGTCTCGTCCGCGGCGGGCCACAGCTGCTCGGGGTGCAGGAGAGCGGCGGCTGGCTGGTAGGGCACCCAGTCGCCGGCGTCGGTGGCCCAGGCGAGGGCGTTGCCGCCGAGCCAGGCCAAGGCGGAGGCGGGGATGATGACGGCCATGGCGCCGAGCAGTGCCTTGAAGGCTATGTCGTAGCCGTCGTTGCCTGAGTTCGAGGAGGAGTTGGGCAAGGGGGCGGTTCCAGAGGGGGAGGGTCAGCGGGGGCGGCGGGTCGGGGGCGTTTTCCCCGGCGGTGGCGAGGGCGCGGGTGTGCTGGACGGCGGGCGGGCGGTGAGGGCGTCGATGCGCCGCTCCAGGGCGAAGGCCACGTCGGGGGCCGGTACCTGCGCGGTAGTCGTGTGCAGGTGGTGGCCGAGGTGGGGCAGGCGATGCGGGTCGCGGGCGATGGGGGCGGGGTCGGCCAGCGCGCCGGTGACAGCGGTGATCAAGTGGGGTGGAGTGGTGCCGCTGAGGTATGCCTTCCAGACCTGGCCTTCGGGGTCGCCGCCGATGGCGACGTCGATGAACCAGCTGTTGGAGCCGGTGTCGGTGAAGTGCTCGACGTGGGCGATGCCGTCGGGTGAGGTCAGCCCGTCGTGGTCGCGCGCCGGCTGCCAGCCGGCCGCGAGAAGCGGCTCGTACGGGCTGCCAGGTGCGGGCGGGGCGTGGGGTGAGGTGAGGGTGTCGGTGAACGCGGCGATGATCTCGACCGGGGTGCGGGCACCGAAGTTCACCGACCACGAGGGGTTCGTGTCGGTGCGGTGGTGGCGCAGGACCCACCAGGGCTGGTCGGGGGCGGGCTCCAGGTGTAGTACCGCCAGTTGGTCGGGGCTGGTGAGCAGTACCCGCGGCATGAGCGGGTCGTACCCGTAGCTCCACCCGGCGGCGCGGTGCAGGGCAGCGGTGACCCAGGCAGGGTCACCGGGGCCGGCGAGGTAGCGGGGGCGGACGAGGGCCTGCTCGACGGTCAGGGCTGTGTGATCGGTCAGGGGGTCCTCTTGGAGAGGGGCTTTGGGCCCGCGGTGGAGATGACGGCAGCCGTGGTCAGGTCGGCGCGATGGCGAGACCCTTGCTGGGCAGCGGTGTTGATGTCGAGGAGCGCTTGGCCGTGGACGGCCCAGGTGTCGAGGTAGTGCCAGGCTTCGGCGTTGCGGTCGGCGAGCGGCTCGTCGTACTCCTGCGTTCCGGGCACCGCCCGGTCCGGCAGGGCGTCCCGCTCGGCCAGCCAGGACTCCTGGAGGCGGTAGATCTCGTCGAGCGAAGTCCTCAGTGTCTTCAGCTGCCAGGACCAACTCGGACGGACACGGAGCGTCGGGATGTGTGGCAGCTGCCGCTCCGCGAGCGGCAGAAGGTGGGTGAGGGCGACGAACCGGATCTTCGCGAACGCCTCCCAGGTTTCGGCATCGCGGCGGCGCTGCCGGTATCCGTAGGCGATGGGGTCGTGCGGCCACCCGTCAGCATCGGTGTGCTCGTCGGAGTAGGTGTCCCAGGAGGCGAGGATCTCCTGGGCCTCCGTGATGTATCGCGTGAGACGGCCGAGGGCACGCCGGTGGTCTTCGTCAGCGGACAGGGACACGTGGTGGGGATTCCTTGGAACCGGAGGGCGGGGACCTATCGGGCGGGGCCGGCCGCGCCCGCCCGGGCGGCGGGTACGGAGGTGGCCACGCCCGGGGTGGGCTTGGGCGGGCGTGGACGGTGGCGTCGGGCCTGGGCCAGGCGCTGCTTGTGAGCGGCGGCCATCTCGTCGCCGATGACGAACTCCGCGTCGATGTGCACGTGGGGGCTGGAGACGTGGTCGTACCGGGCGCGCAGGACGGAGCCGGGGTGGCACACGGCGGCGGTGACGGCGGCCAGCAGGTGGGGAGGGGTGTTCTCGTGGAAGTCGGCCCGCCACAGCAGTCCCTTGGGGCCGTACTCGCCGTGGTGGTGGGCGGTGGTGAACTGCCAGCCGATCACCCCGATCGAGGGAGAGACGCGCAGTTCTGCCTGGACGGTGCCGTCCGGGGAGAGCAGGGTCTGCGTGCCTGCCTCGTCGGTGGTGTGCTGCCAGCCGCGGGCGGTGAGGACGTCGGCGACCGGGGAGGCGGGAGTGTCGGGTTCGGGCCGGATCAGGGC
The DNA here is from genome assembly GCF_040701585.1 of Streptomyces sp. NPDC093801. Classification (NCBI taxonomy): domain Bacteria; kingdom Bacillati; phylum Actinomycetota; class Actinomycetes; order Kitasatosporales; family Streptomycetaceae; genus Streptomyces; species Streptomyces sp. NPDC093801. The sequence continues at coordinate 312,583 of NZ_JBFBDP010000001.1, read as the reverse complement.
GTCGGTCAGGCCCGCCACGATCTCCACCGGCGTGTCGGTGCTGAAGGAGGCCGACCAGTGGCTGTGCCCGAATCCGGGACCGACCCTCCAGCCGGTGCGGTGTTCGGCGAAGTCGATGTCGAGACGCAGGGAGCGGTCGGGGCTGGTCATGCGGATGGCCGGGTGCAGGGGGTCGGAGGCGGTGGTCCATCCGGCGGCCCACAGGGCGTGGGTGATGTGCCGGGGGTCCCCGCGGCCGGCGAGGTAGCGGGGGCTGACGGGTGAGCCGTAGACGTTGTGGTCGGCGGCGAAGGCGGCCAGGTGCCGCTCACTGATGCTCACGAAAGGGCTTCATCTCCTTCCCGGGGTGTTATCGGCGGCCACGTGCGCCTGCTGCCGTGTACGGGCCGGCGGTGGCGGTGGGTGCGTGCTTGCGGGGGCGTGCTGCGGTCCAGGAGTTGCGGGCCCAGGTCGCGGCGCGGGCGGCGGTGATCCGGGCCTGCTGCCATGTGCCGAGCTCGGAGGGCCGCACGGACACCGACGTGGTGGTGATCCACTTGGTGGCGGGGACGTGTCCGCGCGGGCGCATCACCGGGGTCGGGTCGGCGAGCGCCGTCGCGAAGCCTTGGACGAGGTGGAGGGGGGTGGTGGAGGTGAATACCGCGTCCCAGGCGCGGCCGTGCTCGGTGCGGGCGCCGGCCCACCAGTGGGCCTGCCCGGGTCTGTTCTGGTGGTACTGCACCCAGGCGTTGCGGTCCGGGGAGACGGCGGTGAAGTGCTGTCCGCGTTCGGTCTCCCACTCGTTCTCCTCCAGTGGGGCCCACACGTTGGGGGCGTGCGCGGAGCGCGGTTTGGTCAGGCTGTCGGTGAGACCGGCGACGATCTCGACGGGGACGGCCATGGTGAACGTGGCGTGCCAGGCCGGCTGGTGTTCGCCGACCGCGTGCCCGGAGACGGTCCAGCCGCCGGGCATGGTGGTGGGGTCGTAGCCGATGCGCACGGTGCGGTCGGGGCTGTCGAAGACGTACGGTCCGCCGCTGCGGGTGTGGTCGCTCCAGCCGGAGGCGCGCAGGTACTCGGCGATGTAGCGGGGGTCTCCGCCGCCGCCGAGGTGGCGGGGTTCGATCAGGTAGTGCTGTTCGGGCTGGTCGGCCGGGCCCCATCCGGTCCAGGTCTTCTTCACCGGTGCCTCCGTGCGACGAGGGCGGATGCGGTTGGCGGCGCCGTGGTGGTGGCGGGTGGGCGGGTGAGCTGGTGGAGGGCGTCGGCGTGTTCGTCGAGGTCGAGGCCGATGTCGTTGAGTTCGTTGGCGGCGCGGCCGAGGGCGAGCCACACCTCGGGCGGCAGGGTTCCGGCTGTGGCGTGGTGCTTGGCGAAGTGGGAGCCGGTGGCGACCAGGGTGGTCAGGCTGCCGAGCACGCCCTCTTCCGGGTCGAGGACCTGGCCGAGGATTTGGGCGGCCTGCCGCGGCGGCGCCGTGGCCAGGTGCTCGTTGAGCACGTCGATCTGTTGGGCGATGTGGCGGGCGAGTTGGACGGGCTGGGGGTTGGGGCCGGGCATGGTCCTCCGGGCGGGGTGTCTGGGGCAGGTGTTTCGGCGGCGTGACTCATCCGGGTCGGCGAGTGGGCCTTCGGTCGGCTGCCGTGGCGGTCACGGTGCGCAGGTAGCGGCGCAGTAGGAAGACGGCCAGGCGTGGACGGCGGTCGGGCGTGATCGGGGGAGGGGGCTTTTGAGGCGTTGGGATCGTGGTGCTCCGGTGGGTGAGCGGTGTCGCCCTGGTTCAGCGGGAGCGGGGAGAGGCGTTGGTGCCCGGAGCGGTCGGCGGGGAGGCCGGGGCCGCGGCGGCTCGGGCCTGGGCGGCGCGGTGCGCGTCCAGGGTCTGCGCCCAGGCGGTCACGTCGTACACGTCCTGGTCGATGTTGACCTTGTAGTCGGCGATCAGGAGCGGGAGCACGGCGCGGGTGACCAGCTGCTTCTGTGCGGCCTCACTCAGACCCTCGGGGGTTTCGTGCCAGGTGTAGATGGCCTCGGTCTTGCGTTCCAGGCCGGTGCTGTCGAGGAGGGCGAGGAGTTCTTCGGGGGCGTCGGTGCGGCTGACGATGTGGATGGTGTCGGGAGTGGCGTGGCGTCGGTAGATCTCGACGTCGGTGCCGTATTCATCAGCGAGATTGCCCAAGGTGGGCACTCCTTCCGTAGGGGGGTGGCCCGGGGTCAGCGGCTCGGTGCAGAGACGGCGGTGGGCAGGGCAGGGCGTGGGGCGGGCGGTGTTGCGGGGGTGACGGTCGGGGCGGGGCGCACTGTGACACCGATGCCGATCCGGGCGAGTTGCTGGGCGGCCCTGTCGATGCGGGTGATCTGTTCGCGGTCGCCCAGGGCGGCGGGCAGCAGGAACATCCGGTGGTGGGGGTGGTATTGGAACCCGGCGCTGTAGAGGGCCGAGGTGGCGTCGCGGGCCCCGGTCACGGCGCCGACCACGCCGTCCGGATACCAGGCGATGCTCACGGTCCCGGTGATCAGAGGTGGTGCCGGCCGCCGCGGCGGCGGGTGGGTGGTGTTGTGGCGGACCTGGCGCAGGGCGTGCTCGTAGCGGGGCAGCAGGCGGCGGGCGACCTGGGCTGCGGCGCGGGCGGGGTCGGCGGGGACGGCGATGCCGTTGGGCTCGCCCACGCCGTGGAAGGAGTCGTGGGGGGCGTCCGGCTCCAGGGCGGCGACCATGAACCGGCGGGGGCGAAGAGGCCGGTCGAAGACCAGCAGGCGAGCGCCGTCAGGCCGGGCGAGGACGGCCTGGTGGCGAAGAACGTAGGTGGACGCGGCGTATCCGACGGCGCCGGCGTCCCAGACCGCTCCGGCGGTTGCGAGCTGGTCGGCGTATCCGTCGTGACGGCTGTAGGTGGCGGCCCAGGTGCCGGGCAGCCGGGCGGCGAGGGCCCTGGCGTAGACGGCCAGGTCGGGGCGTGAGGGGGACATGGGCTCCTGGGGCGGGGAAGGGAGGCGCCGCCGGTGCCACGGGCCATCAGCGGGTGCGGGAGGACCACCGCGACGACGAGGTGCTTGCGGGGAGCCGGGGAGAGGGCGGCGCACCTCGGCGTGCACGAGTTCGGCGACCTGGTGGGGCTGCCTCCTCACCGGGACCGGGTCTTGCCCGCCGTGTGCTGGCGCGGGACCGGGACTGGGGTGCTGTTCACGCTGGTGAGGGGGGTGGGGTGGCGCAGGGCGACGCCGATGCCGAGGGCGGCGAGCTGGGTGCCGGCGGTGCGTACGTGGCGGGCCTGGACGGCGGTGTCGTCACCGGCGAGTACGTACGCCTGCCGGTCGGGGTCGTGGACGAATCCGTTGGCGGTCAGGATCCGGGCGGCCTCGTCGCTGCTGGCCTCGGCGGCCAGGGAGCCGTCCTCGGTCCAGGTCATCTCGACAGTCTGCGGGCCTACTGCATCGGCCGTGAGGCGGGCGGCGTTGTCGCGGACGTGGGCCAGGGCGGTTTCGTAGCGGGGCAGGAGGCTGGTGGTGATGGCGTCGGCGGCCTCCTCGGGGTCGGCGGATATCACGATGCCGTCCGGTTCGCGCACGCCGCGGAAGGCTCCGGCATGGATGTCTTCCGGGGCCATGGCGGCGATGAGGACAGCGTCTGCGTGGCGGGGGTGGTCCATGAGGAACAGGCGCCGGCCGTCGTCGCGGGTCAGGATGACGTCGTGCGTGAGGGTGGTGGTGGCGAGGGGTTCGGCGACCTGGTTCATGTCCCACACGTCGGCGGTGAGGAAGAACTGGTCGTCGTGGGCGGTGTGCAGGCGGAGCTGGTGGGTCCAGGTGCCGGGCAGGAGCTGGGTGAGGATCGCGGCGAAGGCGCCGAGTTCCTCGTGGTGGTCGGTGGGCATGGATTCCTCAAGGCGGTACGGGACGGTGGTCAGCGGCGCCGAACGGCGGGCGCGGGCCGCAGCGCGGACGGGGGCGTGGTGGTGACGGGGACAGGACACGGGCAGGCGGCCGATGCCTCCCTCTCGCCGGGGCCGACCTTGCCCGGGCAGGGATGGCGGTGGGGGTGCGGGCTGTGCCGGTCGGCCAGTGCGTTGCGGGTGGCGCGCACGTCCGAGTCGATGACGGCGAGCCGTTCCTCGGCGAGGTAGCGCAGCCGCTTCGCGGTGGAGGGGTCGGCCGGATCGCCCAAGTGCTGGTAGAAGTCGGCAGTGGCGGCTAGGACTTCGGCAAGGGCCGGCAGGATGCCGTTGTCCTCGGCGGTCAGTTCGGTCAGTACGCCGGCGACGTCTTCGGTGGTGTCGGCTTCGCGGATCCGGGAGGCGAGGTGCGCGACCTGAGCGCCGAGGCTCGGATAGCGCGGCTCACGACGGTCGGTGGCGAAGGCGGTGTCCGCCTCGACGGTGTAGCCGACTGCCTGGAGGCGGGCCACGGCGCGGGTGGCCAGGTGCTCTTCCTCGGCCCGGTCGAGGTTCTTCGGCAGCCGGTGGTAGCGGTCGTGGTGGCGGATGACGGGGACGAAGCCGGTGCGCTCAAGGATGCTGCGGGCGACCGCGTCGCCGCCGCGGGCGAGGACTTCACCGGAGTGCGGGTCGCGCCGCAGGGTGAGGTGGCGTTCGGCCAGAGGCAAACAGGCTCCCTTCGAGGGTGGGTTCAGCGGGCTCGCCGCGCCGTGCGGGCGGGGCGGCGGGTGGAGCGGACCACGGCGTTGCGCAGCAGTGCGGGCGGGTTGGCCAGCGTCTCGGCGGTGCCTTCGAGGTCGTGGAGCAGCCCGTACAGGCGCCCGGCTGCCCACTCGAGCTGGTGCGCGCCGCGCCGGGCGTACACCTCGGGCCGTGTCGCCAGCTCGTGGGCGGCTTGTTCGGTCAGGCGCCGGGCCTGGGCGAGGCTGCCGTTCATCTCGTCGGTGAGGGCGCGGATATGCTCGGCGATCTGCGCGGGTGTGGCTTCCGCGGCGACCAGGGGGTCAGCGATCACCTGGTCCTGGTGTCCGGCCGGGGGCCGGGCAGGGGTGAGGTCGAACTCGGATTCGAGGATCCGGGCCTGTCGGGCGAGGTCCTCGGCCAGCCGCCTCGGGGTGCGGGCGAGGGTACCGTCCTCGCGGACCAGGTTGGCGATGACATCCAGGCGCCCGTGCCGGAACTGGAGCGCGATCCACCGGCACGGCTCGCCGTCCCCAGGCGGCGCCAGGCCCGCGGTGCGGGCGAGCCGGTGGGCGATCTCCGACCACTGCGCCGGGGCGAGCGGCCGGTCCATGCGGTGCAGCCGGACGCTGAGATGAAGGAAGTACGGTGAATCGGCCGCCTCGGAGCGCGGCTGTGCATGGCTGAGGTGCGCGGCCCATTGGAACTCGCTCCATGCCTCCCGCTCGGCGAACTCGGAGCGCGGGTCCAGCCGGTCCCAACAGGCCACGATGCGGTGGCTGAGTTCGCGGGTGAAGCTGACCGGACGCTCCAGCGCGTTGCCCAGCGCGGCCGTAGCGGCGTGCTGCCGGCGGTGCAGGCGGGCGATCACCGGGTGCTCCGCTGGTCTGCGGTGTGGAAGAGCTGGTTGCGGTCCTCGATGGAGTACCACCCGGCATCCAGGGGCTCGTCCCCGTCGGCCTTCGGCAGCAGGAAGTCCCGCAGGGCGCGCTGGTAGATCAGGCAGTCCGGGCAGCGCTTGGAGAGGTGGACGAGGTAGCGGGGGTGGCCGGTGATGAAGGACAGGGCGCCGCCGTTGGGGTCGCGCAGCCGCCAGCCGTCCTCCTCGGTGGGGGTGTGCCAGGACGGGGCGACCACCGTCATTGCGTCTCCCCACAGCTCGCCGTCGGCGATGCCCTTGATCACCACGATCCGGTCGCCGGGGGCGAAGTGTGCGTGGGTGATGTCCCGGTGGGGGGTGATGGTGTCGGCGAGTATGGACGCGGTACGGGGGACGGCTTCGGGCACGGCGAAGTCCTCTCTACGAAGAGCATGGGTGGCGGTGGGGCCAGCACTTTCAATGGTCTGGAGGATCCCCGGTTTGGCTAACCGGGGATCGTCGGCTATACGTCTCCCGCCGCGGGCGACGTCACTGGCCCGGCGGTTACCGGAACGGGTTCTCCGTGCCGCGGTCGGCCTCGGTCGCCGCCTCCAGCAGCTCCGGCAGATCCGCACCCTCGGCATCCCGCTGGTCGATCCACCACCCGGCCCGGGTGACCGTGCGGACCTTCTCCTCCAGCACCGTCCAGTCCGCCTCCTCCCAGCTCCCTTCGGTGACGAGCGCGGTGTAGGCGGCGGTGGCCAGCTGGTAGCGGGAGCGCTCGCCCCAGTCCAGGGCGCGCTCGGAGCCCTCCAGGGGCGGCATGTCGAACTGTTCGGTCCATGCCTTCGCGGCGGCCTGTTCCTCGGCGCGGCGCGCGGCCAGCCAGGCTTCCTTCGAGGCGGTGTCGCTGTCGCGGGCGGTCTTCCAGCAGTCGGTGCAGTCGCGGTCTGCGAGCCAGCGGGCGAAGGACGCCCGCCGGTCGGCGGGGCGGTCGGACAGGTCTCGGGTGACCTCGTGTCCACAGCTGTGGACGATCTGCCATGCGGTACGGACCCCCGGGGAAGTCCGCTTGACGGGGTTTGCGTTCGAGGTCGGGTTGCTGGTCTGGTGCGTCAAGTCGAGTGCCTTTCGTTGGCGGTTGGGGTGGTGGCCTGCGTCGTCGCGGTGGGTCGTGCATCGGATGCACGATTCATGCGGTGGACGGAGGTGGTCTGGAGCGCGTGGCGGTGGTCTCGGGGACGCTTCCGCCTTCTGCGTCGTCTCAGCGTGTCCTGCGGATGGCGTCGGTGGCCGCCGTGGCGATGGCGGCGGGCGCGCTGGCCGGCCGGGGAAGGTGGAGCAGGGTGGTCCCCGGCAGGTGGAGGGATGTCTTGTTGAGGGTGAGCTGGAGTACGGCGCAGCCGGCGGTGGTGAGTCGTTTGATGCGGGTGACGGCTTGAGCGGTCTCGTCGGGGGTGTATCGGGCGTCGGTGACGATCACGAGGAGGCGGCCGGCGCCGGGGCGGCTGAGTTCGAGGCCGTGGTCGAGTGCGTCGATGGCGTCGCCGAGGTTGTGGCTGCCGCCGTTGGCGTTGAACGTCGTCACGCGTTCTGGCGCCCGGTGGGTGGGCCGGGTCAGTGCGGTCAGATCGTGGTCGTAGGCGATGGTGGCGGTGCGGGAGTCGGGGTCGGTCAGGGCTGCTGCGCGGGCCACGATCCAGGCAGCGGAGGCGACGGGTCCGCAGGCGGCGCGCATGGAGCCGGAGACGTCGACGGCGATGCCCACGCGCAGGGGCGGGGTGGGTGAGTTGCGGCGGCGGGTGTGGGTGAACGGTTCTGCGGTGGGTATCGAGCCGGCGGCGCGCTGGGCGTCGCGGGCGAGGGCCTGGCGCATGTTGAGGCGGCCGGGCGGGGTGGGGCTGGTGGTCCGCTCCTCGGTGCGTTCGCGGTAGGCGGCGGCGCGAAGGGCGCGGCTCAGGCGCGCGGCGGCGCTCTGCTCGGCGGCGGTGGGCCTGCGGGTGCCGGTGACGGGGTTGCTGTAGGGGGCCGGTGTGCCGTCGGGGTTGACGGTGGCGCCGCGGGGGTTGAAGACCCACTTGGCGGTGGCGGCGGCCTTGCGCCGCTGGTCGGCCTGCTGGGCGCGGTCCTTGGCCTGTGCCCTGGACCGCGCGGCCACGGCGTTGTTCGCGGCTGCGTGTGCCGCGAGGTCGGCGGCGTCGTTGGCGGCCATGTTGTCCATGACGACCGTCACGGCGCCGGACAGCAGATCGCTGAGGTTCTCCGGCACGGGCTGGGAGGGGGCAGCGCTGTCCAGGGCGTCGCACCAGTCCTGGGCGCGCGCGAGCATGGTCGTGGCGTCGTGGTCGGCACACCGGTGGGCCGCGGACCAGATGCGGGTGAGGGTGGCCAGCAGGTCGGCGCCCAGCACCTTTTCGCACAGATCGGCGACGGCCTGGGTCTCGCCGGCGTCCAGGATGCCGACGTCCCGGCGGCCGAGGATCAGGGCCGCCACGGAGGCGGCGTGCTCTATGCCCTGGAGGGTGGGGTGGGCGATGTCGGGCATGACCAGGGTTCGGGCACTGGTGCGCAGGTACGTGCGGTCCGTGGGCCGCCTGGTCAGGTGGGCGCCTTCGACGCGGCTCTCCTCCAGCAGGAGCGCGGCCTCGACGACACGGGGGTCCGCTCCCGCAGGCGCCGTCCAGACGGAGTGGGCCGCGTGCGCGGCCTCGTGGACGAACACTCCCCAGGCGGCGGGATACCGCTCCTCGTCGCCCACGATCCGCGGATGGATCTCATGGGGCTGGAACGGGGCGAACAAACGGGCGTCGAACTCGACCTCGCCCAGCGTGGGGAAGAACGCAGCCGGTGCGCCGCTGCGCGTGCCGGGGCGGCAGGTGACGAGGAGGTCCAGGCGGCCGGAGAGGGCGACCAGCCGATCGCCGAGTTCGGCTCCCACGCGCAGCCACGCGGACGGGGAGGAACGGGGCTGTGCGGGCGGGGCACCGTCGTCGTCCCATCGCGCGAGGTCGGCGTCCTCGTCCCGGGTGGTGGCGGGGGACTGGACGTGGTGGTGGGCGCTCATCGCGAGCGGCCCCGGTGCGCGGAGACGGCGCTGCCTGGGGGCTTCCGGACGGCCGAGGCGGGGAGCTGCTTGCCGAGGGTGAGGGGCGCGATCGTCTTGACGCCGACGGCCTTGATGACGGCGTCGGCGACGGCGTCGCGATCCTCCACAGGAGCGATGCCGACCAGGTTCGCGAGCGCGGCTTTCGTGCCGAGGACGGCTTCGGTCTTCTGGTAGCTGAGCAGCTCGCGCAGTTGGGGGGCCCAGCCCAGCTCGCCGAGGTCGACCTGGCGGGCGAGGTGTCGGGCGACCCGGACCACCCGGGCATCTATCTTCAAGGCCAGGGCGAGGTCGTAGTCCGTGCCGATCTGGATCTGCACGCTGAACCGGCTCGCGAGCGCCTCCGTCAACACCGCCCCGTGGACGCCGGGGTTGTGGCCCGCCACCACGTAGAAGCCCGGTTCGGCCTTGATGGTCTCGCCTTTGTGGGCCTTGACCTGGATCTGCCTGCGCCCGTCCATCGCGGGATACAGCGCCGCCAACACCTTCGGTGAGATCAAGGTGGCATCGTCGATCAGCAGGGCGCGGCCCTCGGTCATCGCGGTGACCAGCGGACCGTACTGGAAGACGTAGGCTCCCGCGTCGTCCTGTGTGTACTCGCCGATCAGGTCGCCGACCGTGGTGTCGCCGTCACCGGCGACGGTGAGCAGGTCCGGGAACGCCGCCTCCACGAGCGACGTCTTGCCGGTGCCCGGGGGGCCGTAGAGCAGCACCGGTACGTCGGCGTCGCGCAGCCGGTTCAACGCCTCGACGTCGGGCAGATCGGCCAGCTCCCGGGGGTGGTAGAGCTGGCCCCCAGCGCGGCGGATCGGGCCGGTCTGCCTGGGGGCTGTTGCGGCAGTGGTCGTGCGGGCCGTGGCCGCTTGGGCGCGGGGAGCGTGGGTGCCCGGTGGGCTGATCACAGCGGTCTGTGCGGCTGCGGCGGTTTTCGCGTTCGCTCGGAACTCCGGTTGTCCGGTTCCGCTTTGGTCGGCCTCGCCGCGTCGCACCAGGGTGAGGGCGGCGTTGCGGACGGCGCCGTGGGAGTGGCCCAGGTGCCGGGCCATGTCCCCGATGGTGAGCTTGTCCGTCGGCCGGTCGGCCAGCAGTCGGGCCACCTTGGCCCGTAGTTCGCCGCCCTTTGTCCGTGCTGGACTGGTAGGCGTTCCGGGTGTGGTCAAAACGTGGATCCTTCAACAGGTGCGGTTGCGGGCGGGTTGGCGATGCGCTGGAGAGGCTGGCCGCTCTGGGGGCGGATCACGGACTGTGCCGACATCGGCGACCGGGCCAACCGGGGCGTACGTCGGCGCTCACCGGCCAACCGAGGGCTCGGTGCAGGGGCAGGGGATGGCCGGCGACGAGCAGCTCGCCGGCTGCCGAGCAGGCCCGTGCGCCTGCTCCGTACCGGGTTCCGTCGCTCGGCAGGCGCAGTCCGGCGCCTCTTCGAAGCCGGACTGGAGCAGGATCCGCCGGGCGGCGGCGCCAAAGCGGGTGGTGGTGATCTCGCCGGTGATGCTGTGCCGGATCGGGATGAGCGGCTCGGCTGGTGATTCGGGCAAGGCGGGAGTCCTATCGGCGGTGGCGGGAAAGCGGTGGGGTGTTGGGCGAACGCGCGGGCCCGGAGGTTCCAGCGCATCAGTGGTGGGGGCTACGGGCGGGCGTGGCGGGGGAGGGCCGCGCCTGTGGCATGCGTGCGGCGGTGGCGGCCACGTCGTCGGGCGGGGCCGATCCGGCCGCGGGCGCAGGCCAGGACAGCCAGGGCGGTGGCGGCACCGGCTGCGGGGAGAGCTGCGAGCGTGTGCGGGTGGGTGGCGAGGGTGCCGGCGAGGGCGGTTCCGGCGGCCTGGCCGACACCGACGCTCAAGATCAGCCAGGCGTACGCCTCGGTGGTGCGGGAGGCGGGGGCGAGGATGTCGATGGTGTGGAATCCGCAGGTGATGACCATGGTGAGAAACAACCCCGGCACGAGGGCGAGTCCGATCGCGGTGTGTGGGCCGGGCTGGGCCAGCAAGGGCAGCCAGCCAAGGAGGAACAGCGTGCTGGTGGCCAGGAGCTGGGTGGTGGTCGTGCCGGGCCATGCCCGGCGGGCGTAGATCAGGCCGCCGAGGAAGGATCCGGTGGAGAACGCTGCGGGAAGCACTCCGGACAGCAGGGGCTGGTGGTGGTTGGTGGCCATGCTGGCGGCCCACACGTTCATCGCGCCGAGGGTGAAGCCGGTCCCGGCGAGTGCGAGGAATAGCAGGACGAGGGCGGTGTTCATCAGCCGCCCGCTGCCCGCCACCGCGTCGCTGTCGTGGGTGGCGGGGCGCCAGGTCCGGGACGGGGAGGCGGTCAGCACCACGGCGGTGCCGGCCAGCCCCAGGGCCGCGGTCGCGGCCAGCGCGGCGTCCGGCTCGTAGGTGGTGGCGAGCCAGGAGGCGAGCAGGGGGCCTGCGATGTAGAGGAGTCCTTGGGAGCCGGTGTCGAGGGCCTGGACGACCCGGCGCTGTGCGGGGTCGGTGAGCACGCTCGGCCACAGGGCACGGAGCCCGGCCTCCAGCGGCGGGGTGAATGCCCCTGCCACGCCGACGGTCGCGGTGACGGCGGCCGGGTGCCCGCTCGCCCCGATCCAGACGAGGGCTAGGAGGCAGCCGGAGTTGACCAGGACCGCTGGGGCCGAGACGCGGGTCTGCCCGTACCGATCCATGAGCCTGCCCTTGACCGGCTGGGACAGTCCCGAAGCCAGCCCGTACAGGGCGGCGAGCATCCCGGCGAACGCCAGGCTCCCCCCGGCTGCGGTGATCCACAGGACGAGGGAGACGGGCACCATGCCGTTGGGCAGGCGCCCGGTCAGGGTGCCGGCGAGCAGGCGGGCGACGTGCCGGCTGCCGAGAACGGCACCGTACGTGGCAGGCGGCGGGGCGGCGGTCGGGGTGGCGGCCAGGGTCAACAGGGCAGGGCTTTCCGTCAGATGGCGTGCGAGAAGGGGGTGCGGCTACCGGCGGTGGGCGTGCAGAGCGCTGGTCGGCGGTGCGGCGGGCAGCGGGGTTGTGGTCAGCGCCGGGGTGGCCGGGGCCTTGAGGTGGCGGGGGGCCGGGGTGCGGTACGGGGGAAGGACGGCGACGGCGGCGTCCATGTCGTCACCGACGCGGCGCAGTTCGTGGCCGAGCTGCCGGGTCTGGGCGGCGAGCATCCGCAGGCGGGCGGCGAGGTCGAGGCCGGCGCGGGTGTCCATGGCGCTCGCCCAGGCCGTACAGGTGTCGAGGAACGCGGCGATGTCCGCGAGGTATCCGCCCTCGGCCCGATGGCCGGCGATGTAGGAGATCGCCTCGGCGACGTCGCCGCTGTGGCGGCCACCGGCCACATCCCGGGTCAGATCGGCCAGGGACGGCGCCTGCCTGTCCGATACGGAGGGAGGCCCGGCCGGGTACAGCACGCCGGGCGGGACGGCCGCGGGCAGGTGCGCGATGGCGTCGTCGTGGCTGGTGTGGTGCCCCATCACCCGCATGCCGGGGCTGTCGATGTCCCCGGACAGGACCAGGACGATCTCCTCGTCGGGGTCTTCCGGGTGAAGGGCGCTGGCCACGGTGATCTGCCGGCCCGCGGCGTCGTAGCGGGACTCGATGGGCTGGAGCAGGCCCCGCAGGCGGGCCGCGTGGGCGTGCGCGGTCCACAGCTCCTCCTCGGGCGCGCTCAGTACGACGTCCGAGTGGGGTTGCTGGGGCTGGAGGGCGAGGTCGCGCAACAAGGTGGCGCGTTCGCCCCAGGTCTGCAGGTACGGCCACAGCCGGTCACCGCCCCCGCGAGCGGGATCGGGGAGACGGGCTGCCTGGCCGGCGGCGTGCGCAAGGTCGTCCAGCAGCAGCCGCCATCCGGCGTGGTGGCGGGCGGGCGGTATGGCGTCGATGCCGGCGCGGGCGGACTCCAGCAGCACGCCCGTGTGGGGCAGCAGCCGGTTGAATGCCTCGGCGAGATCGCGGATGTGGCCCTCGGCGGCGGCGCCCGGGACGGTGATCTGCCAGTAGCCGGGTCGCGGAGGGTTCAGGGCCCTCTCGTAGCGCAGTCGTATCACCGCGTATTGGGCGGCGTAGCCGGTCAGGGAGTCGACCGCCTGGCGCAGTTGAGGGGTCGGGGACGGGGGCGAGGTGATGGGCACTCCAAGGAGGTAGGGGGCTATCTGCGGCTGGGGACAGCGCGGGAACTCGGTGGCAGGGCAGCGGGAAGTGCGCTCGGGACCGCTGGAGGCCGCCCAGGCGCGGCGGCAACCGGTGCGGGGGTGAGCGCCGGGTGGGCGGTGCGGGCCAGGTCGATCAGCTGGCCTCCCTCCATCAGCCACAGCGCCAGCGGATCAGCTGCGGGCAGGGCCGCACCGGTGTCCGCGCCGTTGCCGGGCGGCCGGGTACCGAAAGCGGCGTCCATGCGCTCGAGGAACGCCGCCTCCTGCGCGCCGGCGGCAGGCGCCCCACGCAGGGCGGTGATGAGGCCGGGAGCGTGGGTGGTGAAGCGGGCGAAGGCGCCTGCCAGGTCCGGCTGCGGCGGACTGTGCACGGTGCCGGGCTCGTACGCCTCCTGCGCCCAGGCGAGGTCATCGGCCAGGTGGTTGAGGTGGGATTGCAGGACGGCCCGGCGGTAGTCGGCCAGCAGCACGGAGTCTGCCCGGCGCGCCGCGGTGACGGCGGACGGCTGCACGGCGATGCTCTGCGGCGGGGTCACCTCCTCGTCCAGGTACATGTCCCTGGGGGCGAGCGCGCCGACGTGGTATCTGGCGTCGTCGGGGGCCTGGACGACGGCGAGTTCGACTCCCGTGTCGCTGCGCAGCACAGCCGCCCAGGGCACCCGGCGCTTCTCCACGGTGTGCAGTAGCGGGCCGTACAACTTGGATCCCTGGCCGGGGCTGGTGTCCCAGATGCAGGCTGCCAGGTCCTCCTGCCACACGGGCAGGGAGTAGTTTTCGACCTTCACGGTCCACTGGCCGGGCAGGTGCTTGGCCATGTCCCGGGCGAAGTCGCCGACATAGGGCTGGTGCGTGGCGGTGACTTTGATCTGGCAGGCGCGGGCGAGCTCGTGGACCTCGGTCAGGGCCTCGCGGATCCGGGGGAGGTCGGCCAGGGGCAGGGTGTAGTTGCCGTCGCCGTCCTTGGTGAATCCGGCGACCAGCAGGATCTTGCGGGCCCAGCGCCAGTTGTCGCCGGTGACCAGGGCGACGATGCCGTCGTGCTTGCTGGTGAAGAGGTTGATCTCGGCCGAGTTCAGTGAGGTGTCCTTCCTGGGGAGGGGGCGGTGGGTGCCTGGCTGGGCCAGGTGGCGGCGAGGTGGTCGACGCCGAGCTGGTGAAGGAGCCGGTCGGCGACGTCGAGGAGGTCGCTGGTGCGCTGGTAGCGCTCGCCGAGCCGGGCGTGTCCGTGCTCGCGGCACCAGGTGCCGGCGGTGAGCAGGAAGTCCCGCAGGGCCAGCAGCGTGCTGTCGTGTGTGCCGGTCACGGTGTCGACGAGGACGTGGAACTGGGCAGGTGTCTCGGCCTCGGCCAGTCGGCGTGTCCAGTCCCGCAGGGCGTCGGCGGGGTCGGGCAGGTCCAGCCGGTCGAGGAAGGGGCTGGCCTCGGCGCGGGCCTGGCGCCGCAGCTCGCTGGGTGAGGGCAGGCCGGGGCCGGGCTGGGGGGCGGTGGTCATGGGAAGGTCCTGGTGGTCAGCGGGTACGGGGCACCGCGGCGGGCGCAGCAGGTGCAGGGACCGGGCCGGCGCCCTGGCGCGGGCTGTGCGGTGCGGGACGGCCGCCGGGTGTCAGGGCGGGGTCGAGGTGGATCGTGTAGCGGGCTGCGCGGAGCATGTCGGCTGCGTAGGAGGCGTGTTCGTTCTCCCACTCCTCGCCCATGTCGAAGGGGAGCCGGTGCCAGGTGCCCCGCAGGGTGGGCTGACGGATGAACCCGGCACGGTCCAGCAGGGCCCAGGCGAGCGCGTCGATCGGGCCCTCGGCCTCGACCTGCCCGCCCCTGCCACGCGTGATGGAGATGATCGCGGGGTCCTTCGTCAACGGCTTCGCCCCGGCCCGGCGGTTGCCGGTGCGTTCGCCGGCCGCCCGGTGGAGGCGGCGGGCGCGGGGCGGGCGGGCACGGCGGGCCCCTCCTGCGGGGAGCGGACGGCTGCGGCCTGCGCCACGGTGGTGCGGTACCACGCCCGCGGATCGGGCGCCGGGGCCGCCTGTGTGGTGTTGGCGGGATCGAGGGAGTAGTCGGCGTGGACCGGGTAGCCGCTGGCGCGCAGGCTGGCGACGGCCTCGCGGGTGCGCCGAGCACCGTCGTGGCCGGGGGTGCTCAGCAGGTACACGCCGTGCAGGCCATGGAGCGGCTGGAAGCCGAGGCGGGTGAGGTACCACTGGCTGATGTGGTGGGGGATGCCGGTGGAGGAGGCGACGTACCCGTACTGCGGGTGCGTGCCGATGACGAACTGGCCGGACAGAAGCGGGACTCCGTTTCGGGTCAGCGGGAGCGGCCGGGCGCTGGCCGGCTGCTGCTGGTGGGGACGGCGCTGCCGAGAGACCTGGACCGCCGCGCAGGCGCAGGCGCAGGAACGGTGGCGAGTGCTGCCATCCGCTCGGTGGCGCCGTGCAGGGTGTCGCCGATGTCGCGGAGTTGGACGGCTGCTTCCTCGAAGTCTGCGGCCAGGTCGAAGGCGTCGTCGTCCTCGGACTCCTTCGCCTTCTCGCCGGCGGCTTCGAAGAGCTCGGCGAGCCGGGCCAGCAGCCCGTCGTCGGGATGGAGGATCTGGTCGACGAGAGCGGCGGCGCGGTCGGGGTCCGGGATCCCGTTGAGGCGGTCGGTGAGGTCGAGGAGCAGCAGGCCGTATGCGTAGCGGCCGCTCGGATCCGTGGGGGTGGTCAGGGGCGGCGGGCCCGGGGGCGTGGTCGCGGGGGTGGGCGGTGGGGGCAGGGGGTGTCTCCGGGCGGGCTGGCCGGGCGGGTTAGCCCGGGTGCTGGTGGTGGAAGTGGGCGACCGGGTGGCCGAGCGCGGTGAGGGCGTGGACGGCCTGGTGGACGAGGTGCTCCTGCTGTTCGACCGGGAGTTCCGAGGGTGCGACGTAGGCGTGCAGGCGGGGGCAGTAGGAGAATCCACGCCCCCACAGCAGGCGGTGGACGGGGTCGGTGCGCGGGTGGGTCATGGGTGCGGCGGTGTGGGCTCCGACGTGGATGCTCACGGGGTGGTGCAGCATGTGCGTGCTGCCTCCTGTCATGGGTTCTAGCGGCGGGGCGCGGTGGGGCCGGATGCGGGGTTCGGCGGAGGAGCCGGTGGCTTCTGTCCGGGGTGGCTGCCCGGTCGGGCCGGGGTGTCGTACTCCTGGCGGAGGGTGGTTTCGACGGCGCGAGCGGCCTCGCTCATGGAGGCCAGCAGACCGCTCGCGGCTCTCCACGCCGCCGTGCGTGGGGAGTCGGCCGAGGACCGTACGTTGTGCTGATAGCGGTGGCCGGCGGCGAGGAGGTAGTCGCTGAGGGCACCGACGAACGCTTCGGAGGCGTTGAGCACGGCGCTGGTGACGACGGCGGCCTCGACAGGTGTGGCCGCCTCGTCCAGGGCCTTCAGATAGGGGCGCAGGTCGGGTGCGTCAAGGGGCGGCTCGGGGAAGCGGTGGCGGGCCAGGAGGCCGGCGGCATCCCTGCGCGCCCACCGGTCCAGGTCAGCCGCGGTGGCAGACCCGGTCGCGTGAGAGTGGATCTGCTCGGCGTCGCGGCTGGCGTTGTCGTACAGCTCGAAATCGGGGTTCAGGGCAGGGGCTTTCGGGTGCGGGAACGAAGTCTGCTGTGCGGGCGCTGAGGATCCTCCGGGCAGCGGGGCGGTCGGCGTGGGAGTCGCCGCAGGCAGCGGACTTCGGAAGGCCTGTACAGACAGGTCTGGTGGTCGGCCCGCGGGCCCGATGCACGCCGGGTCGGGTGGTCGGGCCTGCGGTGCTCGCCTGCTACGGTCAGAAGGGGCCGGACTGAGTGGCGTTGTCCTCGGTCCAGTGGAAGACAATCCGCTCCAGGTCTATGAGGTAGACGATGCCGTCATTGGCGCGGAAGGCGTCGAGGCGATCGTCGGCGTATTCCTGGCGCTCGTTGTCCACCGCATCGACGTGCACCCGGTTCCGCCGCGACTGCTTGCGCCAGGCGACAACGTCGGAGTCGGTCGCGCGTCTCATCCAGACCCAGACGCCGTTGCCCAGCTTGAGGATGTCGTCGGGGTGGAAGAAGGAGCCCGGCCCCCTGCGACGGGGGTTGCGCTGGTCCCCGAACCCTGTGACCGCATTCTCGGCGAGTTTGTCCAGGGCGATGGCCAGCGTGTCCGGGCCGAGGTTCACGTCATCGAGCTTGCCACGTACCGCGTCGACGAGGTCGCGCTTGCGGAACCGGCCGTCGGCGTCCGTGATTTCCAGCGCGGTCTCCTCGACGAGCTGCCGCAGGAGGAGTTCGGTATCGCTCGTCACGGCAGATCACGCTCCTGCCAGACCTGGTCCATCTCGGCCAGCGCCGTCATCGCGTGCGCGATGATCTCGCGGGTGAGGGGCGCGCCGGTCGTGTACGCGGGGTCGTACCGGCTGAACGTCCTGGTGCCGCGGGTCTGGGCGAGCGGCGGGATGAGTTCGTCGAGCAGGCGGGTGGCGACCTTTCGCTGCCGCTTGTCCTCCTCGACGCGCTCAGTACGTTCCGCCCACGCGCCGGCCAGGGTCAGGTCGCCCTCGACGACCCGGTCGGCAAGCTCGGGGTCCTCTTCCCGCAGGCGGGCGAGCTGGGCCTCGGCGGAGTTCTCCTTGGCCTTGTTCTCCTGGGCTGTCGCGTACGCCTCGTTCAGGCTCTTGGTGCCCTTGATGACGGCGTCGGCGAGGAGTGGTGCGTAGCGCAGGACTATGGTGGCCTGCGTGATGCGGCCGGTGGAGACTCCGGCCTGTTCACTCAGTGAACGGACGGACTGTTCACTCGGTGAACGCTCCGAATGTTCACTGAGTGAACGGGCCTTCGCGGCGATCATCGCGAGCTGCCCCTTGGTCAGGTGGCGGTGGCGGCTGTTGACCGACAGGGCGTAGGCGCTCGGGCTGTTCCCGTCGTAGGTGACGTATACAGGCTCGATGCCGGCGATCTCGCATGCCTTCAGCCGGTTCCGGCCGTCGAGGATTCGGCCGTCAGCGTCGAGAACGATGGGGTGGTGCTGGCCGAGCTCGAGGATGTCGTCGGCGAGTGCCCGGAGCTCGTCGTCGTCGAGCATCGGGAACAGTGCGGTGGTCGGATGGGATTCTATGGGGGTCCTCCTGGGGGATTCGGTTGCGAGGGGGTGGCCCGGTGAGGTGGGCAGACCTCAGTGCATGCGGGCGTCGGTGTCGAACAGGTGCTGCTCGGCCGGGTGAAGAAGATGTTGAACGATGAATGATCGTCCGGCGACCTTCCACAGGCCGCGTCCGCGGCTGAGGTGAGAGATCGCTTCGGTCTCGACGCTGGTGAGGCCGAGCAGGGCGGCGGCAGCGTGGAGCTGATCGGTTTCCTGCCGGTAGACGATGCGGGTGGAGCAGTCCGCCAGGAGGCCCTCGGCCAGGGCCCGGCCCTGGGATCCGGCGTCGCCTGCGGAGAGCAGGTCGGAGAGGCGGTGGACGACCATCAGGTTGGCGATGCCCAGGCCGCGGCTCAGCTTCCACTGGGCCTGCATGCGCTGGAGGAGCGCGGGGTGGCGCAGGATGCGCCACGCCTCGTCGTAGACGATCCAGCGGCGCCCGCCGCGGGGGTCGGTGAGGGCCGACTCCATCCAGGCCGAGGCGCAGGTCATGGCGAGGACGAGGCCGGTGTCGTCGCCGGAGCCGCCGAGCCGGGACAGGTCGATGCTCAGCATCGGAGTGCTCGGGTCGAAGGCCACGGTGGAGGGGGCGTCGAACATGCCGGCGAGGTCGCCGTGGACCATGCGGCGCAGGGCGTGGGCGAGGTCGCGGGCCGCGTCGCCGAGGTGGCCGGAGACGGTGCCGGCGGCCTGGTCGAGGAGCGCGGGCTGGGCCAGGGTGTGGGCGATGTCCCCGAGCAGCGGGGTGCGGCCTGCGTGGGCGGCGGCCTTGACGACGCCGTCGAGGGCGATGTCGAGGGCGGTGTGCTCCATCGGCATCAGGTCCCGGCCCAGCACGGTACGGGCCAGGGAGCCGAGGAGGAGCAGGCGCCGCTTTCGGATCTCACCCGCCCAGTCCGCCTCGGGTACGGACGGCGGCCTCGGTGCTGCGTCCAGGGGGTTGAGGCGGCCGGGCAGGCCTGGGCCGAGGGCTATCGAGGTGCCACCGAGCGCCTGAGCGACGGGAGTCCACTCGCCCTTCGGGTCGCAGGGCACATAGACGCGGTAGCCGAACGCAACACTGCGCAGCGCGAAGGACTTCGCCAGAGCGGACTTGCCCTGGCCGATGACCCCGGCCAGCAGCACGTTGGGGTTGGTGAAGCCTTCGACCTTGCCGTACAGGGTGAACGGGTCGAAGGTGAAAGCGGCTTCGGCGTGGACGTCGCGCCCGATGTAGATGCCGTCGGCTCCGAGGCCGCCTTCGGCGAGGAACGGGTACGCGCCGGCGGCGACCGCGGTGGTCATGCGGTGCGCGGGCAGGTGCAGAACGCTGCCGCGGGCGGAGGCTGCGCCGGACCGTCCGGAGGACGGGTATGTGGGCGTCGGCATCTGCGCTTCGGCGGGCTCGGGTCCGTGGACTGCGGCGGCTGCGCGGGCTTTGGCCTCGGCTTCGGCGAGTTGCTTGCGGGCGGCGCGGCGGCTGGCGCGGTCGGTGCCGTGCGGGGTGAACAGAGGGGAGGCGCTGGCACGGCGGGCGCGGCGGCCGGGACGGTGCTGCTGGGGCATGGGGCGGATCGATTCTGCGGAGGCGCCGCTCACACCGCTCCGGCGGTGCGGGGACTGTGGTCGCTGGGGGTGGTCTTGCGGCGGATGGAGTGCCCGGAGGCGAGGTGGCGCTGGCAGATGGTGAGGACAGGCGGCCCCTCGGGCAGCGTCTCGGGGCGGCAGACGGGGTCCGCGTCGGCCTTAGGTGTGGCGGGGAGTGTGTGGAAGGCGTCGTGGACGCCGGCTGAGGCCTGCCATATCCGCAGGTGAGCTGCGGCGAGGTGGCGTCCGGCCGCCGGGTGGGCGGGCCGGGTGGCCTCGGCGAGCTGGTCCAGGAGCAGGTGCAGTCCGGTCAGGTGGCCGTGCAGGACATCGAGGTGGGCGCGGTCGGCCGGAGCGCCTGCGGTGGCGCTTTGGCGGGTGTGGTGGCGGACGCCGGCGGTGGCGGCCCGCAGGTAGGGGTGCGCGTCGCCGGAGTCGGTGAGGGAGGAAGCCAAGAAGCAGGGCGTCTTTCTGTTGGGGCAGGTCAGCGGCGGCAGGGCGGTAGGCGATGCCCGGTCCGCGTGCCGGTTACAGGGCGGTGCGGGCGAGGGGGAGGGCGGCGAGGGTGAAGGCGTCGGGCTGCTGGTAGACGAGGCGGCGCAGGTCGACCTGGGCGGTGACGGCGGCGGTTTCGATCTGCGCGCAGGCGGCGTCGAGTTGTGCGTCGGTTTCGGCGGAGACGGTGAGCAGGCCGGTGAGGGCGACGTCGGCGTGGCCGGCGATGAGCTGGCGTTCGCGTTCCTTGACGTCGGTGTACTCGACGGAGTCGGCTTCGGAGTCGACCTGGCCGCGGCGGGCGCGTTCGTTGGCGTCGGCGATGATCGTGGCCTTGGTGCGCTGGACGTCCCGCAGCGCGGACTCGAGCTCCTGGGGGACGTATATAAGGGAGAAGGAGCGGCGTACCCCGGCGGTGAACATCAGCTGGTGCAAGAAGCCGGGCGCGGTTTCGGTGCGGGGCCAGTTCTCCACCCAGTAGGTGGCGTGGCGGGCGGTGTCGGTGATGACCCGGTCGTGCTCCTCGACCTGGACCACCGGGCCGGCCGCCGCCGGGTCGGCCTCGGCCCGCCCGTGCTCGGACCACTGCTGGAGTGCCGCCAGTGCCTTGGGGTCGTAGGCGGTGCGCACGACGGCGGCGACTTCCCGGGCGGTGAGCCAGCCGGTGACCATCAGCCCGGCGGTGCGGGCGGCCTGGGTGACGGAGGCGGTGGTCTGCCCGAGCACGGTGAAGGCTCCGGGCAGGCCGCCGCCGGCCTGGGAGATCAGCCGCTTGGCGGCCTTCATGTCCAGGGAGATCGCCAGGTACGTCTCGTGCGGTGCGGCGGCCGGTCCGGCGGAGGCGACGAGGTCGGCGTATACGTGCCCGGCCACCGGTGTTGCCGGGTGGCCGTGGGTGGTCCAGTGGCGGGTGAGGGTGTCGCCGGAGTCGGGGACCGTGCGTTCCAGGACCTGGACGGTGGCGATGTGCCCGGTGCGGGCGATGCCGGCCAGCGCCCGCCCCCAGGCGCTCACGTTGGCGTTCTGGGTGGCGGGGTCGAGCAGGGCGAAGGCGCGGGACGTGACGCGGGCTACGGCGGTGAGGGTCTGCTGGTGGGGGTCGTGGACGGCGGCGGCCTGGGATCCGGCCGGGGTGACCACGCGCAGGGAGGCGGCGGTGCCGGGCAGGTGGAGCAGGCCGTCCACCTTGGGGCGGGAGACCGCGCGGGCCAGCCACATGGTCTGGCCGGTGCGTCGGCGGTGGGCGTAGCGCAGGACGATCGGCGCCCAGTCGATCAGGGACCGGCCGTGGCGGCGGACCGCGACGAGGGCGGCGACGGCCGCCCACAGGGGGGTCAGGGCGAGCGCTCCGAGAAGGCCGGTGGACACCACGGTCGCCAGGAGCAGGGCGAGGGCGGCGGAGGCAAGGACGAGCTGGGGAAGGGACAGGCCGAGCAGGATGCCGCGCCTGGACCGGTGGGGGAACTTGATCGTCAGTGGGGACAGGGAGAGATCAGACAAGGCAGGGGCCGCTTTCGGGGCGCGGGGCCGGGGCCCGGGCGGGACACGCTGTGTGGGTGTCCCGCCCGGGCAGGGGCGAACGGATCAGGAACCGGTCGGCGGGGGTGACGTGGTGAACGGGCTGCCGGAGGATCCGGCTGTCGCACTCGGGGCGCCCTGTGGCGGCACCTGCTGAGTGCTGCGCGGTACCGGACCGGTGCTGCTGCTCGGGGAGGTCGGTCCGGCCTGCGGGCCGGGGCTGCCGCCGAGGTGGCCGCTGGTGTCCTGGTTCACGCGGGTCGGCGGAGGCTGGACCCCCTTCGACAGTCCATCGGCGAGCCCGCCGCCCGTGGACGGCAGGGGCGCGGTGTTCTTCTCCCCGCCGCTGCCGCCGGTGGGGCTGGCGGCGACGTCGCCGGGGAACTGGCCCGGGACGCTTGCCGGTCCCTGCGGGGCGGCTCCGGCTGCGGCGCCTCCGGCACCGCCGGTCGCGGCCATCGCGGCGGCCTTGCGGGCGGCCTGCTCGGTGTGCTGCTTGGCGATCTGTGCACCCGCGCCGCCGGCCCGATGGATGGATTCGCCGTCGGTGCCCTCGGCGGCCCAGTGCACGAACTTGAACGTGGCGTACGGGCACAGGAGCACCAGCAGCATGATCACGGCGCCGGCGAGGCAGTCGGCGAGGGCCGCCATGCCGTCCTTCGGGTCGGTCCGTCCGAGGGCGGACACGCCGAGGAGGAAGACGATCGTCATCAGGAGCTTGGAGACGACGAGGGTGGCGGTGGCTTCGATCCAGCCGCGGCGCCACCGGCGGGCGGCTTCCCAGCCGCCGCCGGCTCCGGCGAAGACGGCGAGGGTGACCAGGACGAGGATGCCGACCTTGCGGACCATCATCACGCACCAGTACAGCAGCGCTCCGATCGCGGAGCCGAGGCCGACGACTGCGGGGATCATCCAGCCCAGCGGCACCATCGAGCCGACATAGCTGGCCTTGACCATGCGCCGTACGGCTTCCTGGATGGATGTGTCCGCCGCGGCGAACAGCCCGGCCGACAGCGCGTCGACGACTTCGATGGCCACGGTGGTGAGCGCGATGGCGGCGAAGGAAAACAGGACGCCGGAGGCGGTGCCGGTGAACGCCTGGGCCAGGGCCTGGCCGTCGCGTTTGATGGCGGCCCGGATGAGCTGGGCGCAGAAGGTGGCGACCAGGATGGTCAGGCCGATCGGCAGCAGCAGTTCGTAGTTGTCGACGAACCACCCGGCGCGCAGGTCGACCTTGGTGGTGGTGTCGACGGCCTCGGCGGCCAGGTCGGCGGCTCCGGCGGCGAACTCACCGACGGACTTGGCGATCCAGTTGCCGATGCCCTCGGTGATGGCCTTGCCCGGATCGTTGACGAAGTCGATGGCGTCGGCGGCCGTGCACAGCTTGCTCGCCAGGGGCAGGGAGCAGAAGTCCACTGGAAGGGGTACCTCCTTATCTGTTCAGTGGCGTGCTACGGGGCGACGCTCGGGGCGAGGGAGACCAGGGCGCAGTCGGCGCTCGGTCGGCACTGGACGGCGAGGGTGACCGCGCGGTCCTCCGCCCCGCCACCGCCGTCCTTCCAGGCGATGGACTGCTTGCCGGTGACCGTGACGGCGTAGATGTATGCCTCGGTGATCGCGGTCGGGTGTTCGGCCAGGGCCTGTTTGAACGCCGACGGGAAACGGGCGTCGGAGACCGTGGCGGTGGCGTGCTGGGCGTTGTCGGCCATCCGCGACCACAGCACCGGGTCCGGTACCTGGGAGGAGAGGGAAGTCCAGTCGGTGTACTTCGTCTCGGCGGTCATCCAGGCGTGCATGCCGGCGAGCTGCTGGTCGCGGCTGGTGGTGCGGGTGTCGTAGGACCACAGCATCACCGCCGCCGCCCGCCCGTAGGCCAGAGGATCCGACAGCCGCGGCGGGCTGGGTACCGCTCTCGTCCCCGTACCGGGCTTCGGTGCGCCCGGTGTGGACGGTGACGGGTCGGCCGGGGCCGGTGCTGCGGGGGTGCGGGCCTTGCCCTGGTCCCGGTTGGTGAGGAGGGCCGCGGCTGCGGCGACCGCGAGCAGCAGGACCGTCACAGTGACGAGGACGGTGATCCGCCGCTTGGAAGGCCAGTGGGAGGTGGCCCGGTGCAAGGGGGACAGAGAGCGCCTGCCCATCAGCGGACCTGGGTGCCGAGTGCGGAGAAGAAGGCCACGATGCCGTTGGCGGCGCCGAGGCCGAGGGCCGCGCCGGCGGAGACGACGGCGCCCTTCTTCCCATTGGCTTCTGCCTGGTGGCCGCCGGTGTGGTGGCCCCAGGCCCACACGCCGAGGGACACGGCCAGGGCACCGACGACGGCGATGATCCCGAACATGTTGATCGAGCTGACGACGTTCTTCAGGACGTCAAGTCCGGGCAGGCCGCCACCCTTCGGGGTGATGCCCGGGTCGAAGGCGAGGTGGGTGACGCGGTCTGCGAGTGGAATGGGTATGACGGAGCTCCTTGCGTGCGCAGGGCAAAGCGGCCTTGCGAAATGCGGTGGAAGGGAAGAGGGCGCTCAGGGCGCGTGAGAGGCGCGGACCAGGCCAGGGCGGCGTTGCCGGCGGTCAGCTGTGAAGCGCGGGGATGCGGCGGACGGCGAGGATCTGCCAGTCGCCGACCTTCTCGATCCGCACCGGACGACCGGTCTTCGGCGCGTTGATCACGAGCCCGGCGCCCATGTACATGCCGACGTGCTCGGGGACGGCGGCGGTGCCGCGGGTGAAGAGCAGGTCACCGGGCTTGAGGGCACTGGCCGGGACCGGGTCGCCTTCCTTGACCTGGGTGTACGTGGTGCGAGTCAGCTGTACGCCGGCCTTGGCGTAGGCCTGCTGCGTCAGACTGGAGCAGTCGCAGCGGCCCATCGGGTCGGGTCCGCGCGGGGCGAGGCAGGTGCCGCCCCACTGGTACATCGTGCCGAGCTGGTGCATCGCCCAGTCGATCGCGGTACGGGCCTTCGGTGAGGCGTCCGAGGGGATCTTGTACCCGTCGGGGACGGCGCCTTCGGGGATCTCACCCCAGCCGGATCCGTCCTCGCCCGGCCGGCAGCCGTTTCCGGTGTCCGGTTGGCCGGGCTGGGTCTGTCCGCCGTTCGGGAGGGTCTTGACGATGGCCTGCTGCAGCGCCCGGGCGAGGGGCTCCCACTGGGCGTAGGCGTCCGGGTAGCCGGAGCGCTGCACGGCCTGGGCGGCCTGGGTGATGGTCATCTGCTGCCAGCCGTTCACCTCCAGCAGCCCCTTGTAGAAGCGTGTGGAGGCGTAGACGGGGTCGCGGATCTGCTCGGGGGTTCCCCAGCCCTGGCTGGGCCGCTGCTGGAACAGCCCAAGGCTGTCGCGGTCGCCGAAGTTGAGGTTGCGAAGCCGGGATTCCTGGATGGCGGTGGCGAGGGCGACGACCTGTCCCCGCTCGGGGACCTTCATGGCGATGCCGGTGTCCACGATGGTCTTGGCGTGCGGGATCTGCTCGGCAGGCAGTTCCAGGCCTTCGACGCGAACGTTCTGGTCGGCGCCCTGGCCGCCGAGGATGGCCGCGACCTGCCGGGCGACGGCGTTCGTGTCGACGTCCTTGCCGCCGGAGGTACAGGCGGTTGCGCGGGAGGCGCCGCCGCTTCCGGCCGCGGCGATGGCGGCGGTGCCGGCGAGGAGGAGAGGGGTCAGGCAGACGACGCCGAGAGCGGCGGCTACGGCCTTCAATCCGGTGCGCCTCCCCGCTCGCCGGGCGGTGCCGGCGGCCGGGATTCAGGCTGGGGCGGGCAGAGGTGCGTCATGACGGTGTCCTTGAGGGGAGTGAAGCCCCGGCCGCGCGGTCCGTGAAGCATGTGAGAAGGGCGCAGTACGGCCGGGTGATGGGTGATCTGGCGTTCCTGCCGGGGGCCGGTTCGAGTTGCCTCTCGGTCCGGCGCGGCAGGGCGCGGGGTCAGGCGCGGGTGGGCACAGGAATCCTCCGTGAGGGCATGGGTGGGGGAGGCCACCCGGCAGTCGGTGCGTGCCGGGGCGGTTCCAAAACTGTAGGTGCCGATCCCCGGTTGACCAAGAAATAGATGATCAAGGCTCTATTTCAAGGGTTTTCGCGCCGACCGTGGTCAACCGGGGATCGTGCCCTACAGTTTTGGGACTCCCCCCTGCAAGTGCCGGCGCTTTCTGCCGTGGCCTTGCCATGCCCGCATACCGTCTGGCGGGCGCGTGCCCGATTGGCGCGTTCTGGGGAGACTCATCTCTTTCCCGACCCGAATTGGGGTACCTCTTTGCCTTTTTCCCTGCATCAGGGTGACGCGCTCAGCGTCCTGTCCACCCTCCCGGACGGCTGCGTCGACTCCGTCATCACCGACCCGCCGTACAACTCCGGCGGGCGCACCGCGAAGGAACGCACCTCCCGGACGGCCCGGCAGAAGTACACCTCCGCGGACGCCGGTCACAGCCTGCCGGACTTCACCGGCGAGAACATGGACCAAAGGAGCTACGGCTTCTGGCTCACCCAGATCATGACCGAGGCCCACCGGCTCACCCGGCCCGGCGGGACGGCGCTGCTGTTCACCGACTGGCGCCAGCTCCCCGTCACCACCGACGCACTCCAGGCCGCCGGCTGGCTGTGGCGCGGCGTCCTGGCCTGGCACAAGCCGCAGGCCAGGCCGCAGAAGGGCCGCTTCACCCAGAACTGCGAGTTCATCGTCTGGGGCTCCAACGGCGCCATCGACGGCGACCGGAACGAGGTCTACCTGCCCGGCCTGTACTCGGCCTCGCAGCCCTCGGGCAAGAACCGGCAGCACATCACGCAGAAGCCGGTGCAAGTGATGCGGGAGCTGGTCAAGATCAGCCCGCCCGGCGGCACCGTGCTCGATTTCTGTGCCGGCTCCGGCTCCACCGGCGTTGCCGCCCTGCTGGAAGGCCGCGACTTCATCGGCGTGGAGAAGACCAAGCACTACACCGAGATCGCCGCCGGCCGGCTCACCGAAACGCTTCAGCAGACGCTCACCCAGGACGACTTCACGCTGTCCGCCTGACCGTCCGGAGCACTACTCCGGGGCCGGATGCGGTGTTCTCGAATCCCGTTCCGGTCCGGTTGCCGGGCTTTGTATCACGGGATCCCCGGTTAGCCAAACCGGGGATCCCGTGGATCGTTGAAGTCCCCTTCCCGCTTTTCCATGGGCCGTATACGGCCGCGAGGAGTTCCCTTTTCGTGCACGAATCACAAGAAGCCGCCGACGGCGAGGACCTGGAGCCGGTCCGGATACCGGAAGCCGAGTTGCAGAGCATCCAGGCCAGTGTGGCCAAGCTGTTGGACCGCTCCGCCGAGCAGGCCCGCCAGCTCGACAGCCTGGCCACCGCCCCCGACCCCATGCCGTTCCCCGGCTTCGCCATGCCCTCGCTCCCCGGCATGCCGGGGATGCCGGCGCCTGTGCTCCCGCCGGAGCCGCGGCCGATCCTGGAACTGGAGGGCGAGGCATACGAGAACGAGATCGACTCGCTCACGGACTGGGTCGAGGACTTCCTGATGCCCACCTACGGCGCGGAGATCACCACCGCCGCGCCGTGGTGCGGGCAGTGGCAGGAACACCTTGACGTGGTGGCCTGGCTGCATGCCCTGTGGCTGGCCTACCTCCAGCACAAGGAACCCGACGCCGGCCTGGCGGGGATCTTCGTGTGGCACCGGGACTGCCTCACCCATGCCATGGCCGCCGTCCGCGCACCGGGCGGACCTCTCTCCGCCTGCCAGACCGATCCGGACCGGCCCGCCCACCGTCTCCTGCGCGGTCCCGGCCGCTCCGACCGGACCGTCGATCCTGACGCCGAGGACACCCCTGGCATGAACGGGACCGTGACGTGAGCGGGCCTGAGCCCCGGCCCGCGTTTAGCCTCAACTTCGATCCGCGCGCCTGGAACGACCTGCTCGCCGCCCCGAGCGACATTCGCGACCTCGTCCTCGCCCAGCTCCAGGACGTCGTCAACGCCCGCCTGTTCGGAGGCAAGCTCACCGGCGACCTTGCCGGCCTGCGCAAGCTCTACGTCGACCACCGGGCTGCATGGCGCATCGTCTACGCCCAGCGCCCGGCCCCGGCGGGCTCTGCCTTCCGCACCGAAATCCACGTGGTCGCGGTCCGCCCGCGGGACCGCCACGACGTCTACAACACCGCCGCCGCCCGCCTGGGCATCAAGCGGCGCCCCGTGAGCGCGCTCACCCACGCGGCCCGCGCCCGCTCACCCCAGCTGGCCGGCTACCGGCCCGTTCCCAAGCCCGGCCCGCCGCCGTACGCGCTGCCGGGCCTGCCTCAGCCCGCACCCACCCCCCTCGCTACGAAAGGCCCCACCCGTTGACAACTCACCCCAACCTCCTCGACGCCTTCGCCCACACCCTGCTCGGGACGGCGCCGAAGCCGGAGAACCCCCACCACCGGGCCCTCCTGGAGGCCCACACCACCGTCCAGCACCTCGAAGGCCGACTCCTGGAGAGGTTCTCCCGGCCGCTGCCCGAGAACACCTCGCTGCATACGTACGTGGAGGAGTACACCGAGCTCGTCCTCGACCGCCTCGCCGCCGGCGTCGAGCTGTCCCTCCTGCTGTCCGCCCCCTGCGCCCCGGTCACCGGCAGCACTTCGCCCGCTGCCACGGGCGCGCCGGAGGCGGATACGGACTGCTGCCGCCCGAGTGGAGATGTCCCGGCCGAACCCGACTGCCTCTCCTGCGGACAGGGGCCGGAGAATGGCTCCTGCCGGCAGGCAGGCGAAGAACCGGCCGACCTGCTGAAAGCCTGCCTGGCGGTGTTCGGCGCGCTCGGTGATCCGGAGGCGCTGGCGTCGGCGGACCTGGTGGGCGGACTGCGCCTGCTGCCCGGTACCGCGGTGGGCT
Source organism: Streptomyces sp. NPDC093801 (assembly GCF_040701585.1). NCBI lineage: Bacteria > Bacillati > Actinomycetota > Actinomycetes > Kitasatosporales > Streptomycetaceae > Streptomyces > Streptomyces sp. NPDC093801. The sequence continues at coordinate 284,361 of NZ_JBFBDP010000001.1, read as the reverse complement.
GCTGGTCCTACGCCGACCTCACCCAGACCCGGCTGGCCCAGTTCCTGGCTCCGTACGGGATCCAGACCCGCGACATCACCCTGCCGGACGGCCGACGCCGCAAGTCCTACCGTCGCTCCGCCTTCGTCTCGGCGGCGTGGGGCGAAGACCTCTGCTGAACCGCCCCACCCCACGCCCCGGACCTGCCCTCATCGCTGTGCTCGCTGGCATCCGGCGGGCCGGGACCTCGGACATCGCCCACATCGACGCGTTCCACCACCGCTGCTCACCCGCCGGTCTTCACCGACGGTGGGGCCGGACCCGCGTCGCAATCCGCGATATCGAACGCCTTCTGGCCGCCGGTACGACGTGGCTGGGCCTTGACGCTGCCGGGCAGGTGACCGCGATGGCGACTGCCGGGGGCATCAGCGGCGAGCCGGGGGTGATGGATCTCGGCCTGCAGGTCGCCGACGCAGCGCAGCAGCGCGGCATCGGGAAGCTGATGGCCCGCCATACCGTCGCACACGCCCGCAGCAGCGGCGCCCACACCCTGTCGGTCTACACCGCGGCGTCGAACACGCCGATGCTCCGCATCCTGCGCCGCCTCGGCCCCGCAGAGCAGACACCGCACGGCAGCCACGTGGACGTCCGCGTCCGGCTCAGAAGCTGACGCCCGCCCGCCCAAGCCCTGGCGAACACATCTGACCTTCCTCACCTCCGGGAGCCGCCCATCTCCACCCCACCACCCGCCTCTTCGGCACCGGATGCGGCGCTCGCCGACCGGATCCACGCCGCCACCGGTCACAGCGTCACCGACCTCGCCGAATACCACGAACGGGGCCTCCTCGACGAGCCGACGGCGGCCCTGGCCGACGCCCACCGGCTGATGCGGCAGGCGCAGCGGGCCGTGGACTACCACCGCGAGCACCTGCGCCGGCTGTTGTTCCACGAGCCTGTCGTGGACACCACGGTCGCGGACCGCATCGACCGGTCCATCGGCCACCTGCGGCAGGCCGCGGCCACCCGCGACACCCACCGCGACGCCGTCCTTGCGGTCGTGGCCGAACTTCAGTCCGCCGGCCCCGACCGTCCGGACACCTGCGTGCCATCGGACCTGTCGGCCCCGGACACTGCCGCGCTGCTGGCCATCGCCCGCGGGGCCAAGCTCCACGAGAACCTGCTGACGCAGCGGCTGTCGGTCGTCACGTCCTCCGGCACCCGCATCGCCTACTCGGCACTCCAGCGGCTCGAGTCGGCCGGCCTGGTTGCGCGGGATGCCTCCCGCCCCGTCCATGCCGGTGTCCCCCTCACCCTGACCGAGGCCGGACGCGCCACCCTCACCGGCACGCCGCGTGCGGACACGGCCGGGGCGACTCCTGCCGTGCGAGCCGGAGCCTGGCCCTCCCCTGCCAGACGGGCCCATCGCTGACCGGCCCTCCCACCCCCACGTACGACGAACGGACCCGTATGCCACCACCCGACTACACGCCCGACTTCCGACTCGACGGCCTGCAGCCCGCGAACCCCGCGATGGGCGAGAGCTTCCGGTCCGCCATGGAGGTCAACTCCGACATGTTGACCGTGCTGGCCTCCCATCACAGCCCGGACGGGCGCACCAGCTTCTTCGCACTCCACGACGGCACCGCGACCTGGGGCATCCCCGGCGAGCCGCAGTTGATCGCCCTGCACCTGACGCGCGACACCACAGCCCGCATCTTCACGGCCGACTTCGTCCGCCTGCCGCTGGTCTCGATGGCCCAGTCCTGGCTGATCAAGCGCGGCTGCCCCGCCGACGGCATAGGCCTGCCGCAGGGGATGGGTACGAGGCCGGCGGACGAGACCACCGCATCCTTGGAGCGGCGGCTGACGGGCGACGGGGACAACTTCGCCCTCCTGTTCAGCTACACCGAGGATTCCGGCCCGAGGCCGGAGATCACGGTGCTGCTGCGGGCCCTCGACGAGCGGGCGCCGTACCCGTACCGCGTCCTGCTGGAGCAGGTGGACACCGACACCTGGACCCACACCCTGCGCGAAGGCGCCTTCGAGACCTTCGAGGCCGCCGACGCGTGGCTGGAGGACCGCGACACCCCGCTCCCGACACCGCCGCCGCTTGGGCCACCGGTCACACGCACTCCAATGGCGCCGGCACGCCCCCCGGCCCCTGCCACGAGTCCGCGACCGGGGCCGTCCCGCTGACCACGCGGCGGCGGAAGTTATCAGCACATCCCCGGTTAGCCAAACCGGGGATTGTCCGGACTCTTGAATCAGCCCGGCGGACATCCGCTGCCCGGGCTTCCCACCCTTGCCCTGCGCCTTGGGCGAGGCATGCCCAATTTCTTCTGGAGAGGAGACCACGGTGTCCCAAGCACCGGAGTCCGACGACGTCGTGAGAACCATCACCCAGCAGATCGAAGCCCGCTACGGGATGACGCTCGACGAGCTGCGGGCCGCGGCCACGGCGGCACCGGGCGCCGACCCCGGCGCGGCCTCGGTCGTCCGCTGGTACGGGCATCTCGCCGATGCCCAGGAAGCCCTCACCCGAGCCGAGGACGCCCTCGTGGAGGAACTCGGCCGCACGCCAGGCGAGCTGGACGATGCGGCCATGGCCCTGGCCCACCAGGTGAACGCGGCGGTCTCCGTCCGCGACGGCCGCGCCATGGTCGTGCGCTACCTCCTCGACGGCAACGCCCCCGGCAACCGCACCGCCTGGTCCGCTCCGTCCCGCACGGCGGCACTGGCCCCGGCCATCCATGCCACGCCGGTCGCCCGCCCCGCCGCCACCACGGTGCCCCTGAGAGGAGCTGTGCGATGAGCACTTCCACCAAGCCCTCCAGCCAGGACACCCGTCTCGAAGAGGTCTTCGGCGCCCCGGTCGGCGAGCTGTACGCGCAGGTCGCGGCCGGGATCGCTCCGCCGGCGGTAGCCCGGGCGCTGGAGCTGCGTTCCTTCCTCGCGCTGACCGAGGAACAGGTCGCCCGTGTCCGGGGCCGCGTGTATGCCGCCATGGCCCCGGACCGCGACATGAACGAGCTGTCGGCCGCGCAACTGCGGATGGACTCGCAGTGGATGGACGCCGCCCTGTCCGCCCGAGGCGAGTACCTCACCGCCCTGGGCGAGCTCCTCAAGACGATGCCGGCCCCGGGCGTCCGCTCCCATCGGCCGGTCGCGTTCGACCAGCAGCGTCTCGCGGCCCGGCTGAGCCCCCGTCCTGCCCCGGCTGCTTTACCGACACAGCCCGCAACGAGAGGCCGCTGATTGCCCCACCGCACCTCCCAGTCCATCACCGAACGCATCGAAGCCCTCTACGGCCGGCCCCGTGTCGAACTCGAAGCCCACGCAGACGCTACCGGCCACGCCAGCATGCTGGCCGCGCTCCTCGGCTCCCTGTCCGCGGTCGAGTTCGCCGAACGGGACATCGCCTTCCAGACCGAGCGCATTCGCCAGCTGACCCACCCCGACCGCGAGATCGGCCGCTTCACCGCCGGACACCTCCTTGACTGCGCCCGCCGCATCGGCGAAGCCGTAGCCGTCCGCGACTCCCAGGCCCAGCACACCTCCGCCGTCCTGCAGAGCCTGCACCGCACCCCCGCACCCGCAGAACAAGCCCCGGCCATGCCCGGCCCTCCGGCCCCCGCTGCCGCCGCACGGACTCGCTGAACCTTCCTCCACCCACGTTCCAGGAGCACCCTTTGCCTACCCCCGGCCTGCCCGAATCCGTCGCCGCCGACCTGTCCCGCGTCACCGAAAGCCTGCAGATGCTGGCCCCGCGCTGGAACGTGTGGGTGCTGATGACCGTGGCCGAACAGCCCCTGCGCTACAGCGACATCAAGACCCGCCTGCCTTGGCTCGTCGACGGCCAGCTCCACCCCAAGCTCCGCAAGCTGACCGACGCCGGCCTCGTCGAGCGCACCGTCCTCGACCGGCGCAACGTCCTCTACGGCCTGTCCGCCCGTGGCAAGGCGGTCTTTCCGGTGCTGACGGAAGTGGCCCGCTGGGGCCAGACACACCTGGAGAAGGACACCGCCGTGGACCCGACGACGGGACAGCGCGTGCCCAAGGCGGTGCCCAAGGCCCAGGACATCGAGGACACCCTCACGCTGCTCGCCCCCCGGCACGCCACCGCGATCCTGTGGACGCTCCAGGCCCGCGGCGCCTCCAGCGCCAAGGCCATCGCCGCCAGCGTCATGCCCGACTCCAGCCTCTCCGTGATCTACCAGCCCCTGACCCGGCTGGCCGAGGACGGCCTGATCACCCGCGACCGCCACCGCGACGGCCACGTCGAGCTGACCGCGGCCGGCCGGAACCTGGCACCCGTCTACCGGGCCCTGTCCGCCTGGGCGGCCGGCCGCCCACTGGCGGAGGCCGGAGACCACCCGGTCGGGGGGCCGGCGCCAGAGCCGTCCTTGGCCACGAGCGCCGGGCCCGGCGTGTGGCTCACCACCCAGCCCCGCCGGCCATCGGAGCCGCCCCGGCCGACGCAGGCCGCGTGGAAGCCGGGCGACCTGTTCTCCCACACCGCCCCCACCCGCCCCATCACCCCCGCACCGGCAGGAGGCCGCACCCGATGAACACCGTCCCCACCTCGACCTCGGCCTCCCCGATGCCCCGCTTCGCCCGGGCCCTGGCCCACACGGGGCTGATCCGCCTCATCAGCGAAATCGACGACAACGGCCGCCTCCAGCGACGCATGCTCGCCACCACCCTGCACGGCCTCTCACGCCGCCAGCTCACCCGCGCCACCACCACCAGCCGGCGGCTGGGCCTGCTGCGCACCACCAGCCAGGGCGGCAACACCTGCTACGCCCTCACCAGCGCCGGACGCGACCTCGCCGAGGTGTACGACACCGCCGCCCGCTGGGCCCGCGCCCACCACTACCCCCACCCCGTCAGCGACTTCACCACCCGCGTCCAGTCCACCCTCACCCTCCTCGCCCAGCACCCCGCCACCACCGATACGGCCGGGCTGGAAGGCGAGGCCGGCGCCGGGCTGGACGCCGTACGGGCCGCCCTGTCGCAGTGGGCCGACGACCACGGCGCCGACCTGAGCACGGAGCCGGTCCGGCAGGACACACCTCAGGGACTGGGGCTCGCCGCGTGAAGGTGCCGACCGGGCCGACCGAGTGCCTTGGGACAAGCGTGGCCACGCAGGCGCTCGCCACTCGGGGCGTCCCCCTCACATCCCTCGCATCCCACCCGCCGGGCACCGCCCTCGCCGCTGTGGCCCAGCTCATCCGCGACACGGCCATGCAGGTCGACGAGATCCAGCAACAACTGCTCGCCCGCGCCGAAACGGCGCTTCGCTCCTTGGAACGGATCACTACAGGGCGGGACACAGTGCGCCACACGGCCACCGACGGCGTCCTGCAGTACGTCGGCGTCGAGATCGACATGCTCGTCGCCCGCCGCGGTGACGGCATCCGCCTGCTCAAGCTGCTCACCAACTCCTACGCGGACCTGCACACCGCCGCGCAGCAGCGCACCCCGCAGGCAACCCCCTCACACGCGCCCGCCCCGCCGCCGGCACGGCGCCGCCCGTAGCCCGTACCCCCTTCTCGTTCCGCTGACCCAGCGGGCAGTGCGCCTTCCAGAAAGCGACGATGACCACCGAGCTCGTGACCGCCGGCCCCCGGCACGCCCTCCTGCCGCAGCTGTCCCTGCTGCGCCGGATCTACCTCCCCCGCAACGCCGACGCTGCGGCGTTCGCCATGACCACGTACGGCATCCCGCTGACCGTGCTGGCCACCACCGGCTCGGCGGCCCTGACCGGCCTGGCCTTCGCCCTGGAGTGGATTCCCCGCCTCGCGGCGTTCTCCCTGGCCGGGGCGATGGTCGACCGGCACGGCACCAAACGCGTCTTCCGTATCGCCTCCGTACTGCGGGCCCTGGTGGTGCTGGCCGCCGCGTGCCTCCTGCCGCAGGTCGACGGCGTGGGTGCGACAGTCACGGTGATGGCGCTCGCCGCCGTCACCGGGGTGGTCACCGAGTTCTCCTACATCGCGGCCGAGACCGCCGGCGCCACCGCCAGCCGGGACGCGGGCGAGCGCGCCCACCGGGTGCAGTCGGTGCTGCTGGGCATCGACCAGACCGCCACCCTCGCAGGCCCTGCCGCCGCAGGATTCCTGCTGCACTGGGCAGGGGTGACCGGCACCCTGGTCACCATCGCCGCCTTCTCCCTCCTCGGCGCGATCCTCGCCCCGTGGCACCGCGAGCCGCGTCTGGTGGACCCGGCCGCCTCCGCGCTGACCGGACTGGCGACCGGCTGGAAGACCCTTATCTCCCTGCCGGCGCTTGCCTGGCTGATTGCCGGACTGACCGTCTCCAACGTCGCCACCGGCATGCTGCAGGCCGCCGCCCCGATCATCGTCGTGCAGAGCTACGGGTACTCCAGCGCGGCCGTCGGCGTCATCTGGTCCGCCGCCGCAGCTGCCTCGCTCCTCACGGTCGCCTGCTGCCGTTTCGCTATCGACCGCGTCGGCCTGTGGCCCACCGGAGCAGCCAGCGCCCTCGTCGCCGCCGCGGCCGGGCTCGCCGTATCCCAGGCCGGGACCTACACCCAGTTCCTGGTGCTCACCGCCGTACTGATGGCGGGGGAGGGCGGCATGACCGTCGTGCTGCGTACCCTGCGCTCCCACCTCATCCCCGAACAGGTCTTCGGCGCCACCTTGAGCATCACCATCCTCGTGATGCTCCTGCCGTTCCCGCTCGCAGGCATCCTCGTCGCCCTCACCCCACCGGGCTTCCTCGGCCACGTCCTCACCGCCTGCGCCGCCCTCCAGGCCCTCGGCCTCGCCGCAGCCTTCTGGCGCCTGCGCCGCGAACCCGCCATGCGCGACCGCCACCCCTTGGCCCCGGCCACCACCTGACCCCCATGGAACTGCCCATGCCCAACGACCAGCCGGCGGCCGTCTCCGCCTATACCGCCGACCAGGCCGCCTGTGCCGCCGCCCTGCTGCGCACCCTGACCAGCCGCCTCCACACCCTGCCCGCCGACCAGGCCGACGCCCTGGCCCGCCTGCTGCGGGCACCCGGCGGCCTGGTCACCGACATGCAGACCCTCCTCGAAGCCGCCCACCATCCCGCCCCCGCAGACAAGGACCCCGCGTCTTGACCGATCCCCGACCGCTCCGTCAGCCGACCGGACGCCCCGTCGTCCTGGTCGTCGCCCCCAGCGACGAGCTGTACCGCGGCTACTGCCTCGCCTCCGTCGCCAACACGTACGACGCCGTCGTCATCACCCCCACCCCCCTCACCTGGGAACACCCCCACGTCACCGACCACGAACAGGCCGACCCCTACGACCTCGAGGCCCTCCTCACCGCAGGGCAGGTGCTGGCCGCGCGGCACCCGGTCGTCGGCGTGCTCACCTGGAACGAGACCCTGCTGGTCAACACCAGCCGCCTCGCCCGCCACCTCGGCCTGCCCGGCGACCGGCCCGGCATCCTGAGGGCCTGCCGTGACAAGGCCACCAGCCGGGCCCTCTTCGACCGCCACCAGGTACCCTCCGCCACCTCGATCAAGGCCGCGAGCCTCCTGGAGGCTGCAGCGGCTGCCCAGGTCATTGGCTACCCGGTCGTGGTCAAACCGGCAGGCCAGGCCGGAAGCGTCGGCGTCATCCGCGTCGATGCCCCCGAACACCTCCCCTCCGCCTTCGACTTCGCCACCACCGGCGCCCACCTGCACGGCGGGGAGTCCACCGCGGTGCTGGTGGAGGAGTACCTCGACGGCGAGGAGATCTCCGTCGAGTGCGTCACCCACCAGGGCATCACCACCCCGGTCGCCGTCACCCGCAAGCAACTGGGCTTCGCCCCGTACTTCGAGGAGACCGGCCACACCGTGGACGCCGCCGACCCACTGCTGCCCCAGGTCGGCCCCGTCGCCCAGGCCGCCGTCGCCGCCCTGGGCGTCACCAACGGCATCCAGCACGTGGAGATGCGGCTCACGGCGAGCGGACCGCGCATCGTCGAGGTCAACGCGCGGATCGGCGGCGACCTGATCGGCAAGCTCGTCCTGCTCGCCACCGGCATCGACCTGCCCCGAGCCGCCGCCGACCTCGCCCTCGGCCACCGCCCCGACCTCACCCCAACCCGGCACCAGGCCGCGGCCATCGCCCTGCTCTACCCCGAAACCTCCGGCACCGTCACCGCCCGCGGCATCGCCCCCGCCCTCGCCGAGGCCGACTGGCTGCACCAGACCAACTGGATCCTCGACGTCGGCGACCAGGTCACCCTCCCGCCCGAGGGCGACGTCGACGTCGCCCGCGTCGGCCTCCTCGTCGTCACCGCGGCCAACGCCGAGCAGGCCCGCGAACGCATCGACGCGGCCACCCGACACACCACGATCACCGTCGCACCCGCCGCCTGAACCCCTAGACCTGGAACCCCTTGACCGACCCCTCCGACATCGACGGCGACGTGTGGGTAACCCCCCGCTACCTCGCCGGTGGCGCCGCGAACGTCGACCCCGCATTGAAGCCGCTGTTCGACCTCTGCTTCGACCGCCACAACGACGAATACGGCAACCTCTACCTCGCCTCCCCGGACCGCAAGGTCCGCCTCGGCTTCCTCCCCGAAGGCGACGACGACGGCCTGTGGCGCATCACCGCCTACACCGACCCCTTCGCCGCACCCGCCTGGGGCGTCTGCTTCAACGACACCGCCCCCACCGAACTGGTCACCGCCTTCACCACCGCCCTCGCCACCGCGTACGCCGCAGGCCCGGGGGCCTACCTCCACAACGGCGCCGAACAGGACCGGTACGACGCCATTGCCCCACTCCTGGACGAACGGTGGAAGCCCCAGTACACGGGCTACGGCTCCGCACTGGCCCTACGGTCCCCCGACGGCATGGCCGGCCTGGAGTACGCCACCGGCCGCCTCGACCCGCAGCAGGAGATCACCACGCTGCAGGCCCGCTGGTACATGGAAGGCGGCCCCAAGGGCCCCCGCTGGTACGCCACCGCCTCCACCGGAACTCCCGTGCCGCTGGTTGCCGCGGTCACCACCGCGCTCGCCGACCCGGCCCCGGTCGCCCGCTGGGACAGCTTCCTCAGCCCGTTGCTGCGCCCGCACGTCCAGCTCACGCCGGTCGTCCCGCCCCCGCCGCCGGCACCGACCCCGCTGGACGTACACCGCCGCACCAAGGCAAGGCCACGGCCGGCCCTCACCACGACCAGCGTCCCCCGCTGGAGCACCAGCTCCAGCACTCACCCAGCCGCCGCCCGCCGCTGACCCCGTACCCCGGAGCCCACGTGCCCTTGCACGCCAAGGAGTTCTTCGCCGAACTCAACCTGTCCTTTGCCACCAGCACCGTCATCGGTGACCGCTACTACGCCGCCCTCGCCGACGGCTCGGCACTGCGGCTGCGCATCGACTTCGCCCCGACGATCCGCCACGGGGAGTACGACGGACTGCGCCTGACCGTGATCCACCCCGAGCGCGGCGCCCTCCACGTGGAGACCCTCGCCTTCGCCGACCACCACACCTTCACCCACCGAGACGCCGCACGCGGCAAGTCCCCGGGCCACGACGGCTACGCCCGCATCCGCGACTGGCAGTCTTCCGGCCCGGCGCCCTGGCGGGGCGCCGACCTCACCGGACTGCGGCAGGCCGTCACCGACTTCACCGCGATGTGGACCCACCCACCGACCGCACCCTCTACCGGACACCAGCGCGAGCGGACGAGTAAGGCAGAGACACCCTCGACGCGCCCGGGCTGCAACACCCGGCTGGCTTCTGGGCCGCCGACACCGACTTCCTCGACCTGCTCAACCAGGCGACCCTGCTCGTCTTCGACTTCGCCGAGTACGGCACCCTCGACGGCATCCCCGTTTCGCAGAACCTGCGCTACGCCCGCGAAGGCGTCCGCGACACCCTCGGCTTGCCGATCGAGTACGGCGTCCTGGCCGAGGCCGAGGCTGTCGCCCACATCACCCAGACCGCCGGACGCCCGTACGGTCCCGGCACCGCCGCGGCCCTGGCCCGCATCGACGCCCTGAGCCTGGAAGACCAGCATTCCCTGGTCAAGGCCGCAGCTCACCGCTACCGCGCTCCCCAGGCACAGCCGGTTCTGACTAGCGCGCCCACCATCCGGCCCGCTGTGCCTGCCCCGGCACTCGGCCAGGTCGTATCTGGCCGTACCCCCTGACGTCCGTCCCGGCCCCGTCAAGGGATTCCGGCAGTGCACCCCCACCGCCACATCAGGAGACTGTTCCACCGCATGCGTACCCGCACCAATTCCCGCCACACCGCACCGGCAGCCGTCGCCGCCGCGGCCACCCTCGCCGCCGGCACCCTGACCTGGGCACCGTCCGCCTGGGCTGAAGCCCCCGAACCGCAGCCCGGCCACATCGAGATCACGAAGAAGGATCCCGGCGGCGACCTCCTGGCCGGAGCGGAGTTCTCTCTGCTCGACACCCTCAACGGCACCAAGGCCCTCACCGGTAGGACCGGCAAGGATGGCATCCTGCGCTTCGAGGGCGTCACCCCAGGTGTGTGGCGTCTCAAGGAAATCAACTCCGGCAGCCCGATCCACGACCTCGCCCCGGACCAGGACATAGTCGTCACCCCCGGCCAGAGTGCCAAGCTCACCGTCGTCGACCCGTTCAAGCCTGCCGAAGTCACGGTGACCAAGAAGGACAAGGACACCGGCAAGCCGCTCGCCGGCGCCGTCATCAACATCACCCCACAGGCCGGCGGCGGCAAGCCGCTCACGCTCACCACTGGCAAGGACGGCACCGCCACTGCCAAGCTCGACGTCTCCTCCCGCACCGGCACCTCCTACACCGCCACCGAGACCAAGGCCCCCGACGGCTACCAGCTCAACTCCACCCCCGTAAAAATCACTGCCAAGCCCGGCGAGAAGACCACCGCCGCCTTCACCAACACCAAGAAGGACCAGCCGACCCACCCGCCCACCACCCCGACACCCACCGCACCGACCACCCCGGCCACACCGTCCGGCACCCCCACCACCCCCGCCACGACCGCCGCCCCCACCCCCTCGGCGACAACGCCGACCTCGGCTGCTCCGCGGCCGACCGAGACCGCTTCGAGCACCGCTTCTCCCGCCCCGAAGGGCTCCCTTGCCCAGACCGGCGCAGACCCCACGTCCTGGCTACTCGCCGGCGCCGGACTGCTGATCAGCGCGGGCGGCGGCGCGCTGCTCGCCCTGCGCCGCCGTCGAGAAGCCAACCAGGACAGCCAGCCGAACGGCTGATCCCGCACCTGACACCCCCATAGCTCAACAACCCCCAGGCCAGGCCCCAGGAACCGTGCAGGACGCTGTTGGCCAATCCGGGGTGGCTTTGTCCACGAGCAGCTGGCACTTCCGCGAAGGGACGGCTGCGAGCGTGGCAGGGTAGGGACTGCGGCTGCACGCTCCGTCCATCGCGGCGGCTTCTTCTGTCCCCACCTCGGCGGGGGCTTGCATCCTGTACCTAGGTACAGGTTTACCGTCGGAGGTGTCCCCACCAGGGACGTGACGACGGGAGTGAGCACGATGAGTGATCTGGCGTGGGTGCCGCAGTCCTGCACGCTGCCCACCGAGGAGCAGCCGCTGCGGGTTGCGGAGTGGGACGGGCTGTTCGCCGAGCGGTTGGTCGCGGTGTCGCGTCCCGGACCGCTGAAGCTGCGCCTGGACCTGGCCGGCGGGCCCGGTGTCGAGGAGCGGGTGCGGGGCCTGGTGGAGCGGGAGGGCGGCTGCTGCTCGTTCTTCGCCTTCACCGTCACCCTGGGCGAGGACGACCGGGTCGGCCTGGACATCGGGGTGGACCAGGAGCACGCCGCGGTCCTGGACGCCCTGGCCTCCCGGACGGCGGCCGGGGGCCCGCGGTGAGCGCGGGGCTGCGCAGCGGGCAGGTCGCCGAGGCGGCCGGGGTGAACATCCAGACCCTGCGCTACTACGAGCGCCGTGGGCTGCTGGCCGAGCCGGAGCGCAGCAACGGCGGCCACCGCCTGTACGGCGAGGAGGCAGTGACCGCGCTGCGGGTGATCAAGGCGGCGCAGCGGCTGGGGTTCACGCTGGAGGAGGTCGCCGAACTTCTGGAGGCGGGCCGCCACCGGCACGGCCGCCCCGTGGCCGGGCTCCAGGAGCGGGCCGCGGCGAAGCTCGCCGAGGTCGACGCGAAGATCGCCGACCTCACCACCATCCGCAGCGCGCTGTCCGCGGCCGTAGAGGCCGGCTGCGACGACCTGACCGTCTGCGCCGGAAGTTCCTGCTGCCCCATCCCCTTCACCGACCTCGCCGAGGAGAACCGCCATGCCGGACCCTGCTGCTGACCCGCGCCCCCAGCGAGCGCCGAAGGCCTTGGGCGGCCTGGCCGCTCTGGCCTGCGTGGCGTGCTGCGCCCTGCCCGTCCTGATCACCGCCGGGGTCGTCGGTGCCGGCGCCGGGGCCGTGGTGGGCTGGCTGCCCGCCGTCGCCGTCGTCCTGGCCGTCCTTGCAGCCGGGGCCTGGTGGTACGGCCAGCGCCGCAGCTCCCGGTCCTGCTCTTGCGGGCCGAAGGCCGCTGGCGGGGACGGGTGCGGCTGTCACAGGCCGGCGGAGCCTCTGGTTGTCGGCGGCCCGGACGCACGGTAGAGCCCTGGGGCGGGCGCGGTCCGTTCCCGCTGTCCCCAGGCAGTGAGTGCCCTGGTGTTCGTGTCGGCATCGTCTGTGCAGATCGGAGATCCCCCATGCCTGGGGACGTACATGCTGGGGGCAGGTCCCTCGGCCGGATCGCGGACCGGCCTCCGGCCGCGGTCATCGCGGGGGCGGTAGCCGCCGCTCTGGGGGTCAATCTCGCCCTGTGGCTGGTGGGCCTGGCCTTCGGCGGGTCCTTCCAATACGTCGAGGCCGACGGGACGCTGCACACCACCACCGCGCCGCAGGGCGTGATCACCATGACGGTGCTGCCCTTGAGTGGCGGCCTGGCGCTATCCGTACTGCTGGCGGCGGCCGGGCGGCGGCGGTTCGTCCTGCGCTCGGCCCAGGTCGTGGGGGTGGGTGCCGCGCTCGCCACGACGGTGCAGACGTTCACCACCGGTTTCGATGTGCCCAGCACGATCGCGCTCAGCGTCATGCACGTCGTCGTTGCCGCGGTCGTACTCCTCGCCCTGGAGGCACTGGCCCGCCCGCAGCGGGCCGAGCGGGCAGGTCCGGCCCGGGGGTAAGAAACCTCGCCGGAGTGCCTGTGCCCTGTGGCCTGGGACGATGGTCTCCGAGCCGGGCCGTGGGGCCCGGGGTACAGCAGAGCGCAAGGGAGTCGGCAAGGTGGTGGCGGAGCAGGGACCGCGAGGTCTGGTCGAGCGGATGGAACACCACCAGGTCGCCGTTTACCTCGGCGCACTCGCGGCTGGCGCCCTGGTCGGCTGGGCCGCCCCCGGCGCCGGGCCGGGCCTGGAGCACGCCATCAACCCGGTGCTCGCCGTCCTGCTCTACGTCACCTTCCTGCAGGTGCCCGCGGTCGACCTGCTCCGCTCGCTGCGGGCGGGCCGGTTCCTGACCGCCGCGCTGGTGGTCAACTTCGTGGTGGTGCCGCTGGTCGTGGCGGGCATGTTCCCGTTCCTGCCGGCCGACCAGGCCGTCCGGCTGGGGGTGCTGCTGGTGCTGCTGGCCCCGTGCGTCGACTACGTCATCGTCTTCTCGGGCCTCGCCGGCGGGAGTAGCCAGCGCCTCCTGGCCGCGACTCCGCTGCTCCTGCTGGCACAGATGATCCTGCTGCCCCTCTTCCTGTTCCTGTTCATGGGCTCCGGCCTGGCCGACGTCGTGGAAGCCGGGCCGTTCCTCGAGGCGTTCGTGATCCTGATCGTCGTCCCGCTCGCCCTGGCCTGGTTCACCCAAGGCTGGGCCGGCCGCCGCCCCGCCGGGCAGAAGTTCGCCGACGCGATGGGCACGACCATGGTCCCGCTGATGGCTGCGACCCTGCTGACCGTGGTGGCCTCGCAGGTTCCCAAGCTCGGCGACAGCCTCTCCGACGTGGCCAAGGTGGTGCCCTTCTACGTCCTGTTCCTCGCCGTGATGGCCTTCGCCGGGCTCGCTGTCGCCCGCGTCTTTCGCCTCGACGCCCCCGACGGGCGGGCCGTCGTGTTCACCGGCGCGACCCGCAACTCCCTCGTCGTGCTTCCCCTCGCCCTGGCCCTTCCCGACTCGCTGGCCGTCGCCGCGGTCGTCGTGGTCACCCAGACCCTCGTCGAGGTGATCGGCATGGTCGCTTACGTCCGGACGATTCCGCGACTGCTGCCGGCCCCCGGTGCCCCCGCCCGGGCTGACCGGCGGTAGGGCGCCCCAGTCGCTCCTGGCGGGTTGCCTCCCGGTTCTCGTCGTACAGGCGCAGGGGCTTCGCGTGACGTCGGCCTTCAAGACCTGGTTGTGGTCTTGAAGGCCGACGTTGTTGTGTGGGGTGGGTGTCGATGTCGATGCAGCCGAAGACGCCGGGGGAGATTCCGCCGGACACGGTGCGGGTGGCGCGGGCGGCGTTCCCGAAGGGGAGCCTGGCGATCCGGGTCCGTGATGAGCTGGGGCCGCTGTTCAAGGATGAGGAGTTCTCGGACCTCTACCCGGCCCGGGGGAAGCCGGCATGGTCGCCGGGCCGGCTTGCTCTGGTGCTGGTGTTGCAGTTCGTGGAGGGGCTCACCGACCGGCAGGCAGCAGAGGCCGTGCGGGCCCGCATCGACTTCAAGTACGCCCTCGTGCGCCACGAGGCGCCATCACTCCGGGCAAGGGTGAGAGACCCTTGCCGCTGGTCTGTCGCAGCAGATCAGCGAAGCTGGGGGCAGCCTGACCGCGGAGACGCGCGGGAGGGCGGCAAGCAGCCCTGACAACGACGGGACGCATCGGCACTGCCAGACGGTGCGGGTCCGGCAAGCGAGACGAGAAGCCGTACGAGAGGAACCAGCGTCTGAAGCCCCGTAACACTTGAACCGGCTCCAATCTGGCGGATCTGGGCCGGGACGCAGTGCTCGACCCCCGCGAATGGCGCGGGGGCGTCTCCGAAGCCGGATAAGTGCGCCGGTGGGGAGGCCATGCCGAAAGCCTGCGGCGTAGGCATGGCGATGCTGCCGGGGTACAGCTGGGCGGCTCACTCGACAACCGGATGGTGGTGAACGTGGGAAGCGTCCTGGTGCCGCCCTTCCCGTCCAACGGCCAGTTGGGCGAAGGGCAGGTCCGTCGTCGGCTGACGGCACCGGGTCGTGGCGGAGTCCTCGTAGTAGTCCGAGCGCGCGAGAGGCGCGTACATGGCGAAGGAGGACAGCAAGTCAGCAGTGGAAGGACTGGAAGGCCAGGAGGTTGTCGCCGGTGAACACCGACGAGCTGGAGTCCGCCCTGTTCGGGGCGGAGCTGCGGGTACTGGAGATCCAGACGAAGCTGCACCGTTGGGCCCGCGAGGATTCTCATCGCAGGTTCGATGACCTGTTCAATCTCGTTGCCGATCCCGCGTTCCTGCTGGTGGCGTGGGTTCGGGTGCGGGGCAACAAGGGAGCCCGCACGGCCGGAGTGGACGGTGAGACCGCCTACTACGTGGAGTCCGTGCGGGGCGTCGAGGTCTTCCTCGACGGGCTGCGGACCTCGATCAGAGACCGCAGTTTCTGCCCGCTCCCGGTGAGGGAACGGATGATCCCCAAGGCAGGCGGCAAGTTGCGTCGTCTGGGGATCGCGACCGTGACTGACCGGGTGGTGCAGGCGTCCCTGAAGCTGGTGTTGGAGCCGATCTTCGAGGCGGATTTCCTCCCGTGTTCCTACGGGTTCCGCCCCAATCACCGGGCTCACGACGCGGTGGCCGAGGTCCGCCACCTCACCTCCCACTCCTACGAGTGGATCGTGGAGGGCGACATCAAAGCCTGCTTCGACGAGATCTCGCACACGGCCCTGATGGACCGGGTGCGCGCTCGCGTCGGGGACAAGCGCGTCCTGGCCTTGGTGAAGGCGTTCCTGAAGTCCGGAATCCTTGGTGAGGACCGCGTCCTTCGGGAGAACAACACCGGAACCCCGCAAGGGTCGATCCTCTCCCCGTTGCTCAGCAACGTGGCCCTCTCCGTCCTGGACGAGCACATCGCCCGGGGCCCGGGAGGACCGGCGAGCACCTTCAATGACCGGCTCAAGCGCCGCCGTCGCGGACTGCCGAACTACCGGCTGATCCGTTACGCGGACGACTGGTGCCTGGTCGTGTCGGGCACCCGTGCCCACGCGGAGGTGCTCAAGGAGGAGGCCGCCGGGGTCCTCGCCACGATGGGCCTGCGCCTGTCGCCGGAGAAGACCCTGATCACCCATATCGACGAGGGTCTCGACTTTCTCGGCTGGCGCATCCAGCGCCATCGGAAGCGAGGGGCCGAGAAGTACTACGTCTACACCTACCCGTCCCGCAAGGCCCTGGCGGCCGTGATGGACAAGGTCAGGACGCAGTGCCGAAAGACAGGTACCGACCTGCCGTTCGACAACCTGCTCATCCAGCTCAACCGGATGCTGCGGGGTTGGTGCGCCTACTTCCGGCCGGGAGTGTCCAGCGCCACCTTCCAGTACCTGACCTCATACGTCTGGGGCCGGGTCATCTGGTGGCTGCGGCGCAAGCACCCCCGGATGAACTGGAAGGACCTCCGTCGGCGCTTCTGCGGCGGGGGTTGGTGGCCGGCCAGCGAGGAACGGGAACTGTTCAGTCCGGCGAAGGTAGGCACCACGCGCTACCGCTACCGGGGATCAGTCATCCCCTCCCCATGGCCGACCACGGGATGAGGGAGCACCTCACGGGTCGACAAGCGGGGCTTGTGGAGCGCCCGTTGCGTTGAGAGGCGCACGGCGGGTGCGGGAAGCGGTCCGGAGAAACGGGCCGGTCGAAAGGCCGGAACCGCGCTCCGGACCGACTTCACGGGCTGGAGCTGGAAGATCCGGGCTTCGACTTCTCCGTGCTCTCGGAGTTCAGGAACCGCCTGGTCGAGGCGGACGCCGGACGACGCGTCCTGGACGGGATCCTGGCCTCGGCCCAGGACAAAGGGCTGCTGAGGGGAGGCGGGAAGGCCCGCACCGATTCCACGCACGTGATGTCCTCGGCCCGGGAGCTGGGCTAGTTGGAGCTGATCGCCGAAACCCTGCGTACGGCGTTGAACGCCCTCGCGACCACAGCCCCGGAGTGGCTGACGGAGATCGCCGAGCCTGACTGGTTCAAGCACTACGGCAGCCGCGCCGAGGACTTCCGCTTCCCCAAGACCCGTACCCGGCGGGACGAGGTCGGCCAGCGGACCGGTCGAGACGGGCTGCGGCTGCTTGAGGCAGTCTTCTCGCCTGACGCGCCCGCCGGCCTGCGAGCGATCGAGCAGGTTGAAATCCTCCGTCAGGTCTGGGTGCAGCACTTCCACGTCGTTGATGATCAGGTGCGCAGGCGGGACTCCAAGGACCGGCCACCGGGTGCGATCCGGCTGGTGACCCCCTACGACACCGAGGCGCGGGCGGGTGCGAAGCGCGATTGCTTCTGGAACGGATACAAGGTCCATCTCACCGAGACCTGCGGCGCCGGAACGCCGAACCTGATCACCCATGTCGTGACGACCGACGCCACGGTGAGCGACTTCCACCTGGTCCCCGTTGTTCTTGCTGGCCTTGCCGAGCGCCGCCTGCTGCCAGACGAGCACCTGGTCGACACCGGCTATGTCAGCACCCAGCACATGGTGGCCGCCCGGCGAGACCACGGCGTCGAACTCGTGGGCCCACTCAAAAGCAGTGGCGCTTGGCAGAGCAGGACACAGGACTGTTTTCCCATCGACGCGTTCACCATCGACTGGAGCGGTCAGAAGGTGACCTGCCCCGGCGGGAAAACCAGCACCCGCTGGGCCAGGGAGTCCAACGACGACAAGATCACGATCCGGGTGCAGTTCTCGAAGACCGACTGCCACTCATGCCCGGTCAAGGAGTCCTGCACCCGCGGACCACGCCGCAAGCTGGCCTTCCACGACCAGGACCTCCACATGGTCCTGCACGAGTGCCGGGCCGAGCAGGGGACCGACAAGTGGAAGGCGCGCTACAAGATCCGCGCTGGCGTTGAAGGCACCATTTCCCAAGGAGTCCAACGCTGCGACCTGCGCAGATCCCGCTACCGCGGCCTCGCAAAGACAAGCCTCCAACACCAGCTCACCGGCGCCGCGATCAACCTCGCCCGCATCGACGCCCACCTCACCGACACACCCAGAGCCCGTACCCGCACCAGCCACTTCGCAGCACTTCGCCCCGCCGAGCAGAAGCTCGACGGGGCGAAATAGCAGATGCCACAACCGAATTGGCCAACAGCGTCCGTGCAGGTTCCTGGGGCCTGTTGCGTTGCCCGCACGGGGCAGGGGCATCGGGGGCTCCAGTTGTCTCTTGTCGTCCAAACGAGTCGTTTGACAGCGAACTTAGTCGTGCGGGGTGAACACGCCGGGAGATGTGTGGCCATACCGGCTGGGACGGGTCGACAGACAGACACATCAGTACGCGGTGTGTGCTCTCAAGCCGTGGCGCAACCTCCCGGTCTTGGCATTTCGCCATTCGTCCGAAAGGCAGTGGAGATCGCCCCCTAGCGCAACCGCGATTCCGGGGATTAGCGCGTCCTCGTGAGCTGTTGACTGCCCTGTGGGCGGACGAAAAGGACCATGGTGCGCGCTCGCGTGATAGCGACGCGCAGGAGGCGTCGCTGGGCACGGAGCCGTTCGGGTAGCCAGCTGGGGTCGAGCAGGGTGCCTGTGTAGGGTCCTTCGACGATGATGACACCGTCGAATTCCTTGCCCTTGGAGCGGTGCATGCTCATCAGGGAAACGGTCTCTGGTGGTTGTTGGGCGGCGGTGAGGGATTCGGCGGCAAGGACGGCGCGGACGGTGGCTGCCGCGTCTTTGTAGGCGGAGTCGCCGTCCCAACTATCGGATAGGCCCCAGGCCAGTGCATCGGTAGCGTTGAGTAGGCGCAACAGGCGTGCGTGCTTGAGGACTTCTTCGAGTTCGTTGGAGCCGTGTAGGCGGTCGCGAGCGGTTGGCCAGTCAGCGACCGGTTGTCCGAGGTAGGAGATCCCCGCGTCGTAGGCAGCGGTCACGGCTTTGACGGTCTTGGAGCGGATGGTCTTGCCGGACGTGAACGCACTGAGCCCGTTCTCCATGGTTTTGATCTTGTCGCGTGCGCCGGCGGTGCCGCTGGTCAGCTTGACCCGGTAGAAGTCGGCGAGGGCTTGCACGGTGCGAGTGACTGCCTCCACACGGGGCAGACCGGGCCATTCCATGATTGACGCTACGACGTAGCCGGCCGCGGCGGTCAGTTCGGGATCCCATTGCAGGGCGTGGTCGACTGCGGGAAGTGTGGTGTTGCCGGTGATGGTGTCGGTGGCCAGGGCCTCGGAGACCTGGCCCAGCAGGGAGTTGACGCTCGCCAGGACTGCGATGGTCGGTGTGTGCCCAAGCTGGGTGGTGAGGTAATCCCGCATGGCGATGACCCCGTGATGGACACGCGTCTGCCACGGAACGCCGTAGCCCGGGGTGTAGGTCCAGGTGTGGACGTTGGCCGGCTCGGCGTGAAGGGTGTTGTTCAGGACGGCGTTGGCGTAGTCGAGGAGTCCGCCGCCGGGGCTGCGGTGGTTGTCCTTGGACAGGTCGAAGGGCGTAGGCGCGAGGTGCGCCACGGCGTCGTCGAGGCGTTGCTCCTCGACGCCGTCCAGGTGGTCGAAGATGCGTTGGTCGGGGTCGGCGAGGCAGATGACGGTGGAGGCGCCGCTGACGGCCTTGATCACGCGCCATTGGTCGGTGTTGGTGTCCTGGAATTCGTCCACGATGACCAGCGGGTAAATGCTGCTGTAGAGGGCACGCAGGGCGGCGCTGCGTTCCAGGAGAGTCGCCGTTGTGTCGGCGAGGAGGTCGAAGACGTAGCGGCCCTCCTCGGTCGCGAGGCGACGGCGCTCGCTCTTCCAGTCGCCGTCGAAGTCCGCCTGGATCTGCCGTTCACGATCG
This sequence comes from Streptomyces sp. NPDC093801, assembly GCF_040701585.1. NCBI lineage: Bacteria > Bacillati > Actinomycetota > Actinomycetes > Kitasatosporales > Streptomycetaceae > Streptomyces > Streptomyces sp. NPDC093801. Next base: position 264,454 of record NZ_JBFBDP010000001.1, on the reverse strand, counting down.
GGCGTGATGAACGAAGACGGCCGACCGGTGAGCAGCCGTCCGTGGCTGCGTACGACGTCAAGGAAGAAGGCGTGAAAGGTGCGTACTTCCAGGCGCTGGCGGCTGGCCCGGTCCAGCACTCCGGACATCCGGTCCGTGATCTGGCGTACGGCGGCGCGCGAGAAGCTCAGGAAGAGGACGCGCTGTTCGGGTTCGAGGTCGGCCAGTCTCGCCTGGGCCTTGAGCAGAGCGATGGTGGTCTTGCCGCAGCCGGGGCCGCCGACGATCAGAAGGTGGCCGGAAGCATCGAGGATCTCTTGCCTGACCGGGTCAATTTCCATCGGTCTCGTCCGAGTGGGCGGTGTCGTCGGTCTCTCCGCCGCTCGCAGAGGTCCCCAGGTCGCGGTCGATTTGGAGAAGGAGATCGGCTAGCACGGCGGGTAGTTGACTTCGGCCCGTGCACTCGGCGATGAGCAGCGCGGCATAGCCGTCACCCTTGCGGGCCCGCAACACCTCGTGGGTGAGGGTGTTTACCGCCGTGTCCGTGGCGGACGGGTCGGGTCGGGCGCATCCGGAGGGGTAGTCCGTGCGCTGGGCCACGGTGGCGAGGAAGCGACGCTGGGCATCGACCGGTACTTCGGCGACCAGCAGCTTCTCGACGCTCTTGTAGTTCAGCACCGTGTAGTGCGTGAAGTCGGCAGTCTTGGCTGCGACCTTGGCGTCGAGCGGCTTGTCGGGCTGGTCGTGGATCCCGTAGACCGGCTTGCCCAGCCCTTTGAAGACGGTGGCGAACAAGGGCACGGAGACGTCGTTCTGAGCGTCGAAGATCGTGACACCGGCCAGGTCGAGTGGGACGTAGCCCACGACGGAGGGATCAGCCTCCAGCACATCCGATACGGCTGGGAACAGGGCCGCTTCCGCAGCACCCTCCACCACCAGTACGGCACGCCCCAGGACGGCCTCAGCGAACTGCCGGCGGTTGTCCCGGTACCTCTTCAGCTTGAAGTCACCAGGCAGGACGACACGGTTGCTGCTGAGTGTGCCCTTTGAGTCGCGGCTGATCACGACAATGCGGGAGGGCTCGAACTTCTCGATCACGTACGGCGAATGGGAAGTGACGATCACCTGGCCCATGCGTTTGACCACGAAGTCGATGAGACGGCGCTGCGCGTGCGGAGGGAGCGCGATCTCCGGCTCCTCCATCGCGAAGATCACCGATTTGTCGCCCTTGAGTTCAGCGATGTAGGTGAGCAGGGCGAACACCAGCAGGTTCAGCGACCCGGTGCTCAGCCGGTTGAACGGCACGGCGTGCGGCCCAGGTTGGGTAGCGATGAACAGGCGCAATACCTCACGCAAGTGTTCGCGCGTGAGTTCAGACGCCTGCAGATCGACCGGATCCGCTGTGTCGCCGAGGCTGACAAAGCGGTCGACGCGATCGCGGATCTCCGTACGGATCTTTCCGAATCCTGATTCGGCCGCGGCCACGGCGACCTGCTCCAGGTCACGCAGCGCCTTCTCCCACAGCGGACCCGCCAGCTCGGCTTCCAGCCGCACGATCGTGTCCAGCAGCGAACCACGCTGAAAGGTGAGCGCCCTGTTGCCCGTACGGTTCGGCCGCAGGTAGAGGAATCCACAGTGCCGCTTGTCCGCCCGGGTGAATGATTTCAGTCCCGCGCCGAGCCCGCTCTCCTCCCCGTCTAGGCCGTCCGGGACGCTCTCGGGATGCGCGAAGAACGTACCCCCGATGAAGTCGTCCTCCTGAGGGTCGTAGCGGCCGAGGAAGACCACCGGCAGGCACCATTCGCCGGTCTCGGCGTCTTCGACAGCGTCCGGAACCATGTCGAGGAAGTCACTCGTCTGCGCCGACCAGCGGCGCAGATGGCTTCCGAATCGGCGCTCGGCAGCGTCGGACAGGTTGGTGAGGACCACCTCGATCCTCACTTCGGGTAGCTTGCCCTCCCGTTCCTGGTAGCACCCGCCGTAGAAGTCGTATTCGTCGACCACCGGTCGTCGGAACATGCGCTCGGGCCCCAGCACGAGCTCCAGCCCCTCGCACACAGTCGACTTGCCGACGCTGTTCGAGCCGACCAACAAGGAGTGGCCGTTCAGGAGAATCGTCCCGCTCTTCACCCCACGGAAGTTCTCCAGGACCACCCGTCGTACCTGCACGCCCGCCCCCCATCTTCGAGGGAGCAGGACACAGTCGACTCGTCGCCGCTGGCGCTTCCTCGCGCGAAAGCCGTCGCCACGAGGACAGATCGGAGCATCCCCTGACGCAAACCGGAGTCGATTCTACGACAAGCGGGATCTTCAGACCGCTCCTAGACGCGAATGATCGGCGGCGGCGCCATACGGAGGAGCCGTCACCCCGCAACGCGTGTGCTGCCCCTGCGGGTGGCCAATCCGCGACACGTAGGGGCTACCTGGCCAGTCGGATTCCCAAGCATGCAGCAGGAGCGTGCGAGCTTCCTCGTGCGACTGGGTTCGCTGTCAAACGACTCGATTGGATGACAAAGGACACCAGTTCGCCTGGGGCAGACAGGAAAGAGAGGCAAAGGGCTGGTGGAGCGCGGCAACCGATGTCAACGTAGACACCTTCCCAAGAAACCCCAGGTCAGAGAGGTGTGCGCTCATGACTGCAGCAGGTTCGAAGCACGGCTTCGCTACGACGATCGAGGCGCTGAGGCTCCGCTCCTGGCAGGTCGGTCCCGGCCAGCCGTCCAGCGTGATCGACCAGTTCACCGCCGAGGACTTCAACCTCATCGTGGACGACCGGGCCGATCTCCACATCAGCAGCAAGGACGGCCGCTTCTACCTCGGCTGGTTCCCCACTGGACGCCCCGGCACCGACGGCGAGGGCTGGAAACTCGCGGTCACCGGGCCCGCCGAGTTCCCCGGCTACCACGTCTCGTTCGACGTCGACACCCCCGCCGAGCTCGTCGCGGCCACCGTCGCGCACGTGCTGGCCACCTCCCGCCCGGTGGCCCTGGGTTGAACAGCGTCCGGCTCCGCCGGCATGACAGCCACCCACGCTTGCGAAGGAGACCCTGTTGGATCGCGAGATCACTGTCGGCGAGGTCATCGACCTCCTGTCGGCCTACGACCGCCGCGTGCCTGTGCGCCTGGCCATCAACCCCTTCTTCCCGCTGGAGCACACTGTCGCCGGCATCGCCGCGACCGTGGACACGCAGGGGCGGACAGTTGTCTACATCGCCGAGCGCGGCGAACAACTCGGCCCCGTACCGCCCGCGGTCGCAGTCGGCCTCGCCTGGCATGCGCCCACCGAGGCACCTGAGCGTCGCCGCCGCTCCGCCACCGGCACTGCAGGCGCCGGCCAGTGACCCCGACCGCACACGCCTGGAGGCGCTGCTGAACCCGCACCACCCCCGCTACCCGTCCACCCCCAACTCCGCCGACCCCGCGTACTGGGTCACTCCGCGCCACCTCGCCGGCGATGACGGCATCCTCGCCGACCGGATCACCGGCCTGCTCACCGACGCAGGCTGGGCGAGTTGGACCACGGCCCGCAGCACTTGGCTGTTCCTCAGTCCGGGCCGGCTGTGCGGCGCTGAATGGATCCTCACCGACAACCTCTTCCACCTCGGAGACCTCCCCGTCGCCTGGCAGGTCTCCGCCCGCCCCGCCGCCGACAGCGCGCTGGCCGAGTGGAACGCCTACTTCACCGCCGGCACCCCGCACGAGGCCGTGGCGGACTTTCTCCTCGCCGTCGAGGCACGCACCGACCCGGCCCTCAACTACGACGGTCCCGAGGCCGTCCTCGGCGCGCTGACTGCGCTCGGCTGGGCCCGCGATGTGGACCGGCCTGAGACCACCGCCTGGGATCCCGCCCTGTCCGCCGGCTTCACCTGGGGACCCGCCCCGGCGGAGATCCAGGACGCCGACCCGCGCCCCGATCTCATGGGCTGGCAGGCATGGGCCGAACCCGTGCTCGGCGCCCCGTACCAGTGGGCCGCCACCTTCAGCCCGAGCGTTCCGCACGACCTCGTCGCCGCGTTCGCCGCCTCCCTGGCCTCACCCGCCCCGGTCCTGCGCCGCAACCTGCCCGAGGGCACCGAGGGCCGCCTCATCCTCACCCGGGCCCACTGAACCCGGACACCGCCCCACCTGCACGTCTTCCTGGAGGATCCCTTGGCCCGCAGCCTGCCCAAGCTGACCGCCTACCACCCCGACGGCACGGAATGCCCCACCGCTGGCCGCGACCGGCACCGCCTTTCCCCGCGCGGATACCCCCGCACCGAAGGCTGCACCGGCCGCGCCACCTGGGAAGCCGCCTGCACCTGCGGATGGACCTGCAAGGCCAATCTCAAAGTCGTGCCCGATGACGCCCGACGACGGCACGCATGCTGACGACAGCACCTGCCCGGCCCGTCGGAAGGCAGCCTCAGATGGTGTGCAGCCTGCTCGGCACCCATGACACCAGGCCCGGAACCCCGACGGGGGTTCCGGGCCTGACGCGTTGGTCGACGAAGCGGACCGCGGACAGCGGCGCACCCCCGCCGGGCTGGCTCTCCGCACCGAGGGGAGGAGACCCGGCAGAAAACGCGAGGCGATCACCTCACGGCCTGCTCTAGCCTGCTCGCCATCCGACCGACGAAGGGAACCCCATGTCCAGCTTCCAGCCCGTACGCCCGGAGATCCTCGACTTCTACGACCAGTCCGACGAAGCAGGACGCCTGCACGCCACGGCCACCGGCATGCTCGAACTGGAACGCACCCGGGAGCTGTTACGCCGGCACCTGCCACCCGCACCAGCGAGGATCCTCGACGTTGGCGGTGGACCCGGCGCCCACGCCCGCTGGCTCACCGAAGACGGCCACGCCGTGCACCTCATCGACCCCGTCGCCAAGCACATCGCCCAGGCCGCCGAAATCCCGCGCGTCACCACCGAACTCGGCGACGCCCGGACCTTGACCGCGACCGACGACTCCTTCGACGTCGTCCTGCTCCTGGGCCCGCTCTACCACCTCCACGAACAGTCCGACCGACTCGCAGCCCTGCGCGAGACCCGCCGCGTCCTGCGGCCCGGCGGACTCCTCGCCGCCGCCGTGATCAGCCGCTACAGCCCACTGCTCGACTACCTGGCCACGACCGGCATCGCCGAACCCGCCATCCAGGACGGTGTCCGCACCACTCTCGACGAAGGACGCTACTCCGGCGCCCGCGGGTTCACCCATGCCTATTTCCAGACCTCCGCCGAGCTCCGCGAAGAGCTGACGGCGGCAGGCTACGCCGAGCACACCGTCTACGGAGTGGAGGGTCCCGGCTGGGTCGCGGTCAAGGCACTCACGAAGTACGCGGGCATCGACCTGATCGGCACCCCCATGTACGAAGCGGCACTGGCCGCCGCCCGCGTCGCCGAGCCGTACCCAGCCCTGACGGACTCCTCCGCCCACATGCTGGCCGTCGCCCGAGGCTGACCCCGGACTTGTCCGGTCAGCCAGCGGACGAGGCCTTGCCCAGTGCCTTCTCCGCGTGAGCATCGACTAGCCCAGGCGACCCGGCCACCACCACGAGGACGGCTCCGGTGCGTACGGCGGTCTGCTTGACGACGCTCTCCTGCCCACCGGCGGTGAAGGTGAGCAGCTGGCTCCACGCCTGCTCGCCCAGTGCTGGCGGGGTGAGCTTCTGGGTGGTGACCTTGACGGGCCTGTTGCCGATGACGACCTGGTACACCGGGCAGCCGGTCATCGCGTCGAAGATCTTCTTCGTGCCGTCGGCGAGTTTGTCGGGGGTGTCGCTGTAGAGCTCCTCGGAGCCGGTGCTGCCGTTGTACGTGAACGCGGCCTTCGCCTTGTTCGGGAAGTCCAGGCTGCCGCCGGCTGCGGCGTCGCCGCCGAGCTGCTCGAGTGCGGGGCAGCCGATGACGGTGACGTCGTCTCGGCGGCTCTCGCGTTCGGCTTTGGGGGTGTAGCCCTGGCCGAGGTCCGCGGCGGTGAGCAGGCGCTGGCGTACGGCGGGTCTGACAGCCGGACCCGCGTGGGGCTCTCCTCCGGCAGATGTCGGGGTGGTGGCAGGGGCCGTGTTTCAGTGCCCGAGGTGGCGCAGGCACTCCTCGTACGAGGCGTGCTGCTCGGTGATGGGACCGCTGACCCGGTTGAACCAGGCCGCATCCAGGCGGGGCTCGGGCTTCTCGTGGCCGGCCGGGCAGCGCAGCCACACCCCGTCGCGGGTGCTGGCCACGATCCATCCCCGGTAGGCGCCGCAGTCGGCGCAGGCGTGGACCTCGTCGTCGATGACGAGGGGTGCCTTGTGGGGCATCAGGATCCCGGCCAGCTCCTCACGACTCGGCATCCGCAGGTCGGCCGGCAGGAAGTCGTCCACCACCGGGGCAGCGGCCTGTCCGGCCGACAGTGGTGCCGGTTCGACGTGCATGGCGTCCCAGGCTTCCCATTGCCGCTGTGCTTGCAGCCGCTGCTGTCGTTCACGTTTGCGTCGAAGCATCAGTTCCCCCTCGTCCTGATCCAGCCGGGCACGGGAGATGGTGCACCAACCCCGTGACCTGCCGCAACTAGCAAATCCATGAACAGGTCACCGGCCCCGGCGGCGGTCGCCACGGTTCTCTGCGGGCCTGCTCGTACGCGACCGCGACGATGCCGGGGTTGCGGCCGTGCCGGGGAGCGGCTGGGTGGAGGCGTCGGCGGGGAGGTCTGCGGCGCGGCGCAGCCGCCACACCAGAACGTCGCTGACGGAGGACGCGCTGTCCAACTCCCGCCGCGCTACTGCATCGGTGAGCAGGAGGGCGGGGTCGTGGCCGGCGGCTTCGGCGTCGGCGAGGGTGGCCGCGAGGGCGGGCCAGCCCGCCTCGGTAAGGATCTGCTCGGCCAGCTCCGGCAGCGCCTGCCGCACCAAGAGGGTGTGGCGGCGCTGCAGCGGCAGAGGCAGCATGCGTCCGCGGTGGTGGAGGACGGCCATGGGCTGGGAGGCTGCGGCCCGGTAGGCGGCGCGCAGGTGTTCGGCGGCTTGGCGGGCGGCCTCGGCCTGCTGGGCGTGCTGCTTCTTGCCGTGCCAGTTCGCGGCGGCGGTGACGAGGAAGAACGCCATGTCGATGAGCATGGCGGTGGTGGCGCCGTCCTCGCCGCGCCCGAGGGGCGGGCCCCCGTGCACGAGGTCGCGGGCCGCTTGGCGCAGGGCGCGGTCGTGCCCGCGTACGGCGCGGATGTGGGAGCGGGAGGCCCGCTCGAACACGAAGGCCGCGTCGCGCAGTTCCTCGCGGGTGTGGGCGGCGGAGGTCTTGGCCAGGGCGTCCAGGATCTCCCCGGCCGCCGCGATCTGCGCGGCGATGTCACCGTCGTCACCGTGGTCGATGACCAGCATCGCCTGCCATGCCGCGGTCGTGGCCCGGCGACGGGCAGCGGCCGGCCCGGTGGCCGGGGGAGCGGCCAGCTGCACCGGAGTGGTGCCGTTGTCCCGGCCAGGGGTGTCCGGGGTGCTCCAGCGTTCACGGATGCGGGGCAGGGAGAGGTCGGGGGCGAGCTTGCTGCCGGAGTAGAAGATGGGCTCGCCGTCCGTGTTGCGGTCGTCCGGCAGGGCGACGGTGTAGCCGAGCAGGTCCCCGGACGGCGCGGTACGACGGCGTACCAGCAGGCCGGCGGCGGCGAGGCGCCCGAAGAACTCCTCCTCGCCGACGGCGCCGGCCACCGCCCGGCGCACGGTCTCACGCAGTTCCTCCCGCGGGGTCCGCTCCCGCTGCTCCCGGTCGGCCTTGTGTCGCTCGGCGCTCGTGGGCCGCTGGGCGGCCGTCCCGTCCCCGGCGTTGAGCTGCTTGAGCCCGTACTCGGCTTCGATCAGGCGGGCTTCGGCCTGGGCGCGGCCGGCGTCGTTGTGGAGGCGGGGCTTTCGGCCGTCCTCGCGGACGAGGGTGGCGATGATGTGGATGTGGTCCTCGGCGTGCCGCACGGCCGCCCAGCGACAGCCCGGTGCCCCGTCCGCCGGGGCGATGCCGGTCGCGGCCGCCATCCGCCGGGCGATCTCGCCCCACTGCTCGTCGGACAGGACCGGGTCCTCGGGAGCGGCCCGGACCGACAGGTGCCACACGTGCTTGGCCGGACGGCGGCCCTCCGCCACCCCGGCGAGCGGGAGGTCGAGGAGCTGCTGGAGGTCGGCGTACGTGGCCTCGGGATCGCGGCCGGGGTCGGGGGCGAGACTGTCCCAGGCCGCCACCAGATGCGGGTCGATGTGCTCCTCGTGGGTGCCCGGCCCGTACAGGTAGTACAGCAGACCGATGGTGCGGGTGCCGCGCTTGTGGACTCGGGGGATCATCCGGCGGCGTCCTCCGTGCCGGTGGCGGTGAAGCGCAGGGTGAAGGCGTCCACCCGCGCTGCAGCTCGCTTGACGGCGGCGAGTACGGCTTCGGCGTTGGCGGCCTCGGCACCGGAGTTCGTGGCCTTGGCCACCTGGTTGAGGTTGTTGCCGATCTGGCCAAGGTGCCGGCGCAGCGCGAACAGCTCGTCGATCACCTCGCGTTCGCCGGCGATCTGCTCGGCGGTGCGGGTGAGGTCGCGGGCGGCACTGAGGGCGGCGTGGGCGAGGAAACCGGACGTGGTCATCGCGCAGGCTTTTGCGGCGGCGACGAGGCGGGCGCGCTCGGCGTCGTTGAAACGACTGGCGATCAGGTGCGTGCGCTTCTCGGCACGGGGCTTGCGCGGACGGTTACGCGCGGTCGGCTGAGTCGAGGGCGTGCGATGCGCGCAGTGCGGGTTGTGGCAGGGATGCGTCTCCCCTTCGGGATGCGGTCCGCCCTCGGCCGCATCCCCACGGTCCTGCGCCCCCTGGCGCTGGACCGGTCCCGCCACCCCCGGGGCGGGGACTCCTTTTGTAGTACTCCCGACGGGAGTACTACAAAAGGTATAACTTGCTCGCGTCGAGGTCGAGTTGGACTTCGCCTGTGCGCGCTCGGTTGCGGGCGTGGTGTTAGGGCGGGTCATGGGGTTGCGGTCCTCGTTGCTGGGCTGGCCGGTGGTGTGGGGTGCCTGTCGGGGTTGCCTGTCTTGCTGCTCGCGTGGACGGGTGCAAGGGGGGCGGGGTGGCCCGGCCTGTGACCGGGCCACCCGAGTGTCAGGTGTTGCTGTGCAGGCCGTTGACCTGCGGATATTGCGGTGTCAGCCGCATTCGGGGCAGTGTGCGTAGTGCTGGGTAAGGGCCCTGGCCATGCGCTGTTTGGCGCCGGCCGCGAACCCGGCGCTGGACTTGCCCGTTCTGGTGCCGGCGTGGCGGACGGAGTGGTTGCTCATCTGGCCCATCTCCGTCTCGAACCCGGACTTGATGCGGTTGAAGGTGCGGCAGGTCTTCATCGGGCGGAACTCCTCTTCGTGGACGCGGCGTTCTCGTCGCGCAGGCGAGCGAGGACCGGGGTCAGGCGGTCGTTGCGGATCGGGATGCTGTGCTCGCGCATGATCTGGCGCAGTTGCACCCGCGTGATGGACTCGTTGCCGTCCCGCTTGAGCGCCGCCGGGACATGGGGGCGCAGCAGGTCGACGATCTCGTCCTCCGAGAGGCGGGTGCGGGACCGCGGTCCCCGTCCTGTACGGGGCCGTGGTCCCCTTGGCGTTCGGGACCGGTCCCGTGCGCGGTCCCGAGGGCGCGTGGGTGCGGGGTTCGGTCCCCGGTCTCCGGTGGCGGGCTCGTCCTCGCCGTCACCGCGGTCCCCGTCCCCAGCCTCGTCCCGGTCCCCGTCCCCGTCCTGGTCCCCTTCGGGGACCGGGTGGGGACGCGGTCCTTCGGCGTCGGTCCCCAGCCCAGCCCACAGGCGGTCCCCGGTGCCCGGGACCGCGAGGGTGCGCTCGTGCCGGGGACGGTCTCCGCTGGGGACCGCAGCCCTGGGGACCGGGACCGTTTGGGGACCGAGGGCGGTGTCCGCCGTCGTGGCGGTGCGGTTCTGGAGGGGACCGTGGCCGGTCCCGGGGACGGTCCCCTCGGTGCGGGGACGGTCCCCTGCGGCGGAACCCTCGGTCCCGTACGCGCGGTCCCCCTGGGGGACGGCGGCGTTGGGGACCGATCGGGGACCGTGGTCGCTGCCGTGCGGGACGGTCCCGGCGGTGGCGGTTCGGTCCCCTCCGGCGCGATGGGCGTTTCCGTGGGGACGGTCCCCGTTGGGGACCGGGACCGTGTGGGGATCGTGGCTGGTGTCGGGGACCGTGGTGGTGCGGTCTCGGAGGGGACCGTGGCCGGTCCCCTCGGTGGTGTGGGGACGGTCCCCTCCGATGGAGGACTGCGTCCCGTACGCCCGGTCCCCGTCGTGCTGGGCGCCCTGGCTCCATCCGGGGACCAGCCGGTCCCCGACTGCCTCGTCCTTGGCGGCCGGTCCCGGCGTGGCGGCTGCCTGGGCACGGTCCCCATCCGGGCGCTGGTTGGGCTGGGGGGTTGCGACGAGCTGGTGGAGCTGGCGCATCAGGACACCGAAGGCCAGCAGAGCGGCAGTCGGAGGGATCGCGGCCACCACGTAGTTCAGCAGCGGCACCGGCGCGGTGCCGGTGCCGCTCACGCCGGCCACGTTGAGGGCGATCGAGCCGACCGAGCCGGTGGTGGTCAGGGCGATGGCCCACCAGTCGGTGACCCGGCGCAGCCCGGCCCGCAGCATGAGCAGTTCGCCGGTGACGATGAAGGCGTCCAGGGTGGCGGGCCAGGCCCACTGGCGGATGGGGGAGTTGCCCAGGCCGTGCAGGCCTGCGACCTCGGCCAGGTGCGCGTACGAGAGCCAGAACCCCGCGGCGGTGAGCGCCACGATGACGGTGCCGGCGGCGATCAGGACGTATCGCTCGGCGCTCTGCGTGGTCATCGGGTGGTGCCTCCGTTCGTCGTGGTGCTGGCGTCGGCCGCTTGGCGGGGGGCGTCGTAGGAGACGGCTGCTGCGGAGATGCCGACGGCGGCGGTTGCCGTGCGCAGGGTGCTCAGGGGCATGGCGACGGCGTGGTGGTGGCGGGGAGGCATGTGGCCTTTCGGAAGTCGTTGATCAGGGCGGCGGTGTGGACCTGTCGGGACACGGGTTCGGGGGTCTGCTTGCTGCGGTCGCGTTCGGGACCATCGCCGTCGTGGCGTAGGCCTGCACCGGAGGGTTCGACGCCGTCGACTTCGGCCTGGCGTGCTGTGGCGAAGGGGTTGGTGTCGATGACGACGTTGAAGTTGTCGCGGTCCTCGATGGCGCGGGCTTCCTCGCGCAGGACGTCGCGGGCCCAGTTGAGGCTGACCTGCAGGGTGAAGGCCAGGCGTTCGGGGCTCCAGCCCTGGGCAGCCGCGTACCGGATCAGGGTCCTGCGTTCGTGCTCGCTGAGCTGGATGCTGCGGCCGTTGATCACCGACAGCACGCGGTCGTAGTCGAGCCGGTGCTCGGTCTTCTCGTGCCAGTGGAGGCGCTCGTCAGCGGTCATGCCGCCCCAGATGCCTTCCTTTTCCTCGTTGTCGAGGGCGTAGTTGAAGCACTCCTGGCGGACGGGGCACATGCCGCAGGTCTCCAGGGCCTCACGGATGGCCCAGCGGTCGCGGGGGGCGTGGAAGAACAGCTCGTCGGCGGAGTCCGGGTCCATGCCGTGGCAGGCGGCGCGGGCGTGCCAGCTGTGGTCGGAGATGCCCCGCAGGGTCGGCGGGGGAGTGGTGTTGGAGGTGATCGTGCGCATCGGGAGCTGTCTTTCGGGTACGCCTCATCAGCCGGCGGTCAGGGCAGCACGGCACCCGCGGTTAGGCCGGGGTGCGGCTTGGATGCCAGAGGTAGGCGGGGCAGGAGGGCGACGGCGGCGGTGCCGTGCCGGGGAAGGTGTGCCGGGCGCGGGGGCCGGTCAGGCGCGCTGGAAGCGGCGGTCGGGTCCGGTGAACTCCACCGCAGTGCACATGCCGGACAGGCGGGACAGGACCCGGTCGCCTACCTTGTCGCGCAGTACCGGGAGGTGCTTGTCCATGCGGTCGTCGCGTACGGGCGGCAGGTTGGTGGTGAAGATCGTCGGCATACGGTTCTGGCAGCGCCAGTTCACCAGCCGGAAGGTGATCTCCTCCGTCCACTCCGAGGTCTTCGCGGCGCCGAGGTCGTCCAGGAGCAGCAGGGGCACCCGCATGATCCGCCGCAGCATGTGCTCGGGGTCCACGCCGGACCGGTAGCGCATCTCCGCGTACAGGTCCGCGGCGGTCGTCGCGTGCCATTCGACCCCGCACCCGGCGGCGGTCAGGGCCCGGACCGCCCCGTACGCCTCGTGCGTCTTGCCGATCCCGGTGCCGCCCCACAGCAGCAGCGACGGGCCGTGCGCGATCCGCCGGCGACCCGGCCTTCCCCACTGGGAGTTCAGATCCTCCGCTGCCGGGGCGACGGCGGCGTCCGCGATGGTCCGCACCCAGGCGGCGACCTGCGGATGCCGGGGGACGGCTTCCCGGTAGGCGTACGGGATCCGCTTCTGGGCGGCCTCCAGCGCCGGGATCGGCTCCGGCGTGTCCGGCAGCACCGGTGCGGTGGCCACATCGATGCCGCGCTCGGCCAGGCGGGCGGCCAGGCGCTCACGCAGCCGGTCGGAGACCACGGGCAGCGGGTCGGTCAGGCGGGCGCGAGTCACAGACTGCCTCCGAACGTGGTCGGCTCCGGCGCGGTCGGGTTCATGTAGGGCGTGTATCCCGAGGTGCGGGCCCAGGCCCCCGCGCCGGAGGCGGACGACACCCCGGCGGCAGCGGGCGGCGGTGAGGCGTTCAGGGCCTCGTTGACCAGACTCGGCAGCACGCTCGGATGCAGGTTCTTGAACCGCAGCCGCTCCAGCGCCGCTCGGATCACCTCCGGGTCGAAGCCCTCCTCCAGCAGCCCCTTGACGTGCCGCCCGACCAGTCCGATCACAGCCTTCGGCGGGCGCTGGACGTGGCCGCCGACGTACTCGGCCACCAGCTGCTTGGTCGAACCGGCATCGGGAGCCGACTCGGGCGCGGGGGCATCGCCCCCCTTAGGGGAAGATCCAGGATCCAGGATCCTAGATCCAGACGACGAGCCCTCGCGAGCCTGCGTCGAGGCCTCGTCGAATGCCACCTGAGCTGTGCATTCTTCATCCGGCGCCGGAGGTGCGTACGAGACGGCCTCGCAGGCCCGCCCCGACGAGGTATCGGGCTCGGCCAGCGCGGCGGTGGGCTCGGACGCTGGCGCGAATTCGGGGGAAAGCGGGTGATCGAGGGCTCGGCGAGGGTTCACCGAACCCTGCGGGACCGGGCCGCTGATCCCCGCCGGCGTCGCCGGAACCTGCACCGCGGCAGGCTCCACGGCCGGGCAGGTTGTCTGCTTCTCCGCCGCGCACCCGCCGCACCGCTGGTGCGTCTGGTGCTTCGGGCAGCGCGACTGGCGGGAGGCGGAGGGACGGTCGATCTTCTGGTGCTTCTCCCACGTCACGATGTGCAGGTACTTCTTGCCGTCACACCCGATGTAGCGGCAGATCAGCCCGGCCGCCTCCAGCTGCTCCAGGTCGTTGGCCACGTGCTCAGGGGTGTGCTCGGCGCGCAGCGCCCACAGGAACCCGGCGATGATCGCCGGGTGGGCGAGGAACCGACCGTTGTCGTCCGCCTGCGTCAGCAGCCCGATGAAGGTGACCATGGCGCTGATGTCGACCGAGGCGATGTCCTCGGACAAGAACATCTCGGGCTTGATCGTCCGGATGCGGGCCATCAGGCAGCACCCCCGCGGACGGGGTTGCGAAGGGGGGACATTGCCGCGCGGGCCGAGTGATTCGGCCTTTTGCGCTGGGCAGCCGTCATGCGACACTCTCCTGTGCAGTGAAGCCACACCGGTGGTCCCGTGAGAAGGATCGGTGTGGATGAAGGTGATCTCCGGCCCTTGCCTGGGCGGGAGCGCCGTGAGCGTCCGGCGTCTGAGAGTTGCCTCTCTCAGACGCCGTCGCCGTTTCCGCGGTCTAACCCGCGCGGCTGGTGCGCGTGCGGCCCATGCCCCTCCCCCGATCCCCCCTTGGCCGGGCGGGCTGCCCGGCGAGCGACGACGAACATATGGGCAGGCTGCGCGAAGGTCCAGGCATAGCTCTACAACCCCATACAACTTCCCGTACCCGCTCTGACCAGCAGGGACGGCGCCCCAGCACACGTGTGCGCCACAGGCTGCGCCGCCCGGCCCGAGCCGGTATCGTTCGCCGCAATGAAGCTAACCCTGTTTGCCGGACCCGGCAAGTGGGTAAGCTGAGGTTCGTTGAATTCACCGGATCGCGGTCCGGGACACAGAGGAGGTGCAGGTGGCGGCACGTACCGTGGACGGTCAGCGCATCCGCGCGGTGCGCCGGTCCGCAGACCTGACCCAGGACTTCGTGGCCGCGGAGCTCGGGGTGTCGCCCAGCGCGGTGGCGAACTGGGAGAAGGGCACCACGGCCCCCGACCCCTGGAAACTTCCGGCCTTGGCCCGCACCCTGGGCCGCAACCTCGACGAGCTCTTCCCCCGCCAGGGCCCCCCCGATCTCGGCGACCTGCGCGGCGACGCCGGCTTCGCCCAGTACGAGATGGCGCAGATCCTCGGCACGAAGTCGGAAGGCCCCGTCGCCAACGCCGAACGCGGCAAGCGCCGGCTGTCCGGCAAGTTCGTCGAGCCCCTCGCAACGGCGTACGGGGTGAGCGTGGAGCGCCTGCTGGCAGCCCAGGAGCGCAGCTTCGGCCTGGACGCCCCCGAGCCCGACGACGAGATGCCCACCACCCTGGCCGAGAAGATGAAGTACCTGCTGGAGAACAGCGACGGCCCGGCGCTCAGCGACGCCGAGATCGCCGAGGCAGTCAACCGCTTCGCGGGGGCCGCCGTCATCTCCGAGGCCGGTGTTCGCGACCTGCGGACCGGCGCGGTGACCGAGGCATCCCCCGTCGTACTGGAAGGGCTGTCGGCCGCCTTCGGAGTGACCGCGCTGTTCTTCCGCAGCAGCGAGGCCGTGGCACAGCAGGTGGCCGAGGGGCTGACCCTGCTGGCGCACGTCAAGAGCGGCACCATCCGCGGCCTCAAAGGCCGCCAGCTCGGAGCCGAGGGCCTCTCCGACGACGTCATGGCCCTGATCAACGGGTTCGTCGCCGAGATGGAACAGAAAAGCCTGCCCGGCACGGACGACGGCAAGTAGCCTCCCCCTTCGGGAACATCACCCGCACCGCTGCCTCGTCGCCCCTACGTGCGGGTAGCCGGTGCTGCGGCGGACCCGGAACTCCCCTGCTCGGTGAGAGGTTGAACCGCGTGACCGACCTGACGGCCCCGCTCCACGACGCTCAGGTGACGTTGCTGCGGACAATGGCCCACGAGTATCTGCTGCGCGCCGACGGTTCCTGGCCCACGTGGAGGTGGGTCGTCCACACGCTCGACGGGATGGATCTCGACGCCGAACAGCTGATCCGGTCCCTGCCCCGCATCAAGGCCGGGGGCACCTCCTACGGGTTCACCCGCGGCCTGGGGCCGTATATCGCCGACGGCGAGCAGATCTTCCTGACGATCGCGGCGGCCGCCCATGTCGGCGAACTCGACAGCGTGATCGTCCCCAGGTTCCTTCGCGTGCTGCCGTACCTGGTCGCTGCGCAGAGGGCCCCGCTGACCTCCAGTCAGCAGGTGCAGCAGCCGCGCGCGACATCAGAAGACCTCCTTCGCGCGTTCCCGGAGATGCCGGACTTCGTCACGAACTGGCTGCCAGGGATCCTGGAAGGCGAGCCCGCCACCTGGTGGGGCAACTCCAGTGGCCGCGACGCAGCTGCGGGAACGTGGTTCCGCGACCTGAGCCGGGAAATCCGGCATTACAGGGGAGTCTCCACCCTTGCCGAATACATGACGGCCGTCGCCGGCCACCTCGCCGGACACGACCGCAGCATCACGTCCCCCGGCGCGGCTGCGCCGGCCGTCGCCCTGCCCTACGGCTCGAGTCCGCCCGCCGCCGCAGCCGGAGAGACAGACGCCGCTTCGCTTTCTGTGCTTCCGCCTCCGGAGGACGCCGCCGTGATGCTGCTGGCCTGGCTCGCCGGACGCGCGGGTGGATCCAGCACGCAGTACGTCTCCCTCGCCGAGTTCGCAGAGCCGGACACCGTCCTGCACGCGCGGGCGGTCGAGGCGGCCAACCTGCTCAGCACCCGAGGACAGGTCGAAATCCTCCGCACCTTGGGCGGCGGCCGAGGACTGGCCCTGCGGATCACCCCGCAAGGGCTCCTGGAGGCCGAGCGCATCGCCCTGGCCCGCAGGAACGCGGGAGCCCGCCACGACCACGCCTTCAACGAGCTGGTGGCCAGGGCCTACGCCTGCGAAGGCTCGGAGCTGGCCGTCCAGGAATTCGTGGCCACCACGTACTACCTGGGCGCACCGCACGCGGTCGACACCGTCATCGACGCCGCACGAGAATTGCGGGACCACGGGCTCGCCCACCTGGACCCGGCCGAAGGACGCCCCACCCGTCTGATCCTCACCGCGCAGGGGCGGACCTGCGCCCGAACCCGTACGAAAGCGAGCGACTACGTGACCAGCCAGAACACCCCGGGAATCCAGTTCATCCAGAACAACTACGCGGGCTCGACCGGTGCCCAGGGCCAGTACGTCACCCAGAACGCCGGCCTTCGCCCTGACCAGTTCGCCGAGATGGTGCGGCAGCTGCGCGAGCTCGGTCCCGCCCTGGACGTGGACCAGGGCGAGTTCGTCCACGAAGTGGAGGTACTGGCCGACGAGTCTCTGGAGCTGTCCGAGCGCCGCCGCGCCGGCGACCGTGTCCGCGGCTGGCTCGAGGCAAACCAAGGCGCGGTCGGAGGCGTTCAGACCGTGCTGTCCGTCCTTGGCCTCTTCCTGGGGTGAACCCTGCGAGCGCACGGCCCGCCGTTGTGCCGCGCGGACTGCCTTGGGGGCGGGGCCGACTGCCGGCCCCGCCCCCAAGACTGCGGTGGTCGCCGTCAGGTCAGGACGCCAGGTACTGCCGGCCGCCCGCGAAGACCGCCCGCACTGTGCCGAGGGCGGCCAGATCCTCCAGCGGGTTGCCGTCGACGACGAGCAGGTCGGCGGCGTAGCCGGGGGCCAGACGCCCGACCTTGCCGTCGAGGCCGAGCGCAGCGGCCGCCTCGGTGGTGGCCATGGCGAGGATCCGCTCGCGGGGCACGCCCAGGTGCTCGTAGAACCCCAGCGCCTGGACCAGCCCGTCGAACCCGGCACGCTGGACTCCGGCATCGGTGCCGGCGACCAGGCGCACCCCGGCCTCGGCCATCTGCCGGACCAGGTCGAACATCGCCTTCGCGCGTTCTTCCCCGAAGAACCGCGGGAGCATCTGCCAGTGCGGGCTCACCGCCGGGCAGACATGGATGCCGCGCTCGATGATGCGGTCCAGGACGTCCGTACGGAGGTCGAAGCCGGTCTCGGTCATCCAGGTGCAGTGCTCGATGGTGTCGACGCCGGCCTCGACGGCGTCGGCGATGGCCTGCGTCCCGTGGGCATGGGCAGCGACCTTCACCCCGGCCGCGTGAGCCTCCTCCACGACCACGGAGAGCTCGGCCACGCCGAACTGGCTCTGCCAGCTGGCGGCCCCGCCCTTGGTCAGCCCGCCGCCGCCGGCCATCACCTTGACGACCTGGGCCCCGGCCGCGAGGTTGCGCTGGACGAGCGCGCGGGCGCCATCCGCATCGGAGACCTCGCCGCCGAGGAACCAGCAGTGTCCGCCCGGCGGGGTCACCGGGGCGCCCGCCCCGACGACCCGCGGCCCGGCCGTGCGGCCGTCGGCGATCTCGCCGGCCAGCCGCAGGGCCAGGCCGCCGCGGTCGCCGAGATCACGGGCGGTGGTGACCCCGGTGGACAGCAGCTGCTCGGCACGCTTGCGCATGCCCTCCAGGAGGTCCTCGTCGCCAGCCTCCTGCATCGTGGCCACCGGGTCGGCACCGGCGTCAAAGACCAGGTGCACGTGGGCATCGATGAGCCCGGGCATCAGAGTCGAGCCGGGAAACTCCCTGCGCTCGGTACCCGCTTCGGCCTGTGCCTCAACCTCGGCGCGGGGGCCGGCGGCAGCGATGGCATCCCCCTGCAGCAGTACAGCACCGTCGGTGATCTCGGCGTCTCCCGTCAGGAGACGCCCGGCGGTGATCAGCATCAGATCTCGCTTTCCGAATCAGTTAAGACGGGGTGTCACGCGGCGGTACGCAGCGCGTCGGACAGGGCGAACAGGTGAGCCGCGTCGGAACTACGGTCGTCCTGCTGGGGAACCGCCAGCGCAACGACGGGCTGTGCTGCCTCCGACGCCGGACCCTGGTAGGCGGCGCGCAGGCGGCCTGCCAGCAGGTCGGGGCCCACGTGCATCAGCTCCTCAGCCTCCAGCTCACCCAGATACGGGCTGATTCGCACGAGCCCGTCCCGACATTCGACAACACGGCGGTGGTAGCGCCGGTGCACGCCACGCAGCCCCCACTCCTCCAGACGGGAAGAGGATCCGTTGAGGACGATCTCGGGGAAGCGGGACGCGAGAAGCTCCCACAGCGGGGCAAGCCGCCGGTAGCCGCGGCGGTGCTCCTGCCACAGACGGAAGGCCGCCAGGC
Source organism: Streptomyces sp. NPDC093801 (assembly GCF_040701585.1). NCBI lineage: Bacteria > Bacillati > Actinomycetota > Actinomycetes > Kitasatosporales > Streptomycetaceae > Streptomyces > Streptomyces sp. NPDC093801. Next base: position 245,989 of record NZ_JBFBDP010000001.1, on the reverse strand, counting down.
GGCTACGGGCCGCCGAGTAGGACACACCAGCCACGAACAGGATGATGGAGACCACCAGCAGCATGGCCACCGTGGCCATCACCGAGTGCGGCACCACCCCGCCCTCCCAGCGCACGGCCACGAACACGGCCCGCACGGCGCATGCGACGGCCATGGCCAGCAGCCCGACCGCGGTGATCCACAGCCCTGTCGCATGCGGCCGAGGCGACATCCGCGCGTACCGCACCGTCCACACGCCGGCAGCGGCGAGCGCGTACATCAGGTACAGGCCGGCCACGCCGTAGAAGACCGCCAGCTGCGTGATGGTCATGTCGGCGGTTGCGAAGCTCCCGGCGAAGGCCTCGTGCGGCACGGTGGTCGCGGCCACGGTGATCACGGCGGCCACGCAGAGCACCACCAGTGCTTCGATCCGGGCCCGCTTCCTGCTCGCCTGCTGGTCCGAGGCGGAATACAGGTAGAAGCACATCAGGAAGTACATGGTGCCCAGGAGAAGCAGGTTCTGCCCGAGCTTGGCCGCGCCGTGGCCGGCCACCATGTCCATCCCCGACGCGCCGCCCGGAGTGGCGAGCGGCACCTGTAGCCCCGCGAATGCGAGGCACAGGGTCACCGACCGCAGAGCGCGGTCCTTCGGTGCCCGGGTGAGCTGGAAGACCTTCCAGCCGACAGCGCCGGCGAGAAGAACAAGGAAGATCGGGTACATCTAAAGCCATCCCCTGCGGTCCCCGAGGGCCATGTTGACCCGGCGCGCAGCCAGGTCCCGTGCCGGTGCCGGCTCCAGCCGGTCCAGTACGGAGGCCCATTCCATGATGATCGTTGCCGCCGTCTCCACGCGGCACTCGGCCACGTCGTCGTACGAACAGCGGTTGAGCACGCGCCGTACTTCACCCTTGTCCACGCCCGGAACCAGGGCGGCCCAGTCCGTGGGAGCGCCGTCGTCGTCGGCGATCACGTGGCACAGTTCGTGCAGGATGATGTGGTCCTGGTGCAGCTTGGTGGTGCGTTCCTGATAGACGATCAGGTCGCCGTGCACTGTGTCGACCCACATCCCCAGCGGCCCCGGCATCGGCAGTGGGGCGGGACGGAGCACGATCGGACGGCCCCGTCGCTCCGACAAGGCCCGGCGCAGCTCGTCGACATCGAGCGGCGGCTGCACGCCCAGCTCCTGCAGGGTGCGTCTGATCCGCCGCTGCAGATCCCGGTCCGTGCCCCGGGCGGCCCTCGCTGACGTGCGAGACGCCTGCAGGCGCAGGCGGCTGATCAATTCCCACGGCCAGGCACGTGGTCCCGCAGATGCGGGCTTATGTTCAGAGGCGGCAGCCCCTATTTCCCCCATGCGGCTTCCTCATATCCAGCGGCGTGCGGCACTTGGGGGTGCCACGCAGCCAATCCCCAAAGAATGCTTCAGTCTCATCACCCGTAAGTCGAAGGGGGTGTGAGGCGCCGGAATGTGACTGCGGAATCCCGCAGTTCGTGATCGACCAAGCCTGGCGGAGGGCCGTGGCGTGCTACGGCGACCAGTGATCGCCGTGGAGGGATCGTCAAATCTCCTGGCGTCACCGTTTGGGGGTCTCCAAGCGGCATCCAAGGGTTGATTGTTTGATAAACAATCCGACGCAAGGGGAGGGCGATTCCTTCGGAGCGATGCATTCCGGTTGTAGAGACGACGTTACGTCATGCATGCATGATCAAAATGACGTCAGGGGCGTGATCTACCGCACGGTAACCACGTCTCCGTGGCGGGCGAGCCCGGCGGAAGTGCGGAATCGCAGGGGTTTACACGCGTAGATTCTCTGGGGGCCTCTGAGATGCGCGGAAGCTTCGCCACCCGCGACCCACTGCGTGTGGTGAGCGGCGCGCAAGGGGGGTGTCTGCATAGTGCCTATCGGCCAGGGTGCGGGTCTATCGATCTTTGCTCCGTGAGATGCCTCGCAGACGAATCCTCACAGAGGCGTTTATCCTCCTGCGTATGTCTACCGAGCTCTGCAGTACCGATGGTTTTCGTAAGTTCTTTTCCGAATACCACCTCGCCACCCTTGCGACGCTGCGCCCCGACGGTACGCCGCACGTTGTTCCTGTCGGTGTGACGTACGACCATGACGCTAATGTCGCCCGTGTCATCACGCGGAAGTCGAGCGTAAAGATCAGCAATATCCTCTCCGCCCTTCCCGGCGAGGCGCGCGTGGCGGTTTCGCAAGTGGATGGGCCTCGTTGGATAACCCTTGAAGGGGTGGCTCGCGTGATCACCGACCAGGAGCAGATCGCTGCTGCTGTAGACGGCTACGCTGCGCGCTACGGCCGCAGGCCTGCGGAAGATCCCCGGCGCGTCCTAGTCGAAATCACGCCCGACCGGGCCTTGGGGTTGCTCGAAATCCCGGGGCTGGCTGCATAGGCCGGTGCTCGGTGGGTGGAAGGCCTGGCCGGCGGGCCCATCACGCGCCCAGCAGCACCGAAAGGGTTCTGGTCCTGAGTGCGCGGCTACTCGAGACTGCCGGGCTGGCGGCTCCAGCGAGGCAGTACGGCAACGTTGGATCTGACGCTGGTGAGCACTTCTTCCGCCTTGCCGAGCACGGCCGCGACGTCTTCGGTGTCGCTCGGCGTGTAGGTGCAGTCGTGCTGACTCGAGCAGGATGATCAGCGCGCGGGAGGTGCCCGCGCACGCCTTGGTCGGCGGGTCGGCGGCCGGGGCCTTCTCCCGGATGTCGCGCAGCGCTCCCGCGATCCGGTACCCGCCGACACCACATGAGCGCCCGGCGTCGATCCGGTCGTCTGAGCTGCGTCAACGCCCCACACTCGTCCACGGAACTCGCTGTGTGGCGCTGTCGTCCTCCCCGATGCGGGTGCCACCGCCGAGCATCCGCACATCTGTCCGAATATTGCTCTACTGACCTGCCGTGGAGGCGGGTTAACTCAGACACTTCGCCCGTAGCCGGGTGGAGAAGCTGAGAGAGGAGAGCAGAGATGGCAGACAAGTCATCCGCACAGGCAGGGACCAGCCCCGCACTCCTGATCGCGGTGGAGGAGCTGGCGACCGCACACGACCGCAGCGAGTCCGAGCGGTCGGACGTCACCAGCTCGCAGAACAGCGCTGGCGATGACGGCGAAAACCGCGACCTGAACCTCCCGAGGGCGTAGGGGGAGCCCATGGAGCACCGGCTCGTCGCCCACATCGAGGAGGCTCTCGGCTGGGACGGGCCGGGTTCCGTGGGGGCCGCGTTCGCCCGCGGCCGCCTCACGGACCCGGACCTGCCCGCACGCCTGTTGACTCCGCACAGGCTCTTGGACCTGATCAAGCGTCGACACCTGGCCAACCCGCAGCTGCGCTGCTACGCCGAGGGCGACGAAGTACACCCCTCCCTGTTCCTGTCCAGCAATGTCAACCGGCGTCGACAGGCCGTGAGTCAGGCCGACATGGCGGCGCTCGGACGGATCCTCAACCAGGGCGGCACCGTGGTCCTGGACCACCTGGACTTCTTCGACCCGACCCTGGAAGTCGCCTGCCGGGCCCTCGGCTGGTGGTCGGGGGAACTGACCTCTGCAAACGCGTACCTCGCGGTCGGTGACACCGACGGATTCCATCTGCACTGGGACGATCACGAGGTCATCGCCGTGCAGCTTGCCGGTGAGAAGTCGTGGGAGGTGCGCGGGCCGTCCCGGCTGGCCCCGATGTACCGCGATGCCGAACGCAACCGCACGCCCTCCGAGGAAGTGCTGTGGAAGGGCACCATGCGGGCCGGGGACGTCATGCACATCCCCCGCGGCTTCTGGCACACCGCCACCCGCCTGGGCTCCGGTAGTGATGGCCACTCACTGCATGTGACGTTCGGGTTCACCAAACGGAACGGCGTCACGTGGGCCAACTTCCTCTCCGATGCCGCCCGCGCCGACGAGGCCTTCCGCCGCGACTTGGAGGGCGCCGAGGGAACCGCGCACAAGGTGCTGACGGACAAGCTCAGTTCCCTGGCCGCCTCCTACAGCCCGGAGCGATACCTGGACGAACTGCGGTCCAATACCCCGCCCGCACGTCACATGCCCTACGTGACCGCTTTCGGCCGACCGGAGGGGGTTGTGGCCGTCACCGAGTTCGCCCCCTCCATCGTCCGCGCCGGCGACACGGTCCAGGTGTGCGGCGGGGGCAAGCGGCTGACCTTCCACGAGCGCGCGGATCCGGGCCTGCGCGCGCTCCTGTCGGGTCACCCGGTCTACCTCGACGGAGCCGACGAGGACACCATCACCCTTGCCGATCTGCTCGTCATGGAGGGACTGTGCGAACCACTGACGGAGATGTCGTCCTCGGGCTATACCGGTCTGGTCACGCCCGTGACGTACTTGAAGCGGCCGTCGGCCTCGGGGTAGCACGCCTCGACACCGCTTCGAATTACTTCCGCCATCGCTCACACGAGGCGCTGAGGGCGGTGGCCGGCGATCTCCTGCCGAATTTCTCGCTCTCCACCAAGGTCGGGTACTTCCCTGGGGAACACTCTCTCACTCCCGCTCGGCTACGCGCCGGAATCGAGCAGGCTGTGAAGGAGCTGGGGCGGGAGCCGGACGTGGTGCTCCTACACAACCCGGAGCATTCCCACCCGGACGCCCAGATGCTGCAGCGGGCGTGTGCGGCCTTGGCCGACGCCGCACAGGCAGGGCTGTGCGGCGCCTGGGGTGTATCGAGCTGGAACCCGCGCCCGCTTGTGGACCTGGAGGCGCCGCGCCCTGACGTCCTCATGGTCCGGTCAGGCCTGCTCGTGGGTCTCGGCGTCCTCGAAGCGGCCGAGACACTCGTGGCCCGGTGGCGGCCGGGGCAGGTGTGGGGCATGAGCCCCTTCGGTGGCAGTGCGGCCGACGTGGTGTGGGGCAAGTTCGACCCGCGGATATTCCTGCGGAATTCCCCATCCGCCACGAGGGTCCAGGCAGCCTTCCGCTCCGCCTACGGCCTGCCCTCGGTCGACGCGGTCGCGGTGGGTACGGACAACGCCGACCACCTGCGGGAGCTCGCCGGAGCCCTGGCGTACGAGGTCGACGACCAGGTGGTCCGGGAGTACCGGCAGCTCCTCCAGGCCCGCCTTCAGCCCGCCTGAAGCTCCTTCACCACTCGCTCCGCCATCTCCCGGGCGGCCCCCAGCCGGGGGTCGTCCGGGTCGGCGTAGGGGCCGAGGATCTTCGCGGCAACGAACAGCGTCATCAGCTTCCCGTCCCGGCTCTCCAGATCGTCACGCCGCTCTCGGCGGACACGGTCGGCCAAAGCGGGGACGGCGAGGGAGGAGCCCCACAGATTCGCCGCGTCCAGGCCGCGCGGGGCCATGCCCCAGTCCTCCCAGTCGAACACGTTGAACACTGGCGCCGTCATATTCGCCCAGTTGAGATCCGCGTGGGCCGGGTGCCATTCGGCCACGGTCGTATCGACCCCGGGGAAGACGCTGTGGATCGTCCCCGCAACCAATTCATGTGTGACGGTCTCGGTATCCGGTGTCGCGATCCGGTTCGTGTGTTGCGCAGCGAGGGCGTCCAGGGAGGTGTTCAGCGCGACCCACCATTCCTCGGCCAACCCTGGGTCCTCTGCCACCACGGCGTTACCCACCGGCGCCCCGGGCAGCAGCTCCGTCTCGTCCGCTCGCCACATCACAGGCTCGGTCTCGTCCCGCCAGGCGACGCCGGCGAACCAGGCCGGTTTCGCGATTCCGTGCAGGGCCTCGGCGGACGCGGTGCCGTCCCCGCCCTGGACCCCGATCCGGTCGAGCCCCCGCCGCTCGATGCGCACCCACGTACCGCGGTCCGTACGTGCCCCCACGGACCGGCGCTTACGCACCACGGTCCCGTGATTGAGGTGCACCGCCAGCGACTGCTCCACACGGTTAAGTACGGCTTCCACTGGCTCTTTGCGTAGATCCACAGGACGCAGCGTCATGCACTCGAACGTATCAAGTCCACGACTCCTTGCGTGGAGTTTGACACCGCCCTACTTCCGACGCGGCGGCCGGCGGACTGATTGATGCTGCTCGCTCGCGGAAGTCCCGAAGAAATGGATCGTTCCGTGCGGTTGCATGGTGGCCACCGTCCGACAGCAAGCGGCCAGGAAGCCGGTCGCCAGGGCCGCGGCGACCGGTGGACCACGACGGCACGTGGTTGTGAGGGCGGGCTTCGTGTCCTCAGGTGGGACGGGGAAAGCAGTTCGGCCCGCCCTCTCGTTGGCCGGAGACTTCAGGTGCCACGGGCGAAGGCCACCAAGCTGGCGAACGCGGCTGAGGTGAGTGCAAGGGCGGGCCCGGCCTTGTACTTGGAGTCGCGGACGTAGACGGCGCCGGAGGTGTGTGCGACCTCTACGCAGTCCTGCTCGCCAGCGCTGTGCGAGGACTTGAACCAGTGGGGGCTGTCAGGGGCTGGGGCGCTCATGTGTGGTTCTCCTTCAAGATCGTTGCGATGGTGTCGCGAGACTGGTCCGGCGAGAGCGCGTTGGCGACGATCTGGCCGAAGGCTTCCTCGAAGATCGCCACGTCCGCGGTGCCCTCGACGAAGGTGCCCCCTCGCAGGTTCTCCAGGTTGACCACGGTGGGCCATGGCGAGGGGAAGCTGATGATGTTGAACATTCCTGCGAGGCCGGGGTGCGCGCCGCAGTGGAGGGGCATCACCTGGATGGTGATGCCCTTGCGGGTGGACGCCTCCAGCAGGTAGGCGAGCTGGTCACGCATGGCGTCGACGTCCGGGAACTTGTGGTGCAGTGCGGCTTCACCGATCACGGCCCACAGTCGTAGTGGGTTCGGGGAGCGCTCCAGTACCGACTGGCGGGCAAGTCGGAGTCTGGACAGGCCCTCCTTGTCTTCGTCGGTTCGGGTGATGGCGGCGGCGTTGATGACCTGCCGGGCGTATGCGCCGCGCTGCAGCAGGCCGGGTACGAGGGTGGGCGAGTAGAACCGCATCGTCTCGGCGTCGGCATCCACGCTGAGCAAGTCCTGGTATGAGTCGCCGGCCTGGGCAAACCCGGTCCACCAGCCGCGTTTGCCCGCGTCCCGCGCGAGGTCGGCCATGGCGCCGACGAACGCCGCATCGGTGATGCCGTAATGGCCGAGGAGGGCTTCAACGTCCTTGGCGGAGATGTGCTGCCGTGCGTTCTCGATCTTCGACAGCTTGAACTTGTCCCACCCCATGAGCGTCGCTGCGGCCTCCGAGCTGAGGCTGGCGGCTTCGCGCCGCGCTTCGAGCTGCTCGCCGAGTCGGCGGCGGCGCAGGGTGGGCCGGGCTCTCTGGTTCGGCATGATCTCCCCCTCGTCCCTCGGAAGGTGATGCGACGTCACCCATGGGTGCGTGTTGGTCGTCCTAGGTCGCATTGTGCCCGTGCCCGGTTTCGCGCGTCGAGGGTGAGCAGAAATCAATCTGGGTGAGTTAGTTGCGCACCCGGTGCGTCAGAGGCACTCTATCTATCGCGCCGAGATGACGGCTCGTCACTTCAAGATCATCAGTCACCACCCGTCATCGCACCGGATAGCCCGGTCCAACACGGGCCCGGCGCAGCGGCCGTGCTCGGCACCTTCGGGGCCGAGAGCCGTCCCAGACCGCAACGAGATGACGCCGAGGCCATCATGAGCCAGAGCACCACCAGCACCAGCACCTCAACGGTGCACACCGCCCGCACCTTCCGAGCCGCGCACGGCCCCGCCTCCACCTGGGACGCGAATACGTGCCGGCTGTACCTGGAGCTCTTCAGCCAGCCCGGGCCCACCCGGATACCGCGCCCTCCGATTCGCGAGGGCGCCCGGTGAGCGCGGGGGTGAGCACGATGCCATACCCCTCGCCTGTCGGCCCGCAGCGCTACTCCGACAGCTACCCGTCCGAACCGCGTACCGCGCGGCAGGCCCGCGAGGACATCGCTCTGTACCTGCGCACGTGGGGACTGGACGACTGTGTGGAGACGGCGAAGGTCGTGGTGTCCGACCTGGTCACCCACCTGATCATGCCCGGCGACGTGGACGAGGTGAGTGTCGAGGTGACCCGCACCGAGGCCGCCGCCGTGCGGATGATCGTGACCGGCTCCGGAGGCAGCTCCCGCCCAGCAGTCGAGGGAGGTGCCGCACACGACAGCTGCGGCATGTTCCTCATCCCGCGGCTCACCCCGGCCTGGGGGGTGGGGGCCACGCCCGAAGGCAGGCGATTCTGGGCCGACCTCGCCACCTCTCAGGGCAACCTGTGAGCGCGCACGCCCGGAAGGGGCAGGACGGCGGGACAGGCTGGTTACCGGGCCGCCTCCGCCTTCGCTTCGGTCTGGTCGACGGTGATGTCGTCGCGGGGTTCCTGCTCGCGGCCGGGAACACCATCGGCCTGGCCCTGACGTTGGTGTCCGTCACCGGCCCGCATCATGCGCAAGCCGCCACGCCGAGTGGGCCCGTGTATGCGGCACCCGATATCCCCTCGGCCGAAGAGCAGCCGCATTACGCGGCCGATGCCACGGCCACGGCTCGGGAGCAGGATCCCATCAGAGTGTCGGACCCGGCTGCACGGGCTTCCCGCTGCGGGCGTACGAGCCTGTCCGCCACGTCGCCACTGCCGTGCGGTTCCGAAACGTCCACCGCCCTCGTCGCTGCTCCACCCGGAGGCCCGTCGCTGCAGGGCCTGCCCCGGCCCCGCTCCTGACCGAGCCCGCGGACCTGCCGGGTAGCCGGAGAACGCCACGTTCACACCCAACCGCAGTTCGCTGGCCGGTTGCTGCACTAATCCATGCCCCGCTCCACCCGGAGCACCCTGCTGCCTCCCGGCGTGCAGTGACCGCTCGTTGCTTCCAACGGAGACGACCCCCGAAGGGAAATGCCCATGACCAGGATCCTGTACTTGCTGAACATCTCGAACCCCGACAAGCTCGCCTCGGACTCCGGATGGATCTTCGCTGACTTGCTCGCACCCCCCATGATCGACCAGGGGGCCGAGTTCGTGATGGCCGCCCCGGCCCGAGTCAGCGACGGCCGCGCCCGCTTCGAGCGGACGACGGTGCCCGTCAACAAGTACCGGGCTCGCTTCGACCCCGGCATGGACGAGCTGGTGGCGCTCATCAAGCGAACCGCGCCAGACGTCGTGGTCGCCAACCAGATCGAGGCCGCCCCTGCGGTCCGCGCGGCCCTGCTGGAAGCGAAGTCGCACGCCTTACTGACCGGGTACTGCCACTACCTGCCCTTCTCCACGCAGCCCGGCCGCCTGGTACAGGATCCGGCCCTGGACGACCGAGGCCTGGGCTGGCCGGTGTTGCTGGCCTTCGCCGCCGGCCTGGCCGCTTGCGACCGGATCCTGGTGCACTCTGAGACGGCCGCCTCCTGGGTCACCGACGCGGCTGCCCGAGCGGGCACCGACATCGCCGACCGGATGCGAATCGTCCCGCCCCCCAGGGACGAGCGGCTGGTCCGCGACCCCGCCACGCTCACTGCCCCGACGACGGGCACACCGCTGACCGGCATCTACAACCACAGGCTCTACGAGCACTACGGCACGCCGAGATTCGTGACGCTCGCCGAACAGCTCACGTCCCGTACTAAAGCGCGGCTGCGGGTAATGGACCTCTTCGGTACCCGCAGCCCCGAGCGGGTCGCCCTGGACGACAGCCCCGAACGGATGCGTGCCGCGCTTGCTGCCCTGCCCGGCGTCGAGGTCCGAACCGACCTCGGTGACCGTGGCACCTACCGCCGGATGCTGGAGGAGTGCCAGTTCGGCTTCGGCCCGTTCCGCGCCGGCTGCCCCTGGGCGATGTCGGTGATCGACTGCCAGAGCATGGGCCTGCCGGTCATCGCTCCCAGGATGGACTGGTTCGCTGAGCACATCGCCGACGGGCTGCTGTTCACCACCGACGCCGAAGCGGTCGCCCTCGTCGAACGGCTCACCCACGACGAAGACTTCTACCTCGACCACGCCAAGGGCGCCCTGGCCTCCACGACCGGACTGCACCCGGCCACGGTGGCCGCTCGGTACCTGGAGGCGGTCGCGTGATCGCCACCGACGCCGTCATGCTCAGCTACGACGAACCTCTCGCCGGCGAGCTCCACGCCCGGCTGGAGCGGGTGCTTCGCCGGCCCACGAAGAGGTTGCACGGCGTCCGAGGGATGCGCCGTGCCTACCGGTTGACCGCCGAGCTGGTCGACTACGAGCTGTACTTCCTCGCCGACGGTGACTTCGCCATCAGCGAGGACTTCGACCCCACGGCCGTCGCCCCGCTCGCGCCCGATGTGTCCATGAGGGTGTGGCCCGCGCTCAACCCGCTCAACGGCCTCGTCTACGGGTACGGCGGACTGAAGCTGATGCGCCGCTCGGACCTTTACCAGCTCGGCAACACGGTCGATGTCCTGGCCGCGCTGCCCGGGAGGGTCGAGTTCAGCAAGGACATCGCCGGCACCACCCGCTGCAACCAGAGCCCGTACCACGCCTGGAAGGCCGCGTTCCGAGAATGCGCAATGCTCTCGCAGGGCAGCGAATACGGAATGAGCAAGGAAGGCACCCGGAATAGACTCGCCGCCTGGAAGTCCTGCGGACAGGGCGACTTCGCCGAGTTCGCCGTCGCCGGCGCGCACGAGGGCATTGCCTTCGCCACCGGCCGGGACGATCACCCCGAGGACCTCGACAGGATCAACGACCCTGGCTGGCTGCTGGCCCGCTTCACCGCCACCCACAGCCCGACAGGGGTGACAGCGTGAAGCCGACGCTCGTGCTGGTCGAGCGGAACGCCCACCTTGCCAGCGGCCACCACCACGGCGCCCTCATCGCCCTCGCCCGCGCCTACCAGCCGACCATGGTCATCGTGCCGAACGGCGTCACCCCCGAGAGCCGCGCAGCCCTGGTCGACGCCCAGGCCCGGGTCGTCGACCGCCCCCACGGGGCGGCTGCCCGGATCTTGACCGTCGCGGCCAGAGCCACCGAGGCGACGGCTCACCTCGTCCTGGCCCTCTTCCGTGCACGGCGGTGGCCCAAGGCCCTGCGTCGCGCACCGCACCAGATCACCGCGCTGGCACGGTGTCTCACCGAGGCCGCGGCCGTACGCACCGGCCGGCGCCTCGCAGGCGCCCACCCGATCACCGTCCTATCGGCCGGAGAAGCCCTCCACACGACCGCCGGACTACTCGGCGGACCGCACGCCCGCTACGTCCACGAGATCAACACCACCGAGGACCCCCTGCTCCGCTTCCTGGGCAGGATCACCAGCCGGGGCAGGGACCGTGTCACCCTCCTCGCCCCGACCGACCAAGTAAGAGACGACCTGGCCTCCCTTTTTCCCCATGTGCCCTGCCGTACCCGCCCGTTCGCGGTAGCCGATCCCGGAGACCGGATCAGCGAGACCGAGCGCTGTGCCGCCCGGCAGCAGGCCGGCCTGAAGTCCGCCGACCGAGCCGTGTGCCTCGTAGGCGGCTGGTGGCCATCCAAGGACCTCGCCACCATCGACGCCGCCTTGCACCGCCTCACCCGCCCCCTCACCGTGCTCGCCATCGGCGACCCCTTGGACGAGCAGATGCTGCGGCGCTGGCGCAACCTGCCCCACGTCCGCCTCCAGGCCACCCAGGCGGCGGCCACACAGGCGCAGATCCGCGACGTGTACGCCGCCGCTGACGCGACCGTCCTTGCACGCCATCCCGGCGTCGGCAAAGAGTCCGGACTCCTCGCAGACGCCGCCCGCCTCGGCGTCCCGCTCCTGGTCTCCGATCACGACCCCAGCCTCTCGGCACGCCTGCGAGGCCTGGACTGGGTCCGCATGTTCCCCGCCGGTGACGCCCCAGCCCTCGCTGACCACCTGGACCGCCTGTCGAGCAGTCTGCCCAAGCGGCCTGGCCCAAGAACCGCCCAGCAGATCGGCATCCCCACCGCCGCCGAGCAAGCCGCGTTCCTCGTCTGCCTCTCGCGCTGACCCACATGAAGGAGTCCAACCATGCCCACGATGCCCACCCTCGTGGCACTGATCGGCCCCGTCGAACCCGAACTCCTGGAGTCCTGGCTGCACCACTACCGCACCCTCGGCATCGAGCGGTTCACCCTCGGCTTCCACTACCCCGACCACGTCACCGAGGACGTGAAGGGACTCCTGGGTGACGTCTGCCGACGCGAGGGCATCACCCCGGCGCTGGTCAGCTGCGGACCCTGGCACGAACACACCAACCCGCAGCTGACCGCCGAGCTCCGCGCTCTCGCCGGAGACGGATGGCACCTCATCGCGGACTCCGACGAGTTCCACACCTACCCGGCGCCGCTCACCGACGTTCTACTCGACGCCGAACGCCACGGGACGCAGACCGTGGGCGGCCTGATGCTCGACCGCGTCAGCGCCGACGGCACCCTCACCGGCTGGGATCCAGCCGCAGGGCTGGACGCCGGCTTCCCGCTGGGGGCGTTCCTCACCCACCACCTCCTGCGCGGCGACCCGCGCAAGGTCGTCCTGGCGCATTCCGGCATCGCCCTGTCCTCCGGAAACCACCGCGCCCCCGGTCACCGTCCCACCAACCGGCCGCCGGTCGTCATCCACCACTTCAAGTGGCGCTCCGGCATCCGCGAAGACCTCACCCGCCGCTACCAGCACAGCCTCGACGGCAGCTGGCAGACCGACTCCCCAGCCATCCCCACCGAGGCCTGGCGCCTCCTGGACCACCTCGACCAGCACGACGGCCGTATCGACGTCCACGACCAGGACTTGTCCTTCAGGCCCGTCTCACTGACGCGCACACCCAGCTGGTGGGCCGAGGAAGCCACCTCGATCGTGGACACCTGGAGGCCGCCGGCCAACAATCACAGCCAGTCCGGGCCGACGATTTCCTCGCCCTCGCCCTGAGGCGGCTCGAACCGGGCGAAGAAGTCGTCCAACGCCTCCGGCGAAACGAACAAGGAGTTCGCGTCCGCACGCTGGTTGCGCTCCTCGAGTCGTCTGAGCAGCTCCGCCCGCTCGACAGGGAAGTACAGCAGACGCCACCGCGCACCTGCCCGCTCCACCAGCTGCTTCATCTCCTCCCGGTGCTTGCGCGGCCACAGCCCGTGGTCCCACACCACGTCCCGGCCCTCCGCCACCAAGCGCACAAGCTGCTCCTGGAGCTCCGCGACGACCGGGGCTTCCTTCTCGAAGTACGTGTTCTCCGGGTAGTCGACCCCGTACCGGCCATGCCGGTCGTGCACCACCTCGTCCACCGACAGCCGCACCGCACCCGCCGGCTCCAGCCGCTCTCGGGAGTACGTCGTCTTCCCCGAACCGGTCAGTCCGACAAGCAAGAACACCACCGGCACACCTTCGCGCCCCACCGTCACGCCCTCCACCGCCAACCTCTGCTTGGCACCAGCCTGCCACCGACTGCCCGCGCCGCGGGCCACAACCAAGGAGCTGCCGTGCCTCCGATTCCCCACCCGCTCGTCAGCGCGCTGCGCGCGTACGTCCGGCACGCGCCCCCCGCCCTCGCCTCGGCTCCCCTGATCCGCTACCTCGACCAGGAACTGGCCCGCCGCCCGCGCACCGCGATCACCCGCACCAGGGACGGAGACCTCGTCGCCGTCACCACCAGCGACCTGATCCAGCGGTTCCTCTACCTCCACGGCGTCTGGGAGCCCCACCTCACGGCCTGGATCCGGGGAAGGCTCACCCGCGGCGACACCTTCATCGACGTCGGCGCCCACACCGGCTACTACACCCTCCTCGCTTCCCGCCTCGTCGGAGCACCCGGCCGCGTCGTCGCCATCGAAGCATCCCCTGCCTTCCACACCAGCCTCACCGAGGCCGTCCAGCGCAACGCCTGCCATAACGTGCGCACCGTCAACGCAGCAGCCGCCGACACCGCACGCACCCTGACCCTCTACCTCCAAGACACGGCCAACCTCGGCAACACCTCCGCTGTCCAGCCGAAGACCTCGCACTCGTCCTTCCAGATTGAAGCCCTTCCCCTGCCAGAGATCCTGTCTCCGCACGAACTCGCAGCGGCACGCCTGATCAAGATCGACGTCGAGGGAGCCGAAGCCTTCCTCATGGAAGGCCTCGCCCCGGTCCTCGGCAACCTTCGAGCCGACGTCGAACTCGTCATCGAGGTCACCCCCCGATCCCTGGCGAAGCAGGGGCAGAGCGTGCACGACGTCCTGGAACCCCTCCGGGCGCACGGCTTCCACACGTACCGCATCGCCAACGACTACGACCCGACCAGCTACCCGAGCGCGGTCCGCCGACCGGCTGCCCCCGAGCGTTGGGACGGTCCCATCAGCGACATGACCGACCTGATCTTCTCCCGCGTCGACGCCGACCAACTGCTATAGGAGCCCTCCGCGGGCCCGCTGCGCACGGGAACCCGCACAAGCTGAACACCCAACATCCGATCACACGTAGGAGCTCCCGTGACTGAACCTGTTAGCGCGACCGTCCGCAACGCGGCCAAGGCCGTCATCCTCCACGACGGCCGCGTCCTGCTCCAGCGCGCCCACTGGGAGGGCCAGGACTGCTTCTTCCTGCCCGGCGGGGGCCAGGAACCCGGCGAGTCCCTCGACGCCACGGTCCGCCGAGAGGTCCACGAGGAGGCCGGCCTGGACGTCGCACCCGAGCGTCTGCTGTGGCTGCGTGAGTACATCGGGGCCAACCACGGTGGCGCCTCGGAAGACCACCGGGTCGAAGCGATCTTCCTGTGCCGGCCCCAGGGAGACCCGGACGAGCTCGGCGGCCACGCCGAGGACGACGTGCAGACAGGCCTGGAATGGGTGGAGCTGGAGAACGTGACCGGCCTCAACCTACTGCCGCAGGGCCTGCGCCCCCTGATCGCTGACCTCGCGCACGGTGAGGTTCCCACCCGTTACCTCGGGGACCTCGCCTGACCGCATAGCGACGATCGACGGCCGCGTCCCCGAAGGCGCCACCGGATTCAGCACCGGCCAGACCAACCGGGTCGGGTACATCGGCAGACGCGAGCCGTACGTCCTCCTGGACTGGGAACTCGCCGCCTTCGGAGACCCGCTCTCCGACCACGCTCGCCTCGCCGTACGCCTACGCCTGGGTCTGGCCGACGTCCGCATACGTGAAATCACGGCCTCCGAGCCAGGTGGCGACCTGGGCACCCACCCGTCATGTCCGGGCCTGAACGGTGGCCCCCTGATTCCGTGCCTTGGGCAGGGTGATGCCCTCGCCTTGCGCGACTTGCCCGGGGCGCAACGTCCACGGCACCGTCCCCGTTTCGGTCAGCCACTCGTTAGCCAGAAGCCGCCGCACGGCAAAGTTCCGCAACGCGTGATCCACTTGCCAGCCCAGGCCCGAGCCCAGCTGGGCGTATGAGGGGCCGTGGCCGTGCTCGCTGCGAAAGGCCACGGTGAACTTGGCCGCCAGCTGGCCCCGGTCCGGGTGCGTGTCCTTCCACGCGCCGTAGGCGACCGCAGTGCCCTTGGAGAAGAACTGAGGACGCCCGGGCACCATAAACGCCTGTGCGACGCGCTCCGGTGTCCGAGCACACACGGTGCAGTACTCAACGGCCTCAACGTGTCGGCGCAAGGCCGGCGTGACCGCGCTCTTCCACCCGGCCCATGCCTCTGCCTCGAACTGGAATCCCGGAGTCGCAGCGAGCGCAACCGCCCTGCCCTCGTCCTTGGCGCTCTGTGCCCTCTCCTCTTCGGAGGGCTGACGCATGCCCGACAAGTGACGCACCGCGGGGTCGAGGCGGCAGCGGTCCTCGGATAGCTCAGTGAGGAAGCCCTTCCGCAGAAGGTCGGGCAGGGCGGCCCGACAGGCGTCGGGAAGGTCGGGCGGAATCTGACCGAGGAGCTTGGGGGTGCTGTGCGCGGCAAGAAACAGCCCGGCCAGCCGAGCAGCGGGAGGGAGCTTCTTGACCGGCTTGGCGGACAAGGTCCGCGTGGTCCATCCGGACACCCGTGAGCGCGTGTTCTTCCCGAAAGGCAGAGGGTGGGCCGCTTCCCGGGCCAGATCCGGCACGGTGACCGGGACCGGTACTGCCGGATCACCGCCGAAGAGCGCATCATCTACCTGCCAGCCCAGCCCGCGAAGGGCATCGACGGCTCCGCTCGCATCGTCCAGCCGCAGGGCCGACAGGTCCGTCCCGGTGATGTTGCCGACACCGCCACGCGCAGCTCGGATGGCCACCACCACGGCAACGAGCTGGGCATCGGCGTCGGGAAGGGCCAGCGAGGCCACGTAGCCGAGCAGCGTGCGTGCTGCTTCACCCTGTGGGGACGTCAAGAGGAAGCCCGGCTGCTGCTCCTTCCGGGCAGAGGCGGCGCTGGCATTGCTTGAGCTGGACGCGGTCTTCGGCACGGTCATTCCAACGTCCACCGGCGTCCGGAGTCACCACCCCTGCTCCGTCTGGAGCAGACAGCAACTGGTCCGGGACCAAGCCGGCCTTGCCGGGGCGGACGTACCTCGTTCACTCCTCCCGCTCACACAGGCTGGCCTAGGCGGGCGTGCTCCGTGGCCGTTGCTCGGTGGGCGGGTGCGGGGCGGGTGGCGAGGAGGGTGAAGTGCTCGGTCGAGATGATCGGCTCCCGCTCCGCTGCCGGGAGGCGGGAGAGGATGCCGGGAAGTGGCCGTTCCTTGGCGGCTTCACTTTGGTGAGCGGAGATCGCGGCCCACTTCTGCTCGAGCCACTCGCTCACGTTGACCGTCGTGGTGGTGTGCTCGTCGGGGACGCTGAGGATCTTCTTCCCCACCCGCTCCAAGAGAGGGCCGAGCTCGCCCACCCCCGAGACCGGGTGCGTGGCCGCATACAGAGCCTCGGGCTGCCAAGGGGCCCCGGCATCCGGGTGGAGGTGTTCAAGACCGGCGGCGTGGAACGCGAGGACGGTCGCTTGGTGGGTGCGGACGTGGTCGTGGTGGCCCGTCAGCTGGCCGTAGGCGTCGTGGGTCACCACAACCTGAGGGCGCACGGCGCGGATGTGCCCGACGAGTACCTCGACGACCTCGTCGATGGGGGCATCGCACAGCCGGGCGCGGCCGGGCGCGGACTCGGGGACGCGGGCGTCGGCGTAGCCGAGCATCCTCGGCTTTCCGGCTCCCAGCGCGGCCAGGGCGTCAGCGAGCTCGGGTGCCCGGTGGCTGGTGGAGGACCAGGTGGCGGTGACGACGTTCGTTGCTGCGCCTGCGGCGGCGTGCTGCGCGAGAACGCCGCCAGCCAAGAGGGACTCGTCGTCGGGGTGTGCGAAGACACCGAGCAGGCTGGGAAGCGACACGGCTGCTCCTTCGGTTGGGGTGCCGGTGCCGGCCCTCACGCTTGTGTGCGGGCCGCAGTATCGAGACGTCGGAGGTGGGGCCAGGTCAGCGGTCGGCGGTTCTGGCCGTGCTGGTGGCTGTTGGGACGGGCGTGCCGGTGAGCTGTTGGGCTCGGCGGGCCAGGTGCGGGGCGAGTTCGGGGTGGGCGCCGCGGCCGGTGACCTGGAGAAGCTGAGCGAGGGCGACGAGTTCGCCGATCCGTCCCTCGGGGGTGCCGAGGACGTGGGTGAACTCCCTGCGGATGCGGGCGGCCGTGGCGGGCTGGGGGAGGGTGTAGGCGTGTAGGAGGCCCACGTCGTAGCCGGTGGGGAGCCGCCCCCACCCCTCCCAGTCGAGGATCACGAGGGGCTCGGGCGTGAGGTTGCCCCAGTGGAGGTCCCCGTGCCCCGTGGTCCAGGAAGTGATCGTGGGCCCGGGGATCCCGAGGAAGCGGGTGAAGTTGCGGTCGATCCACTGCTGCCGTACGGCTTGCCGGTCGGTTGGCACCGTCGCGGTGGCAGCGAGTGCGCTGCGTAGGTCTGCCCACCAGGAGCGGGGCAGGTCGACGTCGCCGGTCAGGACGGGTCCGCCGGATTGGAGCGCCGGTTGGGCGGTGTACGCGGACAGCTCGGCCCGGTAGGCGATGGCGTCGTCGGTCCACTCGGTGACGGCGTGCAGGCGAGGCCGGGGAACGGAGCGGGGCAGGGCGGAGTCCGCGGCGGCAGTGCCCTCCCACAGGCGGGCGTTGCGCTTGTCGGCGGGAGCACTGACCAGCCGCAGCCACCACCGGCCGGCTCGGCGCCCTAGGGTTCTGCCCTGCCATCCCCAGGCTTCCGGCCCGGACGCGGTCACGGAGAAGGCACGGGCAGCTTGCTGGTGCCGACTGCGCATCCGCTCCTGGTCGGACGTCTGGGCTGGCGGCGCGAACACTGCCTGCCGGGCAATCGAATCGGTCATGCGGGCCGTCCGAGAAGACGCTCGGCTCCGGCGTCCAGCAGCTGTCGGCCTGCGTCCTGCCCAACTTCATGGGCTGACGTCGAGGGGCCGGACGCGCAGGCGCGCAGAGGGTCGCCGCCGGTCGGGTCGAGCACGGCGGCGTGCACGGTGACGACTCCCGACGCGGCGTCGAGGATGGCGTGGGCGGAAGCGGCCGTCAGGCACCCGCCGTGCAGCGTGGCGAGCGCGGCCCGCTCGGCGTCGAGCAGAATCCGGGTGGGGCCATGGGTGAGGGGTGCGAGCAGCTCCCCGGTTGCGGGGTCGTCGGCGCGGTGCTCGACGATCACGGTCCCCGCGCCGGCCGCGGGCAGCCACACGGTGGGGTCGAGGATCTCGCAGGCCCGGTCCTCGTGGCCAAGGCGGCGCAGCCCGGCCAGGGCGGCGATCATCACGTCCGCGCCGAGCGTGCCCTCGTCCAGCTTCGTGAGCCGACTGTCCGCGTTGCCGCGGATCGGTACCTGTACGAGCTTCGGGTGGAGGGCTTTGAGGAGGGCCGAGCGGCGGGGTGCGCTGGTTCCGACCCTGGTGCCGGGCGGGAGTTCGGCGAGCGTGGCCGCGGGATGACCGGCGGGGAGGACGAGGGCGTCGCGGGTGTCCTCTCGGGGCAGGACCGCTCCGATGATGATGCCAGGGGAGCGGTCATGCGGGCCGGGTACGTCCTTGGCGCACGCGATCGTGGCCTGGACGAGGCCGTCGAGGAGGTACCGGTCCGCGTTGCGGGTGAAGGCCCCTTTCCCGCCGATCGCCGACAGCAAGCCGCGGTGCCGGTCGCCCTCGGAGACGATCTCGACGATGTCGAGGACCGCCTCCGGGTAGCGGGCGCGGAAGGCGTCGGCGAAGCGGCCGGTCTGTTCCAGGGCCATGGGGCTGGGCCGCGTACCCAGCCGGACGGCGGTGAGGGTGGTGCTGCTGGTCATCAGGGTCGGGCTCCATCGGCGGTTACGGGGTGGGCGGGCGAGGTACGGCTGAGGGCGGCCTGGAGGACCGCGTGCGCGGGCAGGGCACTGGTGTCGATGACGTGGCCTTCGGCGTGCATCCACGCAGAGGCAGTGGTGTAGTCCACCGCCCTTCGCCGCCGGTACGCGCGCACGGCCTCGCTACGGGTCTCGTCTCCCGGGAACTCCTCGCTCGCGTCGATCCGGGTTTTCAGCTCGTCCGGTTCGACGTGGAGGACGAGATGGACGAGCCCGGGCGAGCGGCGCAAGGGCGTGAACACTTCCGCGGCGTAGGCGGGATTGAGCACGGTCATGGGCACGAGGACGTGACCGCTGGTGTGCGCGGCGATCTCGCTGATGTAGGCCGTGGTCAGGCGCCGCCAGGCCGGATAGTCCTGGTAGTCGCGGAGCTTTCCGGGGTGCCCGGCCAGGGTGCGGCGCAGCAGGTCGCCGATCTCCTCGGGGTCGGCCACCACCGAACCGGGCAGCGCCTGATGAAGGCCGGCCGCCAGGGTGCTCTTGCCGCTGACGAAGGCCCCGTTGATCCAGGTGATCACTGCTCGTCGGACCTCCCTGTGGCTGTGTTCCGTCCAACGGCGGGGGCGGGAGCCTCGTCACGGCCGGGCCAGGAGACCACGATGCGGCAGTCGTTCTTCTCCACGACGTCTCCGGCGGGGAGCGCGGAGTCGGGGGTACCTGCGGGCATCACCGTCAGTCGGGGCGTGGCCCGGCCCCGAAGGTCGCGGTCCCAGGTGTGGACGGCGGCGGCCAGGGTGTCCGCGGCGGCCTTGCCGTCCGGCCCGAAGCCCTGGACGCCGAACTCCCACGTGGACGTGCCGTCGGCCTCGTCGTGCTCACGTCGTTCCGTCATTAGGCAGGCCAGCGAGCGACCGAGGACGACCGCTTCGGCACCCGACCGCTTCGGCAGCCGCACGGGGCCGGGCTGGCCCGGATCGCCCTCCATCCGGCAGAATCCGTGCAGGGAGGTGGCCAGCCACAGCTGCAGGTCCTCGAGCGTTTCCCCGCCGCGCACCGTCACCCCGGTCCACAGCTCGGTGCCGCCCGTGGCCAGGGCGCGGTCCAGGCCGTCGAGCGCGGAAGGCGGGGTGTCCTCCCAGCGGATGCTGTAGCCGGTGTCCCCGAGCGGGGCCGCGGTCTCGTCCCACCGGCCGGCACCTTGCATGGGGACGAACCCGCAGGGGCTGATCTCCGTGGACACCAGCGCCGAATCCTCGTTGCGGAAGCCGATGGCCCGCGTGAACCCGCCGATCCGCAGGGGCAAGACCAGGTGCCCGCCCTGCGCGAGTTGGTTCGTCCAGTGCCGCGCCACGTCGTTCGAGGCGACCGTCACGATGATGGCGTCGAAGCCGTCCGCTGGGATCAGGTCTCCGGGGGCTCCGTGGGTGCCGTCGCCCAGGACGGCCCGGACCCGGTCGGCGTACCCGGTCTCGGCCAGGAACCGCTCCGTACGTGCATGCACGTAGGGGTCGATCTCCACACACACCACCGACCCCTGAAGACCAACGAGTTCGGCGATCAGGCAGGCGTTGTAGCCGCCGCCTCCGATCTCCAGCACGTTCGCGCCGGGCCGGAGGTTGGCGCGGTGCAGCATGGCCGCCTGCATCTCGGGCTGGGACACCGAGCTCATCGACCGCCCCGTGCTCTCGTCGAACACGGTGGCCACCGCCTCGTTGGCGTACGCCCGGGGGAGCGACTGCTCGGGGAGAAAGGCGTGACGGGGCACCGTCGTGAACGCCCGCCGCAGCTCCGGGGTGTCGGTCCAGCCGGCCTCGGTGAGCTCTTCGACCAGCTGCTCGCGGAGCCGGACCGCCGCGGTCGGTTCGCCGAACTTCAGCGGCACGCCTCCGGCGGGCCTGGGCGTGTGGTGCGCGGGTGGGACGTCGGGCAGCAGGCCCGGCCACACCACGTTCAGTGCCTGCGCGGACGCCGTGAACAGCGGCTGGGGCAGGTTCCGCACGGCGAAGGGGGTGTGCCACTCCCACCGGGTGATCAACTCCGGTTCCCGGACGGTCGGCTCGCCGGTGTAGTCGGTGATGCGGGCGATCTCGGTGACCCGGGTGAATCCGTGCGTGGAGTCGCACAACGTACCCAGAAGGAGCACCGACCCCGGCCGGGCGTGCAGGCCCGCCTCCTCCGCTAGCTCGCGTACCGCGGTGGCCTCGAAGGCCTCGCCCGGCTCCACCTTGCCGGCTGGGAGTTCCCATACGGCGCGGGAGGGGTTCCAGCCGAGGAGGACCTGCCCGCGGTCGTTGTTGATCACGACGGCGACGCCGGCCATCGCGGACGGTTTCGGGGTGCGCTTCTCGCTGTAGGTGACGGAGTCGGTTTTGGGCCCGCGCAGCAGCAGGATGGTGAGGTCGCCGGCCTCGATGCGCTCGGTGTGCTGCCAGCCGTCGGCGAGCAGGTCGATCTCGGTGTCGTCCAGGCAGATCCCGCGCAGCTCCTCGGGGTGGCGGTCGGCGTGCGGGGTGATCACGCACAGGGTGCCGTCCTCGTCGAGGAGGGCAGCGAGTTCGGCGACGGTGCGGGTGCGGTCGGGCAGGTGGGCCAGGGCCCGGCGCATGGTGATCAGCTGGTAGCCGCCGGTGCCAGCCGAGGCGAGGGAGGAGAGGTCCCCGCTGGTCAGGTCGAGGTGGTGGCAGCTGACCTGGTCCGAGGCCGCGCTGGCCTTGTCGACGGCGGACTGGGCCCAGTCCACGGCGTCCACCTGGTACCCGGCAGTGGCGAGGAAGCGGGCGAGCTCACCGGTCCCGCAGGCCACGTCCAGGGCCCGGGCCTCCTCGGCGCCTTCCGACAGGGCCAGGTGCTTGGTGAGGACGGTCTTCTCGGTGTCGCTCAGGGGGCAGAAGTCGCGGCCAGCCGCGTAGTGGGCGTGCCAGTCCTGTGCGGTGTGCGTGGTGCTCATGTGCTGCGGGGCTCCCTGTTCGTCGGTGGCTCAGGAGAGGTCGGAGTGCTGGGAGGCGGGTCCGTAGAGGGCTGTCGGCTGGTCGGTCATCAGGGCCCAGTAGCGGTCGCCGAAGGACCAGTGCCACCACTCGGTCGGCTAGTTGACGAGCCCGGCGGCGGTGAGCGCACGGCTGAGTGTGGCGCGGTGTAGCCGGGCTTGGTGGGGGAGGCCGTCGGCGAGGGTGTAGCAGCGCCCCCTGCTCTCCTCCGGATTGGCGTTGACGCGGGTGCCCATGTCGAGCTCGGTGCCGTCCGCGTCTACGAGGGTCAGGTCGACGGCTGCACCGGCGCTGTGCGGGGCGATCTCGGGCGGTGACACGTACCGGCTCGCCTGCGCACGCAGTTCCTCCGCCGGCCAGTCGCCGTGGGCCGCGCGCAGCACGGCCGCGTATTCCTCGAAGTACCGCTGCTGCAGGGCCGGCGGGCGGAACCCTTCGACGATGAGCAGGCGCAGCCCTTCGGGCAGCAGCAGCTGTGCCTGCAGGAGCCGGTCGAGAACGCCGGAGCGTAGGTGCGCGAAGGCGTACGCGGGATCGGATCGGCGGATATCGAGGAGGAGCTCTCCGCCTGCGCGGACATCGGCCAGGGGCTCTCCGTTGTCCGCGACCGGGATGGCGGCGACCCGCGGGTCGGACATCAGGACGATGCTCATCTAGACCTCCCAGTCCCAGGTGTCGAAGTACGCCGGGATCCCGGTGCGGCGGGCGGCCATCACGGCCTTGAGCCGGGCGTGGTCGCGTCCCGGCATCAGGTCCTGCCACTCCGGGACGGCCAGGGCGCGGACCTCGTCGTGCTCGTCCGGGTCCAGCACGATCCCCGCAAGCTGCCCGGGGGTGAGCCGGCCGCCGTCGAACACCCATCCCGCGGTGGCCAGCGGCCAGTCCTTGCCCGGCAGCCCGAACACGGTGGCCAGGAGCTTCGGCGGCCCCTCCACGCGGAGGCCGGTCTCCTCCCGGCACTCCCGCACGGCGGTCTCCCAGGGGCGCTCGCCCGGTTCGGCCACGCCGCCCGGCCACTGCCACGGGTGGGTACCGGAGTAGGTGGCCCGCAGCTGGACGGGCCGGTCGTCCTCGTCGGTGAAGAACACGGCACCGAACATCGTGGCCTTCGGCAGCGTCGCAGCGAACTCCTCCGGAGGCAGCCACTTCCGCTTGCTCACGACGCGTTCCCTTCGACGGCGACTGGGAAGCGCGTCATTCGCATGAGTGCCGGGTCGGCCGCGAAGCCGAGCGACTCGTACAGCGGGGCGGAACCGTCGCTGGCGTACAGCTCGTACAGGGTGACACCGGCGTGTTCCAGGTGGTCGAGGAGTGCTGCGAGGGCGGCTTTGGCGTAGCCGCGGCGCCGGTGTGCGGGGTCGGTGGCGACCGCGTGGATCCGTACGGCTAGGCCCTTGGGGTACTTGGGGGCGGGCAGGACGGCATGGACCAGGCCGAGGGCGCAGGTGGCGAGCCCGCCGGTGGGGGAGTCGACGACGTACGCGCGGGCGTCCCCGCCGTCTTGGAGGCGTAAGGCGAGCTGGTTGGCGCACGCGGTGAGCCAGGCTTCGTCGAGGGGTTCGCTGAGGATGTTCTCCGACCGGAGGCGGGCGATCTCGGCGGCATCGGCAGGGGTGGCGAGGCGGGGTTCGGGCACGGGGGTCCTTTCTCGAACGGGTAGAAGATGGAGACCGGCTATGGATGTTGGGTTCGGAGTCGGCGCAGGGTGCGGTGGCCGCGCTCGGTGACCTCGGGGTCGTCGTGGCTGGTGCCGTAGGCGATGCCGGACACGGCGTCGAACGCGGCCTCGCAGTCCAGGCGCAGCTCCTCGGCAGGGGTGAGCGATCTGCCGTACCCGTCGAGGAACGCGGCGCGCAGGTCCGGGCGGCCGGTCCAGGTGTCGCTCAGCCGCACCATGTCCCGGGTCGCGGTGTTGTACTCGGACCGCTCGAAGTCGAACAGCAGCGGTTCAGCGTCGCCGTCCAGCAGGACGTTGCGGTACTGCAGGTCCCCGTGGGTGGGCACGAGCGTGGGCTTCGGGAGGTCCGCGTAAGCGCCGACGAGGGCGAGGACCAGATCCTCGTCCCCGGTGGCCAAGTACGGGCGGGCCCCGTCCAGATGACGTTTGATCCTGTCCCCGGCCGCGGCGGCTGCGGCGGGCCGCTCGGGTGCGCTGCGGTGAAGGATGCCCACGAGACGGCCCAGGGCCTGCTGGACGCGCGCCTCGTCGCCAGCGCCGAGGACCGTGCCGTGCAGCGGGTGCCCGGGCAGCGCGGTGACGACGACGGCCCGCGCCGCAGTGTCGGCGGCGACGAGACGGGGAGCGCGCGCCCCGAGCGCCGGCACCCATGACCGGTACGCGGCGACCTCCCGGTCATGGAACTTCGCCCCGCGGTGCCGCTTGAGGTACCAGGTGCCGCCCCCGGGCCCTGTCAGCCGCCACACCCGGCTGCCGGTGCGCACCCACGACACCTCCGTCGCCTCCGCGATCCGGCCGACGGCCTGTTCCGCGAACATCCGCAGGCGGTACGGCACCTCCAGCCCACCGACGGGCGGCCCGCTGAGCAGGCGGGTGCGGTCGGGGCCGTCCGGCCGGTGCTCGATGGCGTCGCCCGGCTGTTGAAAGTGCACGGCGGCGGGCAGATGGGCGCGGTAGGCGTCCAGACCGGCCCGGCAGTACGCCACCATCGGGTCGGGGAGGGCGTCCAGCGGGTACCAGTCCATGCCGTCGCACCGGTCCGGCTCCATGATCCTAGGCTGGCCCGACCAGCGGCGGACCTCGAAGAAGACGCCGATACGGGACCGGGATCCCAGCGGTGGGCGGTGGTGGACGGTGGCCGCCGCGGTCACGTCCTCCGCCTGGATGCGCACGCCTGTTTCCTCCAGGGCTTCCCGGATGACGGCCTCGACCATGTCCTCGTCAGGGTCGAGGTGCCCGGACGGCAGGTGCCACAGCCCCGTCGCGTACACCGGTCCGGCCCGGCGGGACAGCAGCACCTCCGGTCCGCGCTCGCCGTCCCGGCGCAGGATGAGGTGGACGTCGACCGGCACCGCGTGCCGGGCCCCGCCGCTCACCGGGCTGCCCTCGGCCGGCGGGCGAGCAGCACGGTGAACACGCCGTCCTCGTGCAGGACTCCGTCCCGCGCGTGCTGCAGAAGGAGCGCTTGGGCCTGGTCCTCGAATCCCGTGTGGTCGGCGAAGAGGTCGGGCCGGGCGAAGCTGGTGGACCGCAGGTAACCCAGGACACTGCGGGGGGTCCACACGCGGTTGAAGGGAATGCGGTGCTCGGCGATGTCGCTGAACGCGGATTCGGCGAGGTCGTCTTCGTAGCGGCGGCCCGGCTCACGGTAGGTGCCAGTGCTGCCGGCGCGACGCTCTGCTCCGAGGTGGGACCGGATCAGGCCCTGGAGCCCGACGGTCCATTCGGCCTGGTGGGTCCAAAGGCTGCCGTCGCCCATGATCGCGACGACGGCGTGCGGCGCGGCAACCCGGTCGACCATGGCCAGAACCGCAGGACGGTCCATCCAGTGGAACGCCCGGCAGCAGGTGACCAGATCCGCCTGGTAGCCGGGTTGGTCGGGGGCGAACTTCTCGGCCGGGACGGCGTGCACGGTGGCGGTACGCTCGCCCAGATGGGGTCCGAGCTCGTCGAGCGCGGTGCGGAGCATCCCCTCGTCGTGATCCACGAGGTCCAGGTGGGACGCGAGAGGCAAGGTCGGCAGCATGGACAGGGCGACCTGCCCGGTGCCGGCGCCGAGGTCGAGCAGCATGGGCGCCGCCACGCCGGCCAGTTCCCGGGCCAGGAGCTGGACCACCTGGTCGGGCAACCGGGGGCGGTATCGGGCGTAGTAGCGGTCCACCGAGTCGAACAGGGACACGGGACTCCGATCTCGTGGTGTGGGTGTGGTGGTCAGCTGCGGGTGTCGGGGACCTGGGGCAGCCAGGGCACGGCGGTCTCCCGGAAGGACTGGTTGACCGGGACCAGGTCGGGCGGGTTGCCCAGCGCGGAGAGGGTGACCGCGATGCTGGTGGCGCCGTCGTCGAGGGCGCAGATCTGGCTGCCGCAGGACGGGCAGAAGCCGCGCTTGGAGTCCGGCCACGTGTAGTGCCACGACGGCTCGGCGCCGGACCAGGCCAGACCGTCGAGCGGGAAGGAGACCCACGACATCATCGGAGCCCCCGACAGGCCCTGGCAGTCCTGGCAACTGCAGGTGTGGGGGTAGTCGGGCTCCCCGGTGACCGTGAACTGGACCTTCCCGCACAGGCAGCCGCCCGAACGGGCCGTGGTGGAAGCCGGGGTGGATGAGGTCATGGGGTGGACTCCTTCGGCGCCGGGGTGGGTTCGGGGGCTTGCGGCGGGACGGTCGCTGCCGGCTGGAGGGCGGCTGGCAGCTGCCAGGACAACTCGGCCGACCCCCTGCCGGCGCTGACCCACTGGGTTCCGTCCGGTTCGAGGTGCAGCCGGTAGGAGGAGGGCGATCCGGCCGCCTGCCATCGGGTGGCGGTGTCCTGGATCTCCGCCCAGATGTCGCGGGGCCCGCAGACCATCACCGTCCACGACCCGGAGTCGTCCGGCCGGGCGGTGGCCCAGGACCCGCAGTCGGGGGCCCCGATGACCAGGTGGTCGGCGGCCCAGTTCCGTACGAGCCCGGGGTGCAGGTGGTCCAGGGCCAGCCACAGACCGCGGGCATCATCCGGCGGCGGGCCTGTGTGCGGGGTGCGGGTGCTGCCCCCGTCCGCGGCCTCGATCCGGCTCCGCAGACCGGGCTTCAGGTACAGCTGGCTCCAGCCGTGGCCCGCCCGGTGCCCGAGCCGCACCGCTTCCAGACGGGCCGTAACCGCGGGGCCGCCACTCGGCCGAGCACCGGCTCGCCGTCGTGCTGGACCAGCACGCTCTCCCCGCCGTACAGCAGCCCGAGTAGCTCCTCCCGGTCCGCGGGCACGGCCCAGTCGAGCAGGTCCCAGCGCGGCGGAGTCTCGTCAGGCCCGCTGCGCCGGACGTACGCCTGCGGCATCAGCACTTCCCGCCGCACCGCGAGGAACGCGTCCCGCACCGGGCCCGGCCGGAGGTGGCCGGCCGCTTCCAGCCCGGCGACCATCTCCGCCCGCGCGATCCTCGTTCTCTCCTCAGGGGAGGGTGCGGTTTGGGCGGGCGGTAGGAGAGGATCGAGCACGTACGACTCCTTCGGCAGGGGGCGGGGACTGCGGGCGGGATGCGCGGGGTGGTCAGGTCCACCCGAGCTCGGTGTAGGGACGACCGGCTCGGATGCCTTCGATCGCGGACCGGGTGTAGGGGACGATCGGCTCCGGAAGGGCGTCGGCGGGCCACCAGCTCCAGGAGACGCAGCGGTCCGGCTCCCGGACCTCGGGTGTCCCCGTCCACTGCCGGGCGCGGAAGACGAACCCGATGCGGGGCTGGTCCCCGGGTTTGTCGACCATGTGCACCACGTGGGCGAGCTCGACATCGGCCGGGTCGATGAGCAGTCCGGCTTCTTCCTGCGCCTCGCGGACCAGGCAGGCCACGGCGGACTCCTGCTCGCAGTGCCCGGCGAGGAAGTGGTGGGTGCCGCCGGCGTACGCGGAGCCGGGGTGGCGCAGGCCGAGCAGCACCTGGCCGTCGCGTTCCAGGTAGAGGTGGACGCCGACGATGTGCGGGACGCTGGTGCTGCCCGCCTTCGGCCTGTCCGGCCCGCTGCCTCCGCCCTGGGGCGCCCTCGTGCTGCGGGCGGCGTGCTGGGCGTGCCGGCGTACGAGGTCCAGGGTGGAGGGGCTCAGCCGCAGGCGCGCCATGGTGTCGGGGTGGAACCAGGCCAGCATCACGCCCTCGGTGAGTGGCAGGCCGGCGGGGTCGCCGTTCCACTGGGCGGTGAAGACCTGCACCGGTACGGTCAGCCCGTTGGTACCGGTGGCGAGTTCGACGGCGAACGGCTCCACGACCCCCGGATCGAGTCCGGCTTCCTCCCGCAGTTCACGGCGGACGGTGTCTTCGAGCGAGGTGTCGCCGGGCTCGCGGCCTCCGCCGAGCAGGGCCCAGGCCCCAGGTTCCCAGATGCCGGGGAGGTCGTCGCGCAGGTGTAGCAGGTAGCGGCCGTGCCCGTCGTGGATCAGTGCCGAGGCGTTGACCGGCTCGATGTGGCCGTCGAGCCCGGAGGCGCAGAGCTTCGCCCGCAGCTGCGGGGCCGTGACCTGGTCGAAGGCGACCCACTCCAGGGCGGAGACCTCCTCCGGCTGCACCGTGACCTTGACGTCCCTGTCCACTAGCTGGAAGACGAAGCGGAAGTCCCAGTGCTGGTGCGGGCCTTCGTCCTTAGCCGGGCTGGTGTCGATGTCGAAGACGTCGATGTCGATGGGCAGGGAACCGTACGAGGCGGTGGCGCACAGGGCGCCGGGCGGGATGCCGACCTCCTCGTGGACTTCGCGGAGCGCCGTCTCCAGGAGCGAGCGATCCGCCGTCTCGACGTGGCCTCCTGGTGCGAGCATCAGCTGGAAGAGGTTGTGGTGGATGAGAAGGACACGGCGGTCGTGGTCGACGACGACCGCGCTGCACGTGATGTGCCCCGGCATAGTCGAGCGGCTCGTGGGCTCGGCGTCTTCGCCCAACAGCCGCAACAGAGGCGCCAGCAGCGGAAGTTCAGCCGGGTGCCGTTCCAGGTAGGCGGTGACGAGATCGCGGATGTGCGAGCGGGAGGGCGGCAAGAGGGCCTCACAGGTCGGTGGGACGGCGGGATGGAGGAGTGGGCGGCGCTCACGGGTGAGGGCGCGCTTCTGGGGCATCAGAGGGTGGACGTGCACCTTGGGCGAGGGCGGAGTCGCCGGGGGGAGGTGCGGGGACGGGCATCGCGGTCAGGCGGCTGACCGGGGAGCGCCAGAGCACGATCACCGGCAAGACCAGCACCAGCGTCCCGACGGCCAGAGCGGTACGTGCCCCGAACGCGGTGGCCACGGCGCCGCCGACCAGGGCCGCGAATGGTTTGCTCCCGGAGACCAGCCAGGTCGACGTCTGCTGCGCCCGCGCCTGCAGGTGGGGCGGGCAGATCTGCTGGCGCACCGACCTCTGGGTGGTCCCAGCCACCGCCGCGGCGGCGAGCTGGAGCCCGCCCGCCGAGGCGAGGGCGGCCAGCCATACGGGCCCGGGCCGGGCGAACAGCAGGGGCAGGCCCGCCACTGGGCAGGTCGCGAACCCGGCGAGCAGGGTGGGGCCGGGGCCGAGGCGGGCCACGATCCGTGGCGCTGCCAGGGCGCCTGCGAGCGCGCCCGCGCCTGAGACGCCCATCACGATCCCCAGCCCGGTAGGGCCCGCCTCCAGCGCGGTCAGCAGGTAGTACGCGAACAGCGCGCCAGTCACACCGACGCCCACACCGGTCAGGGTCAGTGCGAAGACGAGGTCCCGGACCAGTGGAGTTCGCGCGGTGTAGGCCAGGCCCTCCCAGATTTCCCCGGCCAACCTGCGTCTGGGCCTCCCCTCGCCCGCTGCCGGCTGGCCGGGCTCCGGGATCCGGGATGCGCAGCAGGCGGACACGAGGTACGACAGGGCGTCCAGCCAGAAGGCCTTGGCCGCGCCGATGGCAGCGACGACCGCGGTGCCGAGGTAGGTCCCGGCTGTGTCCGCGGCCCCGAACGCGGCACCCACCCGGGCGTTGGCCCGGTGTAGCAGGGCGGGTTCGACCAGCTGCGGCACGATCGCGATGGCCGCCGCCTGATGCAGCACGGTCACCGCACCCAGGACCAGCGCGACCGCGTACAGCATGGACATCGACAACACTCCGGCCAGCGCCGCCACGGGAACCACCGTGACGACGACGGCCCCCGCCAGGTCCGTCCCCACCAGCAGAGCCCGCTTGGCGTACCGGTCGACGATGCCGCCGGCGGGGAGGGCCAGGAGGAAGGTGGGCAGGTGGGCCAGGGAGGCGAGCAGAGCGGCTTGCCCGGCCGTCGCGTCCAGTTCGAGGACGGCCAGGGTGGGCAGTGCCACCAGGTGCACCGACGTCCCGACCAGGCCAGCGGACTCCCCGCCGAGGTACAACCGGAACCCCGTCCCAAGTAGCGGTGCCCTCTTGTGGACGGAAGGCCGGGGGCGGGGCAGCGTCACCACGGGACGGCCTCCGTCAGCAGCCGGCCTGCGGGCAGGGCATCAGGAACGGGGACAGGCGGACGGCACTCGGTCTGCGAGCTGGTCTGCGGTCGGGCCTCGTCCCGTCCCGACGCCGGGCGGACGTTCACCCCGCTGGCCTGTTCCTGGGACACGGCGACGGTCATGCGTTGTCTTGGGCGCGCAGAGAGTCGTGGTCGCCGGCGGACTGGGTGGGGATCGTGGCATCGAAGGCAGCGGCTTGGACGAGGTAGGCGTCGCGGAAGTCCCCCGTACCCGTAGCCGGGTCCATCAGTTCCTCCCAGGTGCCCGACTCGGCGACCCGGCCGTCCTTCAAGACGTGGATGAGGTCCGCATGGCGCACTGAGTGCAGGCGGTGGGTGATGAGCACGATCGTCTGCCCGGTGGTCGCGGCCAGGGCCCTGATCTGGTCGAAGACCCGCTGCTCCGCGACCGCGTCCAGGGCGCTGGTGGGCTCGTCCACGATCAGGATCTCGGCCTGCCGGTACTTGGCCCGCGCGATGCCGATGCGCTGCCACTGACCGCCCGAGATCTGGTGCCCGCCGCGGTAACCGCGAGCCAGCAGCGTGCCGAGCCCGCGAGGCAGGCCGCTGAGCACCTCGTCGGCACCGGAGAAGCCGGAGGCCTCCTCGACCGCCCGGTCGTCGATGACCTGACCGGGCTGCCCGATACCGACGTTCACCCGGAACGTGAAAGGCCAGTGATAGAAGTCCTGCGACATCAGCGCGACGCGGCCGAAGACCTGGTCGCGATCGGCGGTACGGGCATCGACGTCGTCCCACCAGATCGTGCCGCTGCCCTCATCCGGAAGGTAGAGGCCAGCCAGGAGCCTGACCAGGGTGGACTTGCCGGAGCCGTTCTCGCCCACCAGCGCGATGATCTTCCCCGTCGGGAACGCCAGGGACACCTCGCGCAGCGTGGGCTCGGGCAGGGACTGGCCGCTGCCGGGGTACGTGAAGGTGACCTTCTCAAACCGGACTTCCCGCAGCCGCTCGGGCAGCGGGTCCCCGCCCACGGGGATCGCCCGGGTCTTCGCCTCCCGGCACAGCCGCTCGAAGTCGGCGACGAACAGGGACTCCTGGTGGAGCTCGGTGACCTGGAGCACCAGGCTGTCGAGGCTGGCGGCGCCGGTGCGGATGGCCAGTACCGCCGTGCCGGCGACGGCCAGTT
Organism: Streptomyces sp. NPDC093801; assembly: GCF_040701585.1. Taxonomy (NCBI): domain Bacteria; kingdom Bacillati; phylum Actinomycetota; class Actinomycetes; order Kitasatosporales; family Streptomycetaceae; genus Streptomyces; species Streptomyces sp. NPDC093801. The sequence continues at coordinate 214,681 of NZ_JBFBDP010000001.1, read as the reverse complement.
CCATCGCTCCGGCCCAGAGGAGGGCACCCAGGGCGCCGTAGGTGAGGAGGGTGGCGAGACCACCAGCGCCGTCGGCGGCGAGCCCGATCCGGGCAGCGCGGCGGGCCAGCCGGGTCTGCTCGCGCTCGCTGGTCTCGGCCATCGTGCGAAAGTGCCCGAGCAGGAACGGGCCGACACCGTGGACGCGGACTTCAGCCGCCGCTTCCTTCTGGGTCAGCAGCTGACCGAGGAGGTGTCCGGCGCGGGCGTGCTGCACGAAGGCGTGGAAGGAGATGTACCGCTGGCGGGAGATCATCAGCGAACTCCACGCGCTCGGCAGCGTCATCAGGACCAGCAACGGCAGCAGCACCGGGTGCAGGACGGTGAGGACGCCAGCCGCTGCGATCAGCGACACCGCGGAGTTCAGGGTATTGGTGCAGTACCGGATCATCCGCCGGGCCGAGTCGGCACCGTAGCGGGCCGCGTCCAGCAGCCGGTGGAACTCGTCGTCCTCGATCGCCGACAGCTCCGTGCGGTACACCAGGCCGAGGTACTGCTCGGTGGCGACTCGCTGCACCTTCGGTTCCAGCGCCCCGGTGGCCGCCGTCGACGCCGAGCGCAGGAGTGACCCGAGGAACGCTGTGACGGCCACGACCGTGAGCGCGGGCAGCGCCTGGGTCAGGCGCTCGTTGGTGCTGCCGGCCGCGAGGACGTGGCCGAGCACGCTGTTGACCGCGACCAGGCCGACCGCCTGCGCGACGCCCCGCCCGGCCTCGGAGGCCAGGACCACCCGCAGGGCCCGTGCGTCGGCGAGGTGGGCGAGCCTCAGGCCGGTCCCCGCCAGCCGGGGGAGTTGACGAGCCATCGTCCAGAGCCCGAGCTTGAGCCAGGCGCCCTCGTGCTGGTCCCACCCGATGTCGTAGGCCAGCTCGCCGCCGAAGAGGAGCCGCTCGGAATCCGACACCCCCGCGGCGCCGGATCCGCTTGCCGAGTCCTTGCTCACGCAGCCCTCCCGAAATCCGGTCGTGAGCCGCGGCAGCAGGACGATGAGGCGTCAACACGACCCCCACCCGCAGAAGGCAGGCACGGGGCAGGCGCGTCATGTTCGATTAATAGGAGGGTGTCGAGGTGCTTCGGTAGGAGATTCACGGGGTCCTCCGGATGGGCGCACGACTGGTACTGGTGCTCTAAGAACGGTTCCGATCCGGGTCCGTCACGGCCGGATCGGAGGCAAAACGGGAACGAATGTTCTCGTGCCGCTGAGTGGGCTTGGCGCGTCTGGGGCGGCGGCGTTGAAACTCGCTCGAACAGGGCCGTGTCACCCGGGCGGAGGATTGCCGACCAAGTGCGTACGCCGGACCGGCTCGGACACCTGGGCGACTCAGGGGACCGACAGGCTGTCCCTGATCACGCGGTCGCTCCGATGCAATGCCGTGGCCAAGGCGCTACGCAGGCGCGCGGGCACGGCGCCGGAGCCCAGAGCACAGGCTGCGACGAGGTCGAGGCAGTCCTGGAGCTGTCTCGGGGCGGCGAGCTCGGTGAACAACGAGTTGTCCAGGACCTCGCGGGCGGCGAAGCCGTCACGTGTACCGACGATGGCCCGGTGCAACTCGTTCGTGATGCGGTACGCGGCCGGGCTCGCCGGGGAGGCGATGGTGTCCAGGGCCGTAAGGCGCAGGCGGGTATCGAAGACCGTCATGCCCTGCTCGGCGGGGACGGCGCGGAGCGCGGCTTCGAGTTCGCTCTCCGCGCTGTGGTCCAAGCCCAGGCAGGCACGGAGGCATAGGGCGTGGAGGCAGGAGGTGACGGCGTGCTCCCACGGCTCGCCGGCGGCCGTGTCGGCGATGAGGGCGGCGGCGTGATCGGTGTCGCCGCTGGTGAGGGCCGCGACGACTGCGATCTGTCGGCCGTCGAACATCCGCTTGCCGATGCCATGATGCGTGCGGGTGTGCGCGAGGGCTTCGGCCCACCGGCCACTTCCGGTGAGGGTGCGTGAGCCGTCGGCGAGGAGGACTCGCCACAGCCAGGCGCGCACTTCTCGCCGGTCGTCTCCAGACTGGACCAGGTCGGCGGGGATGTGCACGTCGTCGAATCGGTCGGCGGTTCCGTTCGTGACGGCGTCGAAGAGGCGCAGAAGACGGTTGCGTCCTTCGTCGGGGTGTCCGGCCCGGATCTGCAGGCGGGCCAGGTTGACGACGGGCTCGAGGGCCCGGATCGCGGCCGTGGCGGGGAGTGGGGTTGCGTGCAGGTAGGCCTCGGCGTGCTGGTGGCACAGCTGGCGCGCGAGGTCAGGAAGTCCGACGTCGCTGGCGATCAGGGCGGCCTGGTTGCAGACGGCCGAGGCGAGCCCCTGGTCCGCGCGGGCGGCAGCGGTCTCGGAGAGGGTCGCGAGGGCCTGGACGCGGTCGGGAAGGGGAAGGCAGGCGGGCCGGAACCGCGAGACGAGGGGGAAGCGCCGGGCTAACTGGCCGTGCGGGTCCATGAAGTTCTCCGAGGGGTCGGCCCGACGTGTGGTGCCCGCGGCCGGAGATTGGGGGCAGTGGGCACCACACGGTCAGGGGCGCACGGTCAGTTGAAGTCGATGACGATCCGGTTCAGGGGCGTGTCGACGGAGAACCGGCCGGGACCTTCCTTGGAGGCCGGTGCCTGGAGCGACTGGAGCTCGAAGGTGGCTTCCCGGCTGCGGTAGTTGCGGTCCCAGGTCCGAATGACCTCAGCGACCTTGGCGGCGAGCTCGTCGCTGCCGGGGCCGTGGCCGATGACGCCGAACTCCCACAGCTTGCCGCCCTCGGGGGTGGTCTGGTCCGAGAGGCGGCGGGCGAGGTAGGTCAGGCCGCCCTTGTCGATGACCGCGGTGGAGGAGGGGTAGGGGTCCTCGGTCAGGGTGGTGCCCTTTGCAGAGGCCGGGAACAGCATCCTGATCAGGCCGGAGTGGAAGGAGCAGCTGACGAAGAGCTCCATCCACTCGGGCGATTCCATGGCGCGAACCGTCATCCCGGTCCACTCCTCGACCCGCGGTTCTTCGAGCACACGGGCCAGCGCCTCGGCGTCGATGGGCGTTCCGGCCGGCGCCTGCAGTCGTACGGTCCCGTCCGCGGAGAGGGAGACGATCCGCCGGTCGTCGTCCGCGATGCCGCGGCGCAGGGGCATGAAGGTGTTCATCTCGCTGCCGAGGGAGATCCACCGGCCGTCTCGGCGTTCGTAGACGATGGAGCGAGAGACGCTGCCCTTGATGCGCTGGGGAACGACGAGCCGTCCGTCCGGCGCGAGTTGGTCGAGCCAGGCGTGCGGGATGCCGTGGGCGCCGACGGTGGCGATGATCCGGTCGTACGGTGCCCCGTCGGCGTAGCCGACGGCTCCGTCGCGGGTCAGGGCATCGACGTTCGTGTATCCGGCGGCGGCCAGGTGGGCGCGGGCGCGCTCGACGAGGTCGTCGTCGACGTCGATGGTGGTGACGTGTCCGGTGTCGCCGACGAGGTGGGCGAGGAGGGCTGCGTTGTAGCCGGTGCCGGCGCCGAGTTCGAGGATGCGCTCGCCGGGCTGGGCGTCGAGCTGGTCGAGCATGAGGGCGACCACGGCGGGCTGGGAGGCGCAGGAGATGGACGTGCCGTCGGTGTCGTACTTCACGTGGACCGGCTGGTTGGCGTAGGCCGCCTGGAGCGAGGCGTCGGGTACGAACAGGTGCCGTGGCACGGTGCGCAGCGCGGCCTCGGCCGCCGGGTTGACGGCGTGGCCCTCCTGGCGGATCTGGTCGACGAGGGCATTGCGGAGCTGTTCCGCGGTCGGGTCGGGGGTGGTGAGCGTGTCGGTGTTCACCGATCCGACGCTATCGGCGGCCGGGGTGCGGTCGGGGGTGGTTGCGGGGGTGTCACTCGTTCCCATGATGGCCTTTCGGGCGAGGTTGGACAGGGCGCTCTGGTCCTCCAGGGGGAGGCCGGCCCGGTTGAAGTGGAAGATCACGTGGTGGGCGAGAACCGCTCTCAGTCCCCGGCGCAGGCGGCCTTCGTGGTGGAGGACGGCGAGGGCGGTTCCGGCCCGTGCGAAGGCGCGGACCCAGTCGGCGTGGCCGTGGAGCGGGCCGTCCTCCCGGCACAGGGTGCGGGCGTCGACGGTCAGCAGGGAGTGCATGGCCGCCTCCAGCTCGGAGGCGAGGATCGGCGGGGCCGGGCGTTCGGCGGCGACCTTGTCCCAGACGTCGCCCTGCTCGTACCAGTCGAGTCCGGCGGCGCGCATCATCGCGCTGACGAGGAGTACGGCGGTCTCGCGGCGGCCGAGGTGCCCGATCTGGACGGGGTAGGTCAGCAGGTGACGGCTGTCAGCGTGGAACAGCTCGTGAGCCGCCTCCACAGCCTCGGCCCCGCCGAAGGCCAGGGTCTCCGGCTCGTAGATGGTGGGAATCCACTGCCGTACCTGGTCGTCCCGGACAAGCCCGCTGAGTGCGTCCCACAAGGTGGGGGTCTCGTCGCCGACGGTACGCACGCGCAGCTTCCACGGCTGCTTGTTCATGAACCACCAGGCGGAGATCTCTCCTCTCTCCTCGGCTGTGAACAGGGCGGGGCCGAGCGTCCGTGAGATCACCTGCTGCGCGGTAGCGCGGTCCGGAAAGGTGACGTTGATCTGGTGCCAGGTGCCCTGCATCGGTGAGGTTCCTTCAGGTGGGTAGGCGGCGTTCATGGGTTGTGCGTGCGTGCTGGTTCAGGCGATGAGCAGGCAGGTGTCCCAAGCGGTCTGGGTCGGTGTGCCGCTGGGTTCCATGAGGGCCAGGGCGATTCCCGCCGCGCCGTCGAGGAGCCCCGGGCCAGGTTCCGGCGGGCGCAGAAGGCTGGCTGCGGCGGTGGCGGGGTCGCTGCCAGGGGGGTATACGGCGGACAGGAGCGCGGGGAGCACTGCCCGGAGCTGACCGGCGGTGGGCGCCAGGGCGTCCGAGGCGGCCCGGGCGGCGATGTGCGCGAGACCGGCGAATCCGTGGCACAGGCCGTTGTCGGTGGTCTTGCGGAGCTGCTGGGGGTCGGTCAGTGCGACCAGAAGGCTCTGCTCTACGGCCAGTTGGCGCCGCCGGTCTCCGAGGGCGATGGCGGCGAGCTGCTGGGCGCGAGCGAGGCCGGCGGTGCCATAGCACCAGGACGGCCGCTGCGGCCCCACGGGCATGTGGCCCGCTCGCAGGGCCGGAAGGGTTACCCAGTACGGCCAGGCCGGTCCCCCGTTGGTGTCGGCCTCCCAGCGGTCCAGCCAGCGAAGGATGCTGTTGATGGCCTCCCGATGGCCGCTGGCCATGGTCCCGCGGTGCGCGGCGAGCGCGAGGAGGGCAAGGACGCCTCCGATGCCGTGGGCGAGGCCGGTATTGGCGTGCCCGTCGGGGTAGCGGTCGTCAGGCCGGCCGGAAGGCCCGGAGGCCGTCCACCATCCGGGCACGGCCTCGCCCCGGTGGGTGAGCGGCTCAGTCAGCTGGATCAGGTAGTCGAGGACGGCGCGGACGGTGTCGCTGTCGGGGCGCCGGCGAAGGAGATAGGCGCCATATCCGGTGAGACCGCGGATCGCGTCGAACTCAGCGAGCGCCGGGAGTTCTCCGGTCTCGATGCGCTGCTCGGCCACGGCCAGGCGGCGGCGCACGTCGCTGGTCACATGCCGGTCCAGGGCATCGAGTCCGGAGCCGTACGCTCCAGGGAGGCGTTCGGCCGCGCAGGCGAGGGCGTGGGCGAACGCCGGGGCACCGTAGAAGGCGTGGCTGTCGGCCCCGCTGGTCAGCGGCTCGGCCGCCGCGGCGGAGAGCCAGGCGTGCGCGCGGTCCCACGGTGCGAGGTCGGAGGCGGCGAGCTCGATGTGCAGCAGCGCGATACCGGGAACGCCGTGCCCGAGGGACTGCCGGCGCCAGTCGGAGTCGGCCTGCGAGCCGAGAACGGCCGCCGGGTCGGCGAGCTGGTCGGCGATCTCCCGGGCGAAGCCGAGGGCAGGGTGGGGCATCAGCGGGACCTCCTGGCGGTCCAGGCGAGGGCGGCGGCGCGCGCGAGGTAGAGGCAGACGGCTTCCTCGGGGAAGTCCACGGCGACGGCGCGGACGAAGTGGACGTGGAGCAGGGAGGTCAGCACGTCGTCTGCGTCGATGCCCTGGGTGTCTGGTCCGGGGAAGTGGTCCCGGTAGCGGTCCAGGGCCTGGCCGCGGTCGCTCCAGGCATTGAGGATCGTCTCGCCGCCAGCGACGGACCGCAGGGCTGCCCAGTCGTCGTCGGGGTTGGCGAGCGCGACGGCCTCGGCGAACTTCGGGCGGGCCACCCGTGCCGGAGGCGCCGCGGGGATATGATGGATCAGCCACGACATCGCCTTCGCCGTACTGCCCAGGTAGGCGGCGGCGATGGCCACGCTGTGCGCGGCGACCAGTGCCCGCCGGGACGGCTGGCCCGCGCAGGTGAGCTGTGCGAGGACGGCTCGGGAGTCGGCTCGGAAGACTTCCTGGGCCCCAGCCCACGCCAGCCCTTCTCCCCACCGGCCCATCTCCGGATAGGAGGTGCCGTAACGCAGGTCCGACACCAGTCCAGCGCGCCGGAGTTCGTCCGCCCATGTGCTCACCGTGCTCGCCGTGGAGGCGAAGGCTTCCGGGGTGGGCAGGGCGAAGCGGAGCCTCAGGTGCTGGTGGGGGTCGCGGAACCGTACGAACCACCAGGGCGGCCCGCCGAGCCGGTCCAGTAGGTCCGGCAAGTGCTCCCCGAGCAGGACGTCCTGGCGGCGGACGTCCCCATACACGCTGGCCAGGAGCACCGGCGAGACGGCGGGAGTGTGAACCAGGTCCCTCCGAACCGTGCGAGCAGACGTGGGCTGAGGCAGGCGGGGCCAGGCCGGAGGGCGGCTGGCCTTGAGCGGCACAACGACCTCGTGGGCCCGCCCGCCGCACCATCCCAGCTCGGCCGCGCCCGGAGCCTCGGCGACCCTGATCGCACCGGCGCGGTCCAGTTCTTCGCGTAGCAGTGCCCTGTGGGCCGGGACGGTGAGGTCGAGGGGAAGGAGCCGGTCGCCTTCGCCGACGTTCACCGTCAGGGGGAGCTTGCGGGTCTCGCGCCAGGTGCCGAACGCACCGTCCCATTCCTCCCACGGCCGGTCGGCTGCAGGCAGCTCGCCGGCTTCCAGCCGCCAGCGGGCCGGCGCCAGGATGATGCGGCCGGTGCGCAGGCGGGGAAGGTAGGGAAGGCGGGCGGCGGCCCCCCAGTCGAACGTGGTGACCTGCGCGCACTGGGCGCGGCCCAGCTCGGTGAGGAACCTGGCCAGCGGCGGGGTGTGGGTGTCCAGGTTCAGGGCGTGCATCCCCACCGCCTCCACACGCTGGCCGCGGGCGGGGGCAGCGAGGTACATCCGGCGCCCGTCGCAGCCCAGGGCCAGGTCGCCGACGGTCAGCACGTCCCCAGCAGGAGGCCGGTGCTCGGCAAGGCTGATCACGGTAGGCAGCACGCGCGGTGCCCGGGTGACGTGCGCGCTCTCCGGCAGCAGCGGCGGGAACGACAGCTGCATGGCGACCGTACCCGGATCGGAAGCCGGAAGGCATGCAAGCTCCTTGACCAGGGCCTGCCGCTGCCCGGAGTCGAGAACGGAGAGGAACCGGCCTGTGCCGACCCCCACGCCCCGGGACACGGTGACCACTTCCAGGCGGAAACGGCCTTGGTCCAGCGCTGCGGTGTCGGATGCGCGGAGCCGGAACCCAAGCTCAAGGTGGGGCGGGAGGCGTACCGGTTCGCTGCCCACGGTCAGGGCGTCGATCGTGGCCTCGTCGAGGACGACCTCGCGGAGGCCGTCCAGGGCAGCTTGCTGTGCCAGCCGCAGCAGAACCTGGTCGCGGCCCGTCAGCTGCGGCTTGTGGTCCGTAGGGCCGGCGCCCGCGTATCCGTTGGGGTAGCCGATGCCGCTGTCCGCGACCACATCGAGCACCGGAACCATGGAGCCGATCCCGAACCGCTCGTAGAACCGCATGTGGTACGCCTTCCAGGCTGCGGGCCCGAACGGTGCCGAGCACACGCGGGCCAGCAGCAGAGCGGCGCGCTCGGCCTCCTGTGAGACCGCCTCCGGCAGTACCAGGGTCCCGGCCAGGCGCAGGTCGACGGCCACCGGGTCCCGGCGCAGCCGGGGAGCCACGGAGCGCATCAGGGCACGGGCGCCCTCGTGCCCGCTTGCGTGCTGGAGTGCAGCGTGGGCGGCCTGCAGAGCGGCGAGAGTCTCCGATACCCCGACGACCTCGCCGGCACCGATGGCGTCGAGTTGGGCCAGCAGGTAGCCGAGCGCATCGGTCTCCGTGCTCGGGGAATGCAAGGCGCTGATCAAGACGCCGACCCGCACCAGCTCCTGCACGAACCCGGTGACCGTGCTCTGCCCTGTCGACGGGAACTCGGCCAAGACCTTCGCCACGAGATCGGCGACCGGGATGGGCGCCTGTGCGGCGATGAGTACGGCTGTCACGGCGCCGGTCATCCGGACGGAGGCCTCGACCGTGCGCTGGCGGGCGGCTCCGGTGTCCGTCCGGTACGGGACGATGAGACGATCGCCGCGCTCGGTGAGCGTTGTATTGGCGACCACCGGAATCCGCTGCAGCAGCTCGGTGTCGGCCTCCAGTCGGGTGATCATCTCCGCCATCCATTCCGCGGACGCACGGGCCACCGGCCGGTGCTCGCGCCTCCAGTCGGCACGGGCCGAGCCCTCAAAGCCAGCAGTGGTGACGCCGGCGAAGTACCCGAAGGGAGTGGGGCGGCCGTGTGCTCGCAGCACGTACCGGGCCACCGAGAGTGCAGCCCTACGCACATCACGGTGTGGGGGGCTTTCGGCTGCCAGAAGGCCGTCGACTTCACTGCCCAGCGCCGGGCTGGCATGCCACAACGCCCTTCCGGTATCCGTGGCGCGGATTGCACGCAGCCAGGGAAGCTGCCCGGTCAAGTCTCCGGGGGACCGGTCGGCCAGGTCGGGCCAGGGCAGCAGCGGAGGAGTGGGGGACGCCACCGCGCGCACGAGTGCTGTGCGGCCGGACCGGAACGCGGGGTTTGTCACCTGAACCTCCATGAAGGATGAATGGAACGGACGGGCCCGGTGCCGCCCCGCCGTTGGGCGAGGCGGCACCGGCAGGGTGGAGCGAGTGGGTCAGTGGACGCCGGTGGTGCACGCGCCGCAGGTCGAGCCGCAGTTGTCGTCGGTCAGGGTCTTCAGCGCGCCTGCGTCGCCGATCTCCAGCAGCTCCACGTCCAGGTGGAACGGGTCCTTGGCCGTGGCCTTGGGCTGGGCCTGGGTCATGCCCGGGTTGGGATTGGTGGCCATTGCAACTCCTCTTCTCGCTGCGGTGTGTTCGGTGTGTTCGGTGTGTTGCTCGCCAGGGGCACGTGCTTGACGGCGTGCTTCCTGGCCCCCCTCTTCGGAAGGGCCGGAGAGGGAAGTCGTGGGCCGCGAGGGCGGCGGCGGATATCAGCTGCTGTCCCTGGGCGGCGCCGAGCCGTGCGCAGAACGCTCGGAACCGGTGCGCTCTTCACACAGCCGGGCGCGGGAGAGCATCTGCCGGACGGCGTAGCGGAGATATGCCTTGCCTAGCCGGTCTGCGACGGGCCCCACCAGCGGCACGGCGGTCAGCCTGTGCAGCAGCAGGAGCCTGCGGCGCTGCACCGCCCTCACCGCAGCACTCCCACCGTCGGCGGCGGTGTCGTCCCCGTTACGCCGGCACAAGCTTCGGCCAGGGCGGGCGACCCGCAGCCGCTGCCGTACTCGCCCTGGCGATGCGCGGCCGGTAGCAGTAACAGCGCGGCGTTCACGCGACCGCCTCCATGGACCCCACAGGGACGTAGTGGCCCGGACCGTAGGCACCGTGTTCGTCGAAGCGCAGGGTCTTCTCCGCCACGAGGAACCGCAACGCACGCTGGACGTGGTGGGGGCGCAGTCTGAACTCCTCGCCCAGCAGCCCCGTCGCCAGCGCCTGGCCGGGCAGGTAGTAGCCGGCACGTATCCGGTCCCGGACGGCGCCATGGAGCGCGCGGTCGCGGGGGTGCGGTTCATGCGGGCTGAGGCGGACCGGAAGGCTCCCGGTGTGCAGCGAGATCTCCCCCAGTGTGTCCAGCCGCCGCAGTGCCCGGTGCACGTGCGCCTTCGGGAGTCTGAGTACCCGGGCAAGCTCCTCGGTGCCGGGAACGGATGTCCCTGGCGGGTACGCGATGCTGATCTGCCGGCGTACGAGGAGGAAGGCGCGATCCACGGCATTCAAGTTGCTCATGCGGAAGCCGCCCAATTCGCGGGCATGGGGGAGTGGGCGTTCGGACGCGTTGCCGCCGGCATCGAAGCAAGCCCCGATGACGCCTGCTGCAGGAGCTCGTCCACGACCTCCTGCGTCATCCAGGCCAGTCGGCGAAGGAGCCCGATGTCCAAGGTGCCAAGGCGCAGCCGCTCGCTGACCTCGCGAAGGAGGACGCGGGCCCGTAACCGTGCCGATTCGGTCAGCGCGGACTGCACGTGGCGGGAGGTTCGGTCCGTCAGCGCTCCGAGATTCACAGCCAAGGTTGCGGTCAGCGGACGGACGTCACACCCATCCACGGCATCGTCGAGAACGCGGTTCAGGGCCTCCCACAGACTGCTGTCCTCGCCGGTGATGTCCTCGTGCCGCGAGATGACAAGGGAGCGCAGCAGACGCCAGGCACCCTCTTGCGCCTCGGGCAGCCCGCAGGGCATATCGGTCGCGCGACCTTCCTCCGGCCCTGACGGCAGTGAAGGTAAGCACGCTGGCCGCTTGGGGAGCGGAAGCGACGGGCCCACGGGTAACTCCTCGAACGGGGGCGGATATCGGATAGCGGCTTTCGGCGGGGCCCGCCGCCTACCGCAGGCGGGAGACGGCATAGGGGCGCACGATCTCGTGCCGGGTGCCGACCAGCTGCGGGGCGTGGCCACGCAGGATCACCTGCTTCACGGAGCAGTCGAAGCCCCGGGAGAACATGTTGGTGATCTCGTACGCGCTGCTGCCGAGGACCAGCCAGTCGCCGACCCGCAGCTCGTGAGGGGAGGCCGCCCAGACATCACCAGGCGGCGGCCCGGTGCGCACCGTCCGGGCGAACAACGGATCATCTGAAGGGGCGCGCTCGTAGTCCGGGAGCCCGGTCCAGAAGGCGTCCTCGTCCTCGGTCAGCTTCATCTGCGGTCGGCCTCGGCCAGTGAAGGGACACTCGCCCCAGCAGGCTCCGGCCCGGCACCCGGGCACGACCTGTCCAACAACAGGTTCGGTACGCGGGCGATGACGGCGTAGGAGCCGTACAGGGGCTTCCGGCCTCCAACGCCGCGGAGTCGACCCACGGGCTTTCGGCTGCCAACGACGCGGAGTCTGTCGAGCGGCACGGCTGTGATGCCGGGGACATCCACGTCCCAGCTCTGGAACAGGGCGAGCAGCTGCTCCAGGCTCCGTGGCCGGTAGGTGATGCCGGCGTTGCGATAGACGGCGACGAGGCCCGCCGCCGCCTGCGGGTCGCTGTCGGTTGCAGTGTGGATGACGGACAGGACGCTGCCTGTCGGCAGCCAGGCCTGCAAGGACGCCAGCAGGTGTCGCGTCTGCTCGTCGTCGAGCCACGGCAGGACCTCGTGCAGGAGCACCGCGATGGGTCTGCTCCGGTCGAGGTGGGCGAGGGCGGGATGGGCCAGGAGCGCTTCGGGCTGGGTGAAGTCGGCCTGGCACTCCCGTTCCTGGCTCGTTTCGAGCATCGAACGGTAGTGGGCGCACACGGAAGGATCGCGATCCACGTACACGACCGTGGATTCCCCGGCTGCGGCCTTGGCGGCATCGTGGGTGTTCTGGCCATGCCGCTGCGGGAGGCCGCACCCGAGGTCCAGAAACTGGACGATCCCGCTGTGGGCGAGGACGCTCACCGACTTCTGCCCGTGGTCTCGAGCGGCGGCAACTGCCTGCCTGAGCCAGGGAGCAGCCTCCAGGAGTTCCTTGCCGAGGATGCGGTCGGCATCGAAATTCCAGACGTCTCCGCCGAGCCAGTTGTGCACCCGCGGCACCGACGGCCGGGAGAATTCGTGTGACGGGAGCATGCCCCCTCCGGTTTCCTGTTGATCAGGCCGATGTGCTTCCGGCCCGGCGCTCGAAGAAGTCGGTGGAGCAGCTGCCTCCGGCAGCCTCAGTCCGTAGGCCCCAGGCGGGTCGGTGCTGACCTGGGCGGCTCGGAAGTAGGCGCTGACGACCTTCCCCTGGCCGTCGCTTCGAGGCGAGGCGCTCCAGTAGTCGGCCACCTGGGTGACCAGGAACAGCCCGCGTCCGCCCGTGGCCAGGGCCGACTGCCGTGCTTTGACCACCGGGAGACCGGGGTTGGCGTCCGCCACCTGCACCACCAGGGCCACGCCCGGCTCGAAGGTCACCGAGACCAGGAAGTCCTGTGCCTCCGCTCCAGGGCTGCGGTGCTTGATGGCGTTGGTCGCGAGCTCGCTGGAGACCAGCGCGGTGGAGGGCTCCGCTGCCGCGCACCCCCATGCCTCAAGCTGGTGCGCCACGAAGCGACGAGCCGTGCGAACGGATTCAGCTCTGCTGGGCAATGCCAGGCACGCCGAGACGGCCTTGGGCGACTGCAGAGTCCGCAGCAGGTCTCCCCGCGTGATCCGGTGAGACATCGTCACCTCATCCCTTTCAGAGCGTGCGCGTGAAGCCGACACCAGACGCCGGAAGCCTGGAACGGATGGCTGAACTTCAGCCGGAGAAGGCCTCCTTGTGGCGTTACTCTCAGCGAACCGTGCATCGCCCGGCGTGGACATCCCAGGCAAGGCGCGGCCCCGCGTAAAGCACGTAAAGATCGTTTCGTGGACGGGAGTATCCGGTGCCGCGTGAGCGCAACACCCTGCTGGAGGGCGTACTCCGCCAACTGGGCTGGTCGCAGGCCACAACTGCCCGGCAACTGCAGCTCGTAGCAGCGGAATCCGGTGCGGACGACCTGAAGGCGGTGTCCGCCTCGCACATCAACCAGTGGGTCCGCGGATCGCACCCCTCGCCGCCGGCGACCCGTATCTTGTGCGAGACGCTGTCGCGAGGACTGAACAGCCGGGGGATCCATCGGATCATCACGGCCGCCGACATCGGGCTCACAGATCCCGACGAACAGGCATGTCTGGTTTCCCGGGACAGCGACCCCATCGCACGTATCGTCGACCTCGGGGGGACCGACTTGGACCTGGAGCGCCGCCACACCCTGAAGGGCGCCGCCTTCTCCCTTGCAGGGATGTTCCTGCCGTCCGACCGCTGGTGGCAGGACACCGCCTCCGCGGCCCATCAGCGCACGCCCGCGACCAAGCGGCACGTCGGCCCGGACGACGTGGCCGCCGTACGCGAAATGACGCAACTGCTCTCCCGCCGCGAACAGCGCCGAGGCGGTGCGGACGGACGATCCGCCCTCGTCGCCTACCTCCGCACCGACGTCACCGCCTACCTCAGCGGCCACTTCCCCGACACCGGCACGCGGCAGGCCATGTTCACCGCCGCCGGCGAACTCGCTTACCTGGCCGGCTGGACCAGCTTCGACGCCTCCGAGCACACCCTCGCCCAGCAGTGGCTCGCCGTGGCCCTGCGCCTGTCCGCCGAAGCCGACGACGCACCCTTGGCCGGACACATCCTCCGCGCCCAGGCCCACCAGACCCTCGACCTCGGCCACCCCGCCCAAGCCCTCCGACTCGCCGAGGCCTCCGTCCGCCACCGCCGCTACACCGACGCCAGCCCACGGGAACGCTCCCTCCTCGGAGTCGTCCACGCCCGCAGCCTCGCAGCCGCCGGCCACAAGCAGCAGGCCCTCGCCACTCTCCTCCAGGCCGAGAACGACCTGTGCAACGCAGGCGAGGGGGACGACGAGCCGGCCCGGGTCTTCTTCTTCTCCGAGGCCTCCCTCGCCCACGAGACAGCCCGAACCCTCCATGCCATCGGAGACCTCCGCGGAGCCGAGCACGAATTCCAGCGCAGTGTCCGCACGCGCAAGGCTCAGCCCTTCGCGCGCACCCACGCCGTCACCCTGGGGCTCCTGGGCGCCGTGCAGATACAACGCGGAGCCGTCGACATGGCCTGCACCACCTGGTCCCAAGCCCTCGACGCGATGCAGGGAGTCCAGTCCGGCCGCGCCCTGGACACCGTCGTCCAGATGCGCCGCGCCCTCTCCCCCTACCGCGGACGCGGAGGAACGACCCTTGCAGCCCTGGACAGCCGAGCCCGCACCATGATCAGCCGGGTACGCTGACCGCGCCAGCACACCACCGGTCCAAGCCGGAGCAGCGCCCCGGCCAGTCCGGTAGTCCCAGGGGAGGAACGCGTGCACGACCCGATCACGATTGAGGCCATCGCCCACGTCATCGGCGGCCACCAGACGCCGGCCGACGACTACCAGGGCGGAGTCGAATCGATCATCCGCCTGCGCCCGGACTTCCCACTGGACACCCTGCGCGGCATCGACGAGTTCTCCCACCTGATCGTGACCTGGCACTTCCACCTCGGCTCCGACGCCGACCTCCACCTCGGAGCCCGCAGCCCCCGCAACGACCCGACCTGGGAGCCCACCGGCACCTTCGTCCACCGAAACCACCGGCGCCCCAACCGCATGGCAACCTCCTTCCCCCGCCTGCTCAAAGTGGACGGCAGGGACATCTACGTCACCGACCTCGACGCCGTTGCCGGAACTCCTATCTACGACCTCGCCCCGTACTTCGAGGAGATGGGTCCCCGCGGCCCTGTCACTGCTCCGGCCTGGCCGGCGGCGATGCTGGCGAACTACTGGGACCCCGCAGCGAACCGGCCCGAGTAGAACCTCGCGTACAGGCGGATGAGTTGCGTCCACGTCGTCAGCCGGACATCCGTAGGTACCGCTTGGGCGCGTGCGCAATCTCAGCCTCGGGAAGTCGACGGTCAGGATGCCTCCGGGCAGTGCCCTGATGCCGACGGCATCACAGAGCGTCGGCACGCAGGTCCATTGCCCTCAGAGGGCGGGCGAAGTTGGAGTTTCCCGCCCCGGCGCTGCCTGAGCGAGGGCCTAACCGGAGCCAAACGCGGTCTTCTCACGCCTAACCTGTGCCAGTTCGCCTCGGGAGCACTGTTTGTGTCGGAGAGATCCACTTCTTGGGGCCGCTGCGGTCTAGCGTGGTGGCCGAACTGACGCCGAGGAGAGGAGCGGTCATGAGCCCGTTAGAACCAACGCTCTTCCAGACCCTCATCAACCAGCGGGGCTGGCAGGACTACACCGTCTTCAAGAAGCGGTACGAGCAGGCGGCCAAACAGCTGGCCGATGCCGAAGGCGACCCCTCGATTGCGACTGCCACCGTCGAGAAGCGGCAGTTCCACCGATGGCTGAGAGGGGACGTCCGAACCCCCCAAACCGTCTCCCGCCGGGTCCTGGAGTTCATGTTCCCGGGATTCCAGGCCTCGCGTCTCCTTGAAGCTGTGTCCTCCGGCCTAGTCTCGTCACCCGTCCCCAGGGCAGAGCAGGGCAGGCCTGAGGATGCATTCGAGAACCACGAAGACGTCGTGACCGCCGCTGCCGGCGAGTCAGCACGGTTCGCGGCTCGCGCAGAAGGCAGCAACGTGGGACCACACACGATGGAGCAGCTGGAAGCCGACATCCGCCGGATAGTCGACACGTATCCCAACCGACCCGTTGGCCCTCTGTTTCGAGAAGTCCGCTCCCTACGCGACCAAGCGTTCGTACTTCTGGAGGGCCGGCAGCCACCGCGCTACACCCGTGACCTCTACGTCTGCGCCGGCATCCTGTGTGGAGTCCTCGCCAACGCCAGCTTCGACCTTGGACGCTACGACGCGGCCGACACCCAGGCGCGCACCGCCTTTCTCCTGGGCGAGCTGGCGGGCCACAACGGCCTGCGTGTATGGGTCCGCGGGCTCCAGGCCCTGATCTCCTACTGGGACGGGCGACCGGCGGATGCTGTCCGGCTGGCGGAGCTGGGGGCTGCGTACGCGCCGGACTCCGGCACTGCGAACACTCGGCTGGAGAGCATCAAGGCGCGTGCATACGGCCAGCTGGGCCGGACCGGGGAGGCGCTGGCTGCACTGGCCGGCGCGGAGCGTCTTCGCGAAGGCCTTGCAGCCGACGGCGGCGATCTGCCTGGCGGCATGATGGCATTCCCCGTAGAGAAGCAGCTCTTCTACGCCAGCAGCACCCACCTCTGGCTGTCTGGACGTCGCAATCTGGCGGACGCGGAGGCTTGTGCCGCTCAGGCCGTGGGGATCTTCCAGGCGGCCCCGCCTGCGCGGCAGCGGCTCGGTGAGATGTCGCTTGCGCGGATGGATCTCGCCATGGCCCGTCTCGGACGGGGAGATATCGAAGGCGCCGCGCAAGAGGTGCACACCGTCCTTGAGACCAACGCCCGCCGGCGAACGGAGAGCGTGGACCGGCGGATCGGACATTTCAGTCGACAGCTCGCTGCACACCCTGGCGCCGGAGTGCCTGTTGCAATCGGCTTGCGGGAGTCGATCATGGCTCACAGGGAACATCCCATTGCCGAACTTCCACCAGGAGGCAGCCCGTGACCACCGTGACCGTCTTGCACCCCGGTTCCATGGGCGCTGCCGTTGCCGCCCAGGTCGTGGCAGCGGGGCACGAGGTGCTTTGGGTTCCCGACGGTCGAAGCGAAGCCACACGTGAACGGGCCGTACAGGCCGGGGCAGTAGCCGTGGACAGCCTGACTACGGCGCTTCACCGCAGCTCCGTGGTCCTCTCCATCTGCCCGCCCCAGGCCGCCGAAGACGTGGCCACCCTGGTCGCCGACCACGACTTCGCCGGGGTGTACGTGGACGCCAACGCCATCAACCCGAAGCGCATGGGGCACATCGCGGGCGAGATCTGCCCCGGTACGGTCGTACTCGACGGAGCGATCTTCGGGCCACCGCCAGGCGGCCAGCGGACGGCGCGCCTTTACCTCGCCGGCGACCAGCAGGCCGTAGCCATTGTTGAAGAACTCTTCAAGAGCACCCACCTCGAGCCCCGGCGGGCGAGCGGGGACATCGGCTCCGCCTCCGCCCTGAAGATGGCATTCGCCAGCTACCAGAAGGCCGCTCGCACGCTCGCCGGCGTCGCCCACGCCCTTGCCGCCACGCACGGCGTGGGGGCCGAGCTGACCGCCGAGGCAGAAACCATGGCCTCGAACATCCTCTCGGATCCCGACTACCTTCCGAGCGTCGCCGCGCGGGCCTGGCGCTGGGCACCGGAGATGGTGGATATCGCTGAGACTCTCCGAGCGGCTGACCTGCCAACGGAGATTGCGGACGCCACTGTCGCTGTGCTGGCCCGCTGGGAGCAGGACAAAGACCGCTACGACCTGCCGGTCGCAGTTGCCCTGGCGCACCTGCACGGTAGAGGTGCCGGTTCCCCCTGACGAATCGTGCCTGTGTGTGACGGCGCCCCACGTCGAGTTCTTGTCGGAGCCGCCACCGCAGGACTTCGCCATTGTGCTGGAGGCGTCTTGCCACGGTTCGCCTCGGCTGCTGCACGGCGGAGCTCTCGAGAACGTCCTGCCTTCTGTCAGCTGTGTGCGAGACGATGCAGGCGTTCGGGTTCTTCCGAACGTCGGAGGCCGAAGGGGCAGGGTGGCGCAAGGACTCTTCTTCGAGACCGTCCACGATGGGAGCTACTCGTACAGGCGGTTGAATCGCGCGGCCATTAGCGATCTCCGCAGCGCCCCTGCTGCTGGCGGCGACGAAGAGGTTGCACACGCCCTCATCGACCTGTTGATCGACGATCTGCCCGAGGACCCTCAGGACGACGGACTGATGGACAACTCGGAAACGGGCGCGGTCATACGGTGCCTGAAGACAGCTCTGCGCCGTCTCGGTATTGAGTTCGAAGCCTACGCAGCTTCAGAAAGGGGCCTGCGTGATGGCAACCGGCTGGGTCGACGTCGCGCCGCTTGATCGGCCAGAGAAGGGGAGTCGCCTCCACGATGTGCTGGTGCCGAATTCCGGGTGACAGGACGACCGGGCGGGTCCTACCGTCGTTGTGTATGACGACGATCGACGCACGGATCGCGGACTTCTACGGGGAATACGACGAAGCCGCCCGGCTGCACACCACCGCGACAGGCCGCCTGGAGCTCGAGCGGACTCAAGAGCTGTTACGCCAGTACCTTCCACCGCCGCCGGCCCGGGTTCTGGACGTGGGTGGAGGGCCGGGGACCCATGCTCGGTGGCTTGTCGAGGACGGGTACGAGGTGGTGCTCCTGGACCCGGTGCCCAAGCATGTCGAACAGGCCCGCGCGTACGTTCCAGGGTGTGCGGCCGAGATCGGTGACGCCCGAGATGTGACGCTGCCCGCACACGGCTTCGACGCGGTGCTGCTCCTGGGGCCGCTGTACCACTTGGCGGATCGCGCCGACAGGCTCAGAGCGCTCTCCGAAGCCCGCCGCGTCGTGGTGCCGGGTGGACTGGTGGCGGCAGCCGGGATCTCCCGGTACTCCCTGATGCAGGACTACACCGTGAGTGCCGGGCTTACCCCGGACCTTCTCGCAGGGGAGGTCACCGACGTGGTGCGGACCGGGTCGTACGACGGCAGCCGAGGGTTCACGGTGGTGCACTTCCACACGGCGGCCGAGCTCGCCGAGGAGGCGGTCGAGGCCGGCTTGACGGATGTGCGCCTGCACGGCATCGAGGGTCCCGGATGGGCGTACGTCGTGGCGGCAGGCCGGTGCGGGGGACAGGAGGTCGCGCAAGCGCTGGTCGCGGACGCGGTGGCGACCGCCCGCCTGGCGGACGACCAGGGCGTGTTCACTGATGCCTCCGCCCACATCCTCGTTGTCGGAACCTCCTGACCGTCGTCTGCCTGCCCCAACGGTGGGCAGGCAGACGACTCTGACGGTTCAGGCTGGCAGGAAGGGGCTCGGTTTTCCGTGCCAGCTGATGGTTAGGGCGTCTCGGGCACGGGTGGTGGCCACGAACAGCAGTGAGCGGGCCTTGCGCTGCTCGCGCTCGTAGCGTGGCGGGTCCTCGGTGCGGTAGCGGTCGATGACGTGGGTGCGGGGGATGATCCCGTCGCTGGCGCCGACGATCGCCAGGCGCTGGTACTCGAGACCCTTGAAGCGGTGCATGGTGCCCACATGGACCTCGCCGTCGCCCTTCGGACCGTCCTTGGTGAGCTCGGCGCAGGTGATGCCGGCCTTGGTGATCAGGTGGTACATCGTCTGGCTGACCATGTCGCGGTCCGCGACGCAGACGGCGATGTGGCCGCTGGGGTCGCGGGGGGAGCCGTGCTCGTCGGTGGACAACTCTTTGCGCCAGGCAGCCAGGGTGGTGGCGAGGCCGGCCAGTTCCTCCTCCCACGAGGTGTACGGGGTGAAGGCCGGGGCGGGGCCGTGGAGGACGGACCGGTAGCCGGCGAGGTTGTCGGTGCCGTCGTCGAGGTCGTCGTAGCCGACGTCCTGGCCGGCCTTCCTGGGTTCGACGACGCGGAGGGCCTCGGCGAGGATCTCCTTGGTGGTGCGGTAGCTCAGGGTCAGCCTCGAGGAGCGGCCGCGGATGTTGATGCCGAGGGCACCGAGCGCGACCTGGTGGTCGTAGATCCTCTGGTGGGTGTCGCCAGCGATGAACATGTCGTTGGGGAGCTCTGGGTCGGCCATGGCGCGGAGCATCTTCCAGTGGGCGGGGCTGAGGTCCTGGGCCTCGTCGACCACGATGTGCCGGTATCGGTAGCCGAGGTAGCGCATGCCGGAGCTGTTGTCGCGGTGGATGAGGTCCTTGCCGCCGACCTCGTCCTTGTACTCGCGGCGGGCGCGGATCTTCGCGGCCCGCTCGATCTCGTAGCGGGCGGCTCGCTCGGAGGCCTGGCCCCAGGTCTCCACGCCCAGCTTGTCGAGACGGGCGGTGAACTGCTCGATCAGCTTCCAGATGTGATTGCGCTCGGGCCGCGTCAGGGAACGGCCGCGGCCGGCCCGCCGGGCCTGGAAGTAGTCCGACCTGGTCGGTACCGACTGGCCGAGGATGACCTGCTCCCACTCTTCGAGGAGGAACTCGGGCTCCCAGCGGCGGTCGTCCAGCTCCGCGAGGAGCTGACGCATCTCGCCCAGCGCCACGCTGTCGTACACGCGCTGCTTGCCGCGGCCGGGAGCGGTGTTCTCGCCGAGGACCCGCGCGGCCAGCTGGTCGATGTGGGCGATCTCGACGCGGGCCAGCAGCTCGGGCTCGACCAGGGAAGACAGGCGCAGCCGCAGGTCGGTGGTGAGGTTCTTGGTGAACGTGGTCAGCAGTATCGGCTTGTCGTGGCCGGGCGGGAGCTGTTCGGCCAGGTGCTTGACCCGGTGCAGGGCGACGATTGTCTTGCCGGTGCCCGGTCCACCGGAGACCCGGGCAGGGCCGTTGTAATGGCGGCGGACGACGCGCTCCTGGGTGGGGTGGAGGAACACCTTCCAGGCCCGGAAGTCACCCTCGTCGATGGCGGCCTGTACGGCATCGTCCACGGCGGTGACCTTGGTACGGGACAGGGCTGCCGCGAAGTCGCCCAGGTCCGGCTCGTGGCCGAGCTCGACGGGCTGGGTGATCTCCTGGCGTACCTCGTCGATCGACATACCGGCGGCGAGGCCGTACAGCACGTCCTTGGACAGCAGCGGCGCGCCCTCGACCAGCTGGTCGAGCTCGGTGCTGTCGGTGACCGCGAGGGCCAGCTCGATCAGCTGGTCGGCGACGCCGAGTTCACGCAGTTGCTGGGCGCTGTACGCGGCGAGCAGCGGCGGCACCGCGGGCGCAGGAGCGGGGGGCTCGGTAGCGGTCGGCGCGGGCGGCGGCGTGGGCGTCTCGCCGACGTCGGGCTCGGCGGGGGTGAGGGTGATGCCGGCGCGGCGCAGGGCGGTGTCGCCGACGACGGCGAGGTCGACGAATTCGATCTCACCGGTGACGCGGTTGACCGCGACCTGGAGTTCCTCGTAGACGTCCCTGCGGTGCCGGACGGCGATGACCAGCCAGCTCTCGGTGCCGTCCGGGTCGACGCCGGTCGGGGTGAGCAGTGCCCGGTAGGAGTCGTTGACCCGGGCGGACCAGATCCGGGAGTCGCCCTTGAGCTTCTTCAGCTTCAGGCCGGGCTGGTTGGGGTTGTTCCGGAAGATGTGGCTGAAGTCGTAGAACTGGGCCTTGACCGAGCGGTCGAGCTTGTACAGCTCCTGTTCGGCCTTGCGGTACAGGCTGAGCCGGGCGGTCATCGGGTGGTGCCTTCCGTGTCGGGGAGCTGTTCGAGCAGGGTGTCGAGGTGGTCGAGCCATTCGGCGGCGGTACGGACCGTCCAGCCGGCCTCGGCGTACGCGGCGTCGCGCCGCTGGGCCTCGGCGTCGTCCTCTCCTCGGTGGGCGGTGACGACGGCGATCTTGATGTCGGGGGTCTGCCAGGCGAACTCGGCGGGCCAGCGGCTGGTGGTCCCGAGTTCGAATCCGAACACGGGCGCCTGCTTGCCCTGGTCCGCGAGCCGTTCGGCGAGGTCGAGGAGCGCGGGGTTCTCGCCTGGCTCCTCACGCAGCAGTTCCAGGATGTCCTCGTCCCAGATCGCGTCCCGGATGATGTGCCGGAGAGCGGCCTCGACCGGCGTCTCGCCGCCTGCCTCCGGGACGGCGGGAGGCACGACCGGCTGTTGCCGCGGGGGACGCGCGTCCGAGAGCGAGTCGAGTTCCCCGAGCCCGCCGCAGACGGTGAGGACTTCGACCGCGAAGTCCGCGGCCCGGCTGGCGGCGAGCTGGACACCGTCGCCACCGGCCAGGGACAGGAACTGGGTGAGGTTGGTCCAGTACAGCCAGGACCTCCACCGCAGCTTGTGCTCCTCAGTGTCCAGGACGGCATCGCTATCGTCCAGGACGGCCAGGGCGGTCCACCGCAGGTTCTCCGGGTCGGCCGCGTCGACCGCGAACACAAGGGGGAGGCCGTGCTCGTCCTCGCTGCGGAACACGTGGACCGGACCGGCGATGCCGGCGGAGTCGGCTGCGACCGGCTTGTCGTGCCGTGGCCCGCCTCCGAACCCTGCGAGCTGGCCGCTCAGCGCCGCGATCAGTTCGCTGCGCTTGGCGGTCGCCACGACAGGGGTCGTCGCGGGCACCGCCGTGAGGCCGGTGACCAGGGCACGGGCCCGCCGGCCCCAGCGCTCGGCGTCCGGGTCGCGCAGGTAGGCGATCAGGGTGTCGATCGGGTTGGCGAACACCGCCTCGCCGAAGTGGGCCCGTGTGCCCCCGTACTGTTCGTACGCGGCCCTGGCGCCCTCCTGGGCGGTGCCCCGGTAGGGCGGCCAGACCGGCTTGGTGCGGACCGGGCGCTGTTCGAACAGGTCGATGTCGGCCCAGGTGACTTGGAAGACGATCTTTCCGTCGGCGCGCAGCAGGGTGCGCCGGGCCGCGTCGTCGGCGATGCGGTTGTGCTCGCGGCTGGCGTGGAAGCGAAAGCCCTCCAGGTAGACGTGCACGCTCTGCTGCGGGCCGCCGACACGGGTGAACGTGAAGTCCGTGCGGGTCCCTTCGAGCTGCCGCTGGGCCGTGAGCCGCCAGTGCGTGACGTCCGAGCCGTCCGTGAACCGCAGGTGTCCGCTGGCGTGGCCGTCGTCGTCCAGGGCGGCGTCATCGGTGGTCTTCACCCAATCCCGCAGCGCGGCCAGGAAGCGCGCCTCCAGGTCGGACTCCACCTGCGCGTCCAGACCGACCAGCCCGGTGTGCTCCACCTCGGCCGTGTCCCAGCCGTCCTCGCCGTCCCGGGTGAACAGCAGCGACTCGATCATGCTGAGGGCCGCCTGGCGGGAGACCTCGTCCTGGAACTGTTCGGGGGTGTAGCGGTGCAGGCAGCGGTGGCAGGCCCGGCGGTGCTCCTCGGAACACGCGCAGGCCTTGAGGCTCTCGTACGCCCGGGCGAGGACGTCGCGGAAGGCGGCCGGGTCGGTGAGCCGGTCCAGGTAGCCGGTGCCGCCGGGCAGCGCGTCGAACAGCACCAGGAACCAGCGCCGCTCCCCGCTGTCGTTGTCCGGCATGGACGCCACCGTCGTGTCGAGGTGCTGCGGGTCCCCGCCGAAGTGCAGGTCCACGCCGAGCCGCAGGGCGGCACGGAAGGAGTGGACCTTGGCGTCCACGTCCGCGGTCGCGGCCGGGATCAGCACCCGCAGCGCCTCGGTCTGCAACTGGTGGGCGAGCAGCACCTGTTCCTGGGTGATGCCGTCCTTCTTGCCGCGGCGCAGCGGACACCACGGACGGTGGTGCTTTAGCTGTCCGGCGCGGACCGCGGCCGATTCCAGGGCATCGGTGTCGTGGTCGAAGACGGGACGGCCGTCCGCGCTGGCGGCCCCGCACGCGGTGCACACGTGGAAAGGGTTCAGGCGCACCTGCTGCCCGGCGAAGTCGTCCCGGGCCGGGCTGTCGTAGCGGACCGGACCGACGTTGATCCGCCGGATCATCGCACTGCGGCAGTAGTCCACGCCGAAGGTCTCGCGGGTGTGCCGCCAGGAGCCCGGCTCGATCGCCTCGAGCGGGATATCGACGGCGTCGACGACGGCGTACGCGCGGTGGTCGCGGTCGTCCTTGTCGTCCCGGATCCGCGCGTCCTCCCGCTTGTCCCGCGAGGTGACGGTGGCGGGCTCCACCACCTGGAAGAGGCAGGAGCCGTCGTCGGCGATCTGCCCGGTCTTGCAGCGTGGACAGGGGGAGCGGTCATCGGCGGCGTTCTCGGTGCGGACATAGCCGCAGCCGGGGCACACCCGCCAGGTACGCCACTCCTGCCGGCCGCCGGTGGACAGCTCCAGTCCGGTGATCTCGTGCCGGTAGCCGTTGACGTAGAAGGTGTTGCCCGGAGCCAGCTCTTGGAGCGCGTACCGCCGGGGCCGCTCGTAGGCGAGGGTGTCGGAGGTGTAGACGACCTTGCCGGTCCTGGGATCGACGCCGTCCTCTCCGTACAGCGTGGCCGACAGCGTGGTCGTGGAGTCGATCAGGGCGTAGTTCGGGAGCAGGCCCAGGTCGCACAGCGCGCTCTGGGCCGTGGTCTCGCCCCGGTGCAGGAGTCGCTTGCCCACGCCACGCCGCTCGGCGTCCAGCTCCGCCTTCTGGCGGGCCTGGTCAGGGTCGGAGTCCTTCAGCTCGTCGTGCGCTTCGCTGATCTCCGCCAGCCGGGCCCGCAGGGCCTCCTCACCACGCCGCCACTCACGCTCGGCCTGCTCCACCTTGCTCCGCAGACCGTGGGCGGCGTACTTCCTGAGGTCGTCCTGGGCCTGCTCGCTGACGCCGGCCGGGAACAGCCGCAGGAACCCCTTGACCAGCTCCTCACCCTGGTCGAGGGCCAGCTCCACCAGGTCGGTGAGGTAGCCGGACGGGCCGAACAGGCGCGGCGCCTTGTGCGGCATCGCACGCAGCACGATCCTGTCCGCCCGTACGAGCCGGCCGGCAGCGGCGAGGTCGAGCAGGTGCGCCAGGTACTGCCGCTTGAGGATCTCCACCGCCGACAGGTAGCAGCCGGGCGGCACGATGGTGCCCGCGATCAGGTCCTTCGGACGCTCCAGGAAGTACAGGTCACGGCGGCGCCGGTCCGGGATCGTCAACAGGAAGGCATTGCCGGTACGGCGGCCGGCCCGGCCGACCTGCTGGGCGTACGAGGCGGGCCGCCGGGGGAGTGCCGCCAGCACCACGGCGGACAGGTCGCCGATGTCGATGCCCATCTCCAGCGTCGGGGTGCAGGACAGCACATTGGGGTCCTTGAACCCGCCACCCCGCTTGAACGCCTCCTCGACCTTTTCCCGCTGAGGACGCGTCAGCATCCCCGTGTGCTCGGCGGTCACCACCTGATAGGTGCCCGCGCCGAGGTAGAGCCGCCGGTAGTAGTCGTGCGTGTAGTCCCGGTCCCGGTGGTGGATGCCCAGACCCTCCGGACGGTCGCCGGCCACCAGCCGACCCTCTCGGCACCGGTACGAAGGACAGGGCTGGCCATGCCACTGGTCCAGCAGGGCCGGGTGAACCGTCTGCTCCCAGAAGCACACCGGGCAGCGCACATACGAGATGCGGACCTGCTCGTCGTCCAGCAGCCGCGCCTCGATCGCACCCGGCTTGAGCCCGTACACCCGCGCCGAGGTGTCATTCGGCGTACGCACCGACAACAGCCCCATCGAGGCGAGCTCGGGCAGCAACCGGCTCCACAGCTCGGGCGCCAGCTCGCGCGGCAGCTCCAGGCAGCGCCCGGCCCACCGCTCGTACCAGGACAGCCGGCCCGACGCGAAGTCGAACTCGCTGCCGTTCTTCGGCTGCCCGAGCAGGAACACCGGCGCCGCGATGCCCTTGGGGAAGGCCCGCATCCCCTTGGGCCGCTTCCCCCACACGTAGTACCGGCTGGTGCCGGCTTCGTCGACGTACTTGTCCAGCCACTGGTGTGCCACGGCCCCGCGCGTGCGCAGCCGCTCCAGGAGGATCCGTACGAACGCCAGGTAGCGGGCGTCGTCCTGAGGCACCAGCGGCAGCCCGTCCCGCACGCACTCCTCGTGCGCTTCCCGTACCAGTGCCACGACGGCCGTCGGGTCGTCGATGCGGACCTGCGCGGCGGCGGTCCGGGTCAGCTCCAGGGTGCGGCCGTTGCGCGACCGGAACCCGAACTCCATCAGCGCCTCGAACGCCAGCCGCTGCCCGATCAGCCGCCACGTCTTCAGGTCCCCGCCGCGGCCCTGCCCGGACAACAGCCGGTCCACGCCCTTGAACCCGTGCAGGTCCGGCGGGACCACCGCGGAGAGGGTGTCCTTGTCGGTCGTGGCCTCGACCACGTTCGCGATCAGGTCGTTCAGCGCCGTCGGCTCGTCGTGCCGCAGGTGGTCGGCCAGCAGAGCACGCAGCGAGAAGGTGTACGAGCGGTTGGCGACGAAACCGGCCCGGTGCGCGGCATCCTGCACCGAGTCGTTGAACATCAGCGTCTTGTCCTCGCGGAGCTCCCTGTCGAGCTCCCCGCCGGTGAACAGCTGGGTGATCGAGGCCGCCGCCATCGCGGCGGCACCGGTACCGAGGTAGCGGATGGCGTTGCGCTCACCGCAGGCCGGGCACCAGTCCTCCTTGGCCGCCGTGTTGGCCGTCTCGCCGAAGTTCACCAGAACGAACGCCGAGTCACGCGCCGTCAGACGGGGCTGCTTGGTCTCCTGGTCGTAGTCGTTCAGCGGGTCGGGCAACCGCAGCCGCTTACGGGTGCCGTCCAGCACCATCAGGGTCCCGCCCGCACCCTGCGATCCGGCCGGGCTGCCCTTGCCGCCGGCGGCCGACATTGGAGCCGCACCGGAGCCCTCGCGGGCCTGCTGGTCGGTGGCCGCGATCAGATTCCGCACCCGGGCCTTGTCCTGGCCCAGCGAGGACCGGCGGATCTTGTACGTGTCGAACAGGACGTCGTGGTCGTCGCTCTCCGGCGAGAACACCGCCCACCCCGAACGCCCGCAGTCACGGCAGTACACCGCAGGCAGAAACAGGTTCGCGCTCTGCCCCGAGGTCGCCGTTGTCACCGGAGCCGTCCGCCCGTTGTCGGCCCCACCGGCATCGGCCGAGCCGGCGGCATCCCACCGGAACTCCGCCTTCGGCCACGGCAGCACCCCGCGCAGCAGCCGCGACACCGACCGCGCCCACTGGTGTACCTCGACGTGCACGAACGGCCGGGGCGAGGCGGGCGTCGACTCCGGATCGCGGGCGTACGACAGCAGCGCCACGAACCGCGCCAGCGCCTCCGCCGCCTTCTCCGGCTGCCGGGCCACCGCCTGCGACCAGCCGGCCGCGCCGACCCGCCACATCACGTCCAGCACCTCGGCGGAGGTCTTCACCTCACCACCGAGCGCCTCCATCACGGCATGCGTGAACAGATGCCGCTTGAGGTTCCCACCGAGCACGAACGGATCCAGGTCACGGACATCCGTCACCTTCTCGATCAGGTCGAGCAGCGCCTCGTCCCCGGTCGTCGGATCCGGCAGCGCCAGCAACTCGTCCGGCGTCGGCATCGGCTGCATGGTCACATCGCGGCGCGGGACGAACTCCTCGACCGACTGCCGGTTCTCCCCGACCATCGCGTCAGGGGTGAACTCCGTCCCGAAGACGTGCGTGGCCACTTCGAGCAGCCGCGCCACGCCGTCCTCGTCCGTCCCGGACGCGAGCGTCGCCGATGTCGCCACCGGACAGATCCGCCCGAGCGGACGCCCTTCCTCGGAAGCCCCGACGGCCGCCGCGAGGCGGCGCAGCAGCATGCCGACGTCCGTGCCCTGGGCTCCGTCGTAGGTGTGGAACTCGTCCACGACGACGTATCGGATGTCCGACTCCCGCCACAGCGGGGCGTCGTCGGCGCGCTGGAGCAGGAGGTCGAGCATCTTGTAGTTGGTGATCAGGATGTCCGGCGGCGACAACTGCATGTCCGACCGCCGCGTGCGCACCTTTTCGTACTGCGTCGCCGCCTGCTCACCGATGTACAGGCCCGCGGACAGCTTCCCCAGCTCGGCGTTCTCGGTGAGCAGCTCGTTGATGCGCTGCGCCTGATCGGTGGCGAGGGCGTTCATCGGGTACAGGAAGACAGCCTTGACGCCGGGCTGGCCCGCCTCCCGCTCCCGCCGGCAGTGATCGAGCACCGGGTACAGGAACGACTCGGTCTTGCCGGACCCGGTGCCGGTGGTGACCAGCGTCGGCTGCGGGGTGTGCCCGCGCGCAGAGGTGAGACGGGCAAAGGCCACGGCCTGGTGTGCGTACGGCCTGAACCCCTCCGGCTGCCACTCCAGGTGCCGGCGCCACTGCTTGTCGTCGGCCACGGTGAACGGCGTTCGCACCCGCAGGTACGGCCCCCGGAACATCCCGGATGTCTCATCTCCCAAAAATCGGTGCAGCGCCTCACGCGCGCCCTCGTCGGTGAGCGCGTAGGTCGTGGACAGGTACTGGAGCAGGCTCTCCTTGAGCCCGCGCGCCTGCAGCGTCGGCCTCACGGCTTCGGCACCTCCTGCTTCACCGGATCCCACTCACCGCGGGCCACGGCCTCGTCGAGCCGCTTCTTGAACACGGCATGCGCCGCCCGCATCTCGTCTTCACGCTTCGCCTTGTGGAAGGGAGCGGTGTACCCGTCGGGGACGGGCTTGTTCTCTCGGTCCGCCAGGTACGCCTCGAACTGCGCCCAGCTCTCCTTGGTCTGCCGCTGCCCGATCGTGCGGGCGTTCCCGGCGATCTTCCACCCCTCGGCATCGAACCAGGTCACCGCCTCATACTTCTGGAGCACGGGGAAGCGGCCCCGGTACGCGGCAATGAGCGCGTCGGCGTCCATGCCGAGCCAGACGGCGACGAGTGCGTCGATCTCCACCAGGGCGGAGCGGCGGGCGCGCTCGGTACGGAGCGGCGTCTCGGGACGCCAGTCCGGGGTGACGTCGTGGAGCGGCTGGAGCCCGGGCCAGTCGCAGGCCCATGGCTCGTACGCCGGCCAGGTGGGGTCGTAGAGCTCGGCCCAGAGTTCGGCGTAGGCGTTGGTGAGGCAGTTGAGGCGGAGGGTGCGGAGGAGGAGGGCGGAGGCGAGGGGGTGGCCGGGGCTGGGGGCGGGCATAGCCCGCGCACCCCTCACTTGGAGGTCACCTCGGCCAGTCGCGCGGAGAAAATAGTCGAGCGGAAGCGAGGCCCAAAATCCGCTGACCAATGCTGTCAGGCCAGGGTCAGGCATCGCCAAACTGTGCATGGCGTGGATATGGGTAGTACCTGGCGGTACGAGAGCCGCGTACAACGCCCGCTCGGTGTTGGGAGCCACCTGCCGGCGCCAGGCCAGGCGGACGAATGTTGCGTAGCGACGACGGGCGCGGTCTTCGAGCAGTCTGTCGACTTGGACGGGATCGGCTTCATGCTCAGCCACTCCCTCGCGCGTTGCCACTTGTTCGCGAGCACGGCCGACGGCCTTGTCGTCGGCACGCAGCCGGGCAAGCGCGCGGTAGTCGACCCAGCGATCCTGTGCTGCGAGGAAGGCAGCCGTCCTCTCCTCGGAGCGTACGTAGGCAGTGTCGGGCACGAAATCCGGTGCCAGGCTGACCAGATCGGCTCCGTAGGGATCGTTGCTGTTGGCGTCATGACGCTTGAAGACAGGGGTAGCGACGCTGAGCTGGGTCCCCTTGAGCACCACGTGCCGCCAGCGTGCAGGCCGAAACTCGTGCCCCGTGACCGAATCGGGCCGGTTGTAGTCGATCAGGTTGGCTTCCTTAGACCCGCTCTCGTGATATCCAGCAGAGATCTGCGGCGAGAGGGTGCCGAGGCGCAGGGGGTATGCAGCAAGTGCTTCGATGGCTGAGGCTTCCGCCGTGCTGACGGGGAAGAGCAGGCGAGCCTGCTCCACAGATTGGTCCGATTCGTCCAACAGACGCTGCCAAACTGATAGCTGCTTGGCATCCAGCCGGACCACGCGGGCCCGATGCGGGCGCTCGTCGAACTCGCCGTTGCGATACCTGACTCCTGGTACTTCGCCCGATCCGTCATGGTCGGCCGAATGGCGCAGAGCCTCCGTGGACACGAGCCAGGAGAGATGGTCGAAACCGATCTCCGAGGGACGGCCGTAGACGTGCACCCCGAAGTGGGCTGTATCACCGACTGGCCGGGGGAAGAACCTCTGACCGGAGTTGACGAAGTCACCATGAATCCGAAGCCGTCGGTACGCTGCTTCTCTAAGCGCGCCCTCCTTGTCCCCGGTGAAGTGGGTATCCGGATGCACCATCCCGGCGGTCCCCTCGGACGAGGCGTGAGACCACACCTGGCACATGAATGCGCGGTATAGATCCGGCTGGGTGCCTGTCAGCAGCGGGTACACCTGCGGTGAGGCGAACACGGCTACCTGGGCCGTTGTGCTCGTCAGCTCCCCCACGACGTACCGCCTAGCTTCCTCGGCTGCCAGCACGCTCCGTCGCCGACGGTCCTTTGCGTTTTCCGACACCTTGTCTTCCAGCTCAAACCAAGGCTCGTACTCCGCCAATACAGCCGACTCGTTCCAACGAGGTCGCACCCACGGCGGGTTCCCTACCTGGAGGTCAAACCCCCCGCCCCGCGCGAAGATCAGGGCGAACTCCAGCTCCCAGTGGAGGAAGCCCTGTTCCACGGCAATGTCGCGAACTTCGCGGAGCCACGGGAACCGGTCCTCCGGATCGCCCAGGTCCATGCCCATGAAGCCGGGCAGGGTTTCCTCGTAGCGCTTGAGGTCGTCCAGGCTGGTGAAGCTGTCGATGAGGGTGCCCTCGGGGACGTCGGCCGTGCCCACCATCGCTTCGAGGAACTCCAGCCAGTCGTCCAGGTCCTTGAGAGGAACGACGGCCCGGCGCTCCGGTGTCTTCGGCTTGGGGGTGGTGGGCTTCTTCCCCGCCTTCGTTCCGAGTTCCCGCACCTCCACGACCGAGTCATCCGCGGACAGCTCAAGGTCCCCGAAGGTCGTTTGCTCGGGGCCGAGGGCGAAGAGCGCCGTCGCCTCGACGAATCGTGGCATAGGCGTGGGCTCGGGAGTGGTGGCCAGCTCTGGCGTGGTCGCAGGAGTCGGCGGTTCCTCGGACAGGGGTGCACCGTCGAGGACCCGCACGAGGCTGTCTGCCTCGGTGACCGACGTGCGCACTGCGTACTCGCTCGCCGTGCCGTCGAGGAGCCCGGCCTTGTCCACGGGCCAGAACCACAGCGCGCTCCAGGCATCCATGATCTTTTTCAGTCGCCAGTACGGGGTGTCCGCGGCGTTGAAGAGGTCTTCGAGGACCTGCTCCTTGGTCACCGCATGGCCCGTGTGCTCGAGGAAGGCGTACTCGGGTTCGCTGGGATCGGCGCCCCAGACGTCGATGCGGCGGGCGATGGCCTGCTCGGAGAGCTCCATGCGTTTGACCACGAGGGACCAGAGGAACTCCACCCGCTGAGCGGCGTCCCTGAGCTTGGTGAATTGAGAGATCGGCTCCTTGCCCCGGCTGACCTTGCCGCGCTTGGGGCGCTGGAGGATGCCCTTCTTCCAGGCGGCGAGCTGCTCCACGCCCTCCTTGGCCAGCTCCTTGGCTTCCTTCGAGCCGGCGACCGCCGCCCACCCGGGGTTCGGCAGCAGGAACTGGTGGATCGAGTCCTGGGGGAGCGGCTGCGGTTCGCCGTGCTCAAGGAAGGGGAGCCAGGTCGGCGCCAGGGCCCCCTTGGCCTTGAGCCACTCCTTGCCCGTGACATCGTCGGCCGCGTGGACGGCCCGGCGGGCGCCGATGAGGCTGTTGCCGCGGCGAAGGTGGAGGCCGAACCACGGGGCGCGCATGCCGGGGTGCATGGTATTGAGCCAGAGGGAGACCTCGGCGAGCTCGACACCGGTGGCGTTGAGGTCGACGCCGTAGGCGTTGTGCAGGGCGATGTATGCCTTGACCTTCTGCTTCTCGGCCAGGGCGTCGGCGGTCGGGATGGTGACGCCCAGCTCTTCCTGCCTCCGGCGGAGGTACTCCTCGGCGACCTGGTTGATCGCCTCGTTGAGGAAGGCGCCGGAGCCGAGGGCAGGCTCGCAGATCTTGTACTTCAGCAGCTCCGACGCCCGGGTCTTGATGACCTTGTCCTCGACGTCGCGTTTCTGGTCGAGGCGGTGCTTGAGCGTGAGCTCGACCGTGACCTGGGTCAGGGACTCCGGTGTGTAGTACGACGCCGAGGTCTCGCGGTCGCGGCCGGCGAGGCGGTAGACGAAGGAGCCCTTCTCGTACTTCATGACCCCGCGCAGGCCCTTGCGGGCGTCGTCCTCGGTGTAGTGGACGAGGGTCTTGTCCGGGTACTGGTCCTGCTTGTGGGAGGGGATAAGCCAGGAGCCCTTCTCCGGGTCTCCGCCCTTGGCGACCTCGCACAGTTCCTCGTCGGCGATGATGCCGGTGTACGACATCAGGCCCTCGTAGACGGCGCCGAGCTGGTTGATGCCGAGGTTGCGGTAGGAGATGAAGCCGCCGCGTTCGCCGCGCTTGCCCTTCTTCATGGTGAGCAGGCGCAGCACCTCGTGCAGGGCCGCGTTGCGCAGGCGCAGGTCGAGCCAGCGGGGGTCGTTGTCCTCGTCGCTGCGGGGGTCGATGACGTTCCGGCCGATGAGGCGGACCGCCTTCGGCTCGAAGAGCTCGCTGCGCAGGGGTTCGAAGCGCAGCCCGCGGTCCTCGCTGCGGCGGGCGGCCTTGGCCTTGCGGGTCTCCTCGTCGTCGCCGGGCTGGTCGTCGGTGTCCTCGGTGCCGTACGGGCGGTGGCCGAAGTTGACCTTGTTGAAGAGGACGGACAGGGACTCGAACAGGTGGAAGCCGTTGCGGGCTTCCTCCTCGACCAGCTCTTCGTCGCGCTCGACCAGCTCGCGCAGCCGGGTCATGGAGTAGCCGGCCTCGTAGCTGCCGTCGTCCGAGGGCAGAATGCCGAGTTCGGGCCGTGCCTCGGCGTAGAGGAGGAACAGGATGCGGTACAGGTAGCGCAGAGACTCTCGGGTGAGCTCCCGGGCGAAGGGGATCTTGGGGCTTTCGATGTCCTCCGGGGCGACGTCGTTGTTCGGCTCGGCCATCCGCGCGAGGACTTCGTTGGCGATGATCTCGACCGAGCGCTGGAGGCCGTGCCGGAGCTCTCCGGAGACGCCAGCGGCGTTCGTGCTGGAGGACTTCAGCAGGCCGTCGATGCCCCGGCTCTGGTCGTTCTCGCCGGGGCGGAGCATGTCCAGGCTGAACAGGGCGGCGATGGTGGAGAGTTCGCCCTGCTGGGCGCGGTCGTTGCGTTCCAGGGCCGCGTCGAGGTTGACGGCCAGGTAGCGGCCCTCGTTCCAGGACTGCCGGTCGGCGAGGACAAGTACGCCGCCGCAGAGCAGCAGGACGAAGCGGGGGTGGGGGCCGCCGGCCTTGCCAAGCTCGCTCTGGAACAGCCATGCCGCCAGGGCGGTGCCGGTCTCGTAGGTCTCGCTCGCGCTGACGCGCAGCGGGTGGAGCAGACGTCCGGGTCCGACCGTGTTCACCGCGGCGTCGTTGTCGGACGCCCAGCCGCAGTCCAGCGCGACGATGCCGTGGCCGTGGTAGGCGACGGTCACCGTGTGGTCGCGTCCGGCGCGGTGGACCGTGATCTCGGTCGGCGCTGCCTCGAAGCCGAGGGCGCGCAGAACCTCCTGGTGCCACTCGGTCAGCCGCTTATGCCACTCGGGGTTGCCGTCGGTATATAGGCGTACGTCGCTGTCGGCATCACGCGCGGCGGCCTCGGCGAAGTAGGCGCGGACGTCGTCGGAGAGGTAGCTACCGCGCAGGGAGCGGATCAGCTCGCGCGGCGTCTTGCGCTGATCGTGCTCGTCGCCTTCCCGCGTGGCCCAGGTAGCGAAAACGCCCTTCTTGAGGTCGGCGCCGAGCTGTTCGGCGAAGTAGTGCGCGGAGAAGTATTCGCCGCGGTTACTGAAGGAGTCGAAGTCGGTGCTCATCAGCGGGTGCCCCCTTCAGCGGCGGTGAGCGGTTCGAGGACGGCGAGCAGGCGCAGCATCGGCTTGCCGGTGGTCTGCAGGGACTTGATCAGCCTCAGGCGCTTGCTCGCGCTGAGGTTGACCCCCTGCTTTCCGGTGCCGTCGGTGGAGTAGAGGGCCTCCTGCTGCCAGTGCACGACGCGCTTGCGGTACGGGGCCAAGGTGGCCTCGATCCTCGCGGCGTAGACGGCGCTCAGCTCGGTGAGGTGCCGCTCGGCCCGGTCGACGGCGGCGGGCACGTGGGAGCCGAGGGCGGCGCGGCGGCTGTCGGGTACGTCGCGGCCAGGCATGGCGGGGCCGACTCCGTAGCCGTCCAGGACCTGCGGGGTCAGGGCCGTGACCTGGAGGTTCGAGGGATCGCCGTGGACGGCCATCCACTCGACCAAGGTGGGCCGGCCGAGCGCGTTGGAGCAGATGCCCTGGACGAGGAAGGTCGGGGTGTCCACAGCGGCAGCGAGTACGGGTGCCTGGTGGCGGCCGATCTCCACGAGCACCTTGTCGGTCAGCCAGTCGAGGACGGGGTGGACGTCGCTGACGTAGGAGACGTTCGGCCACTGGGACTTGGACGACTCCCGGGCCGCCTTGAGCCGGCGGTCGGCCAGGTCCTTGGAGAAGGTGATGCGCATGCGGCCCGGCTCGGCTTTCCGGGGGAGGATCTTCTGCTCGTCCAGGTAGGACTTCGGGAGGGCCTTCAGCCGGTACAGCAGGTCACGCGGCGGCTCGAAGGCGATGGTGCCGTCGTCGTCGCGGCGCAGCGAGAGCTGGTCCTCGGGGTTGGGTCGGCAGATCTGGTGCAGTGCCTCGTCGAAGTAGTCGGCGGTGGAGGAGAACAGGCGGGGCACGTTCGCGCGGGGGACCTCGGGGTGATCGGGGACGGCGCCGACCTGGCCGAGCAGACCGGCGAGGAACGCAGCGCCACCCTGCTGGGACTGCTTGATGGACTCCTCGACGGTCCGGCCGGCGATCAGGTCCTGGGTGAGGCGGTTCTCCTCCTCCTTCGCCCGGTACAGCCCGGTGACGGCCTCCGCGGATCCCTCGATCTTGTGGGCCTCCTCCTCGCGCCTGAGGAGCTTCTCGCCGACCAGGCGGTCGTCCAGGGTGCGCGCCTGGCCGGTCTGCGGATCCGTACGCCAGGGGACGTCGCTGGTGAGGATCAGAGCCCGGAACTGCGGCTGGTGCTCCTGGCCGTAGCGGTCGATGCGGCCGTTGCGCTGCTCGATGCGGATCAGCGACCAGGGCAGGTCGAAGTGGATCAGGCGGTGGCACTGCTGGTGCAGGTTGACGCCCTCGGAGGCGACGTCACCGGTGAACAGGATGCGCACCGGGTCGTCGCGCAGCCCGAACTTCTCGACGATGGCCTGCTGTTCCTCGTCGCTGCTTGCCTCACCGTGCATGACCTGCACCGCGCCGCCGAAGGCGAGCCACGGCTTCTTCTCGTCGCCCGTCGTGCTGCGGCGGAAGCCCAGGGCGGCCGGGACGGCCTCGGCGAGCCACTTCAGGGTCGGGATGCGCTCGGAGAAGACCACGACGCGGGTGTCCGAGCCGGGCCCGACCCCCATCCTCCGCAGCTCCTCCACCAAGGCCGAGAGCTTCGCGGAGTCCTCGTCCTGGATCTGCCCGGCCAGCTCCCGCAGCTCCAGCAGCGCCGCCAGCTCCGCCTGCCGTGCGGTCTCCCGGGCGCGCGTCTGCGGTGCGTCCAGGGTCTTCAGACGGGTCCCGACGGTCTCCAGCAATGCCCGGTGCGAGGACAGGAAGGACTTCAGCAGCTGGTACGGCACCAGCTGGTGCCGGCTGACGGAGGGCTGGTCCGGGTCGGCCGGGATCCAGCGGGTGGCCAGCTCGCGGAAGACCGCGAGTTCCTTCTCGCCCGCCGACACGTGGAGGGGCTGGGACGGGCCGCGGTCCGCCCAGGCGCCCTTGAGGGAGTCCCGGACCTCCGTGGAGGTCTTGGTCCGCCTGATATAGAGGTGTTCGAGGTCCTTCACCTCGTACTTCGACGGGTCCGTGATCGCCGCCTCGTCCAGCATCTTGATCAGTTCGGCGAAAGAGCCGGCGTCACCGTTGTGAGGGGTCGCCGACGCCAGGATGAGCGCGTCGGTCTTCCGGGCCAGCAGCCGGGCCAGCGCGTTGTTCTTGGTGCCCCGGTTGACGAGGTTGTGGGACTCGTCGATGACGACGGCGTCCCAGTCCGTACGCTCCAGGTGATGCGCGTACACGTCGCTCTTGAGCGTGTCCATGGAGATGATCGCCCGCTTGAAGTACGCGAACGGGTTGCGGCCGGCCGGGATGTCCTGCTGGATGCGCTGGATACCAGTGGAGTCCAACCGCACCAGCGGAATCGCGAAGCGGGTCCACAGCTCCCGCTGGAACTGCTCCAGCACGTGCTGCGGAGTCACCACCAGGATCCGCTCACCCCGCCCGCGCCGGATCAGCTCGGCCAGCAGCACGCCGATTTCCAAAGTCTTGCCCAGACCCACCACATCGGCGATCAGGATGCGCGGCTGCGGATTCTTCATCGACAGGGCCAGCTCGGCGGGACGCAGCTGGTGCACCTGCTGGTCCATGAGGAAGCCGTCGGCCAGTGCGAGCCCGTGCTCGGTCTGCGGCAGGAACGTCTTGCGCATCACCGCTTCGAGGAACAGCCGACCCCGACGGTGGTTCGGAGAGTCGTCCGCGACCAGCTGGGTCTCGCGCGGGTCCAGCACGTGGATGGCGTCGAGGCGGCTGTAGAAGACGGCGTCGGTGCCACGGACGAAGGAGGAGACGCCGGTGACCTCCAGCATCCAGCCGTCCCTGCCGACATCCTTGCAGTTCCGGACTAGCCACAGCTCGTCCCGGACCAGCACCTGGGAACCTGGGGCATACCCGGAGGAACCGGAAACCGGACGAGCGGCGGGAACATCGTCCGGCTGCCAGGCAGCCCACAGCGCATCGTCCGGCCCGCCCATGGCCTCCGCCTCGACGCTCACCCTCAGCTCCGATCCCTCACCAGCGGCACCAACAGCCGCCTACACCCCACATGCACCCGCCGACACGTCACGCGGCACGAGCACATTCCGACAAGACTCTCACCAGGCACTGTCAGTGCAGGAGTCAGAGAACGCGATCCGCGGCATACAGCGAGCGCAGCTCATCCGCGACTCGCTTCGAGGCCGGCGCCCGGCCCCGTGCCGAGCCCGCCCGAGTCCGAGTTGAACCAGCTCCGGGACCGGGAGCGGGCTCAGGCTCCGCATCCGGCCCGACCGGCTCCTCGCTCACCTGCTCCAGACCGGCATCCTCGGTGCGCGCGGACCGGGCGGGATCATCCAGTGGGCTCTCCGCGGCCTCGTCAGCAAGGCCGGGTTGCTCCTGGAGTAGCTTCTCGAACGAGGGAGTCAGCGGCTCCCCAGCGGTGGTGGGAGCCCCAGCAGTGGTGTGCGCGATCAATGCCAGCCGTGCGGCCGCCGGATTGGACCCGCAGCCGACGATGACCTCCGCACACACGTCGGACACCGTCTCAAGGTCCGGCCGGTCCTCCGGCTCATGCGCCAGCATGGACTCCAGCAGCGGCACCAGAGGTGTCGGCACCCCGGACAGGTCCGGGGCGATCTCGGGATTGGTCACCTGCGCTGCGATGGCCTCCCAGCGCGTGCCGTCATACGGGTAGTGGCCCGTCGCGGCATACAACAGCACCGTTCCGAGCGCGTACACGTCTGCAGCCGCAGACACCTGCGGCCGTCCACCGGCCTGCTCAGGCGGCATGCACCGCACCGTGCCGATGATCATCCCGCTATGCGACAGGGTCTCCTTGGAGGTGTCCATGAACGCCCCCAGCCCGAAGTCGATGATCATCGGACCATCGCCGCCCATGATCACGTTCTGCGGTTTCAGGTCCCGATGCAGCAGCTCCGCAGCATGTACAGCGGCCAGGCCCTCCGCGAGGAGCGCGCCGAGGCTGGCGACGAGAGGCAGCGGCAGGGCGCCGCCGGCGTCCACGCAGGCCAGCAGCGTGCGCCCGGTCACGTATTCCATGGCCAGCCACGGCTGGTCCGCGTACGGGTCGGCGTCCAGGAACCGGGCTACCCGGTTAGTGCCGATCACCGTCCTGGCGATCAAGGCTTCCTTCTCGAACCGGGCGCGGGTCAGCGGGTCCAGCTTGTCGTTGCGGATCACCTTAACGGCGACCGGGTCGCCGGCCGGGGTATAGGCCAGGTAGACCTCGCCCATCCCGCCTGAGCCGAGCTCCCGCGCCACCGTGTAGCGACCGATCCGCGTGGGTACCCCGCTCATCCGTACCGACTCACCTTTCCGGTGCGCCTCACCCGATCGGCGCCGTTCCGGGGGCTACTCTAATCGGCCAAAAGGCCAGGCTGGGGGCCTTTCGGCGTGATCAGGGCACGAGGGAGACGAGCCTGGCCGGATCTCGCGCCTCGCCGTGCCTGCGGCAGACCATGCGGCGGGGCGGTTTCGACGTTCTCGGGGTAGGAGCGGCCTGGCTGAGGCGGCGCAGGACGGCAGAAGTTTCTGTCGCTTCGACGTGCCCTTCCGTGACCACCGGGGACTGCCAGATAGCGGCGGTGGCTGCTCGCCAGCGTCGCGACCGTCCGAGGCCTCGCTGCGTCCTCTCCTCAGGATTGGTCGAGTGGGGCGGCGGACAGTCTCGCGGACATCCGAGGCGTGAGGCGAGGGCGCAAGTGTCCGGGAGGTTGCTGATCTCCGTCCTTCCCGCAGCCACCGAGTACGCCGAAGGCAATGGACGGTACGTATGCCCTATTTGCGTAAGCTGCCCTCCGGAAACTGGCAGGCCACGGTCAGGAATCGTGCTGGCAAGCGGTTCAGCCGAACATTCCCTTTGCGCTCGCAGGCCCGCGGCTGGGGCTTGGATGAAGAAGCGAAGGTCAGGCGAGGTGCGTCGCCGTGTCACCCGGCCAGCAAGATCAAGTTTATGCAGTGGCACGACCGCTGGTGGGAGGCCCGATTGGTCGGGCCTCAAACGCTCAGGGGCGATGCCTCGTGCATCCGCACCCACCTCACGCCGTACTGGTCGGACTGGGAAGTGCGTGCGATCTCGAGGCTGGACGTGCAGGCCTGGGTCCGGAGGCTTGTCGTGGACGGGAAGGGTCCTTCGGCCATCCGGCGGGCCTACAACCTGTTGTCCTCCATCATGCGAGCGGCGGTGGACGAAGAGCTCATCACGGTGACGCCATGCCGACGTATCGCTCTGCCGCCGCAGGCGGTGAAGCCGCCGCAGTGGTTCACGATCGCGCAGGCCCAGGCCATCCTGGACGAGCTTGACCAGCCGTGGCAGACGATGGTGCTGCTTGCCTTCTATACCGGCCTTCGGTGGGGCGAGCTTGCCGGCCTGCACGGGCACCGCATTGACTGGCGCCGCGGCCGCTTGTTCGTGGTGGAGGTCAATACAAAATCGGGGATCAAGGAGTATCCGAAGACCTCCAAGAGCTGCCGCGAGGTTCCGATTCCTGATCACGTCCTCGACGCGCTGGCCCGACACATGCACGACCGCGACCGTGAGGGCGTCGTCTTCACCACCGTCACAAAGGGACGGTCGGGCCGGCTCCTTGACGACGGCAACTGGCGGGTCCAGGCATGGTGGCCCGCGATGAGGCGGGCGCACTCCATGGACGCTGACGGTGCGCTGGTGCGCGTCCCGCAGTACCCGCCGCACTCCACCCGCCATACATGTGCGTCGTGGCTCGTCCAGAAGGGCGTCTCGCTCTACGACGTCCAGCACCTACTCGGCCACGAGAGCTATCAGACGACACAGCGGTACGCACACCTCGCCCCGGGCGCTCACCAGGCGGTCATTGGAGCCTGGGAACGACTGGACTCCCAGTTGGTCGTCCCAACGGGGGCGGTAGTGCCCGGCGCCAGCTCAGCGTGATCAGGTATGGCGCCTGTGGTGGCCTGGTTCAGAGGCGGTGATGCGTGGACACCGCCGCGTCAGCCAGCTTGGTCTCCTGCTGCCTGCCAGGCATCGATGAGCGCGCCTACGGACGGCAGTCGATTCTGCGGCTCAGGTGCGGTCGCCTGCACGATGACAGCGAGCTGGGCCGGGGTTCCGCGCCACTGCGTCTCCTCGTCGCCGGCGTCGAGGAGGAGGCGCAGTGCCCGGCCCAGGTTGAAGACCGTGGTGCGGATGTCGATGAGCGAACCCCGGACGAACTCCTCGGGCGCCATGTAGCGGCTGGAGCCGGGGAGCCGGTCCCCCTCCAGGGTGAAGGGGCCGGGGCGGTACTCGTCCAGATCGCAGAGCATCATGCGTTGCTGATCAAAGTCGTAGAGCATGCAGCCGTCGTACAAATCCACGGCTACATATCCAGCATCTTCGACAGCCAGATGGGCGTTGAGCAGCGCTTCCAGAGCGATATTGATCTGGGCGAGCGGCTGGGCCCTAAACCGTGCCATGGGGCTGCCGGGAGCGGCGCGTCCGCCGTGGCGTGACCGGGTCGGGTGGTAGAGAACCTCACCGCTCGTCCACGGATAGACGAGCACAGGGCCGATGTCCGACGTGAAGGAGTGCGCCAAGGCCACGATGCACGGATGTGAGATGGCATTGTGAACGGCCATCGCCCTGTCCAATGACGGGACGGCTTCGGGTGCCGACGCGGTCTTCACGAACCAGCGCTGTCCCGATGCCAGCAATCCGTAGGAGGTGCAGCCGGAGTCTTGATCGTCGAACCGCTGGAACACGGTGCCCAGCCGGGCCAGCAGTGGCTCGAGCGCCGGGACGTGAGTAACGTCCTCGAACGGGTGCGTCTTCATTTCCGGAAGCTGTCAGTTTGCGTGCAGGTCCGCAGTGATATCGGTGATGCGATGTCTGGCTGGCGATCGGCGCTAATGGATCTTTTGCTGCTCCAGCCACTTGAAGACCTCGGTCTTCTTGTAGAGGACCTTCGCGTTCCTGCCTCGGCCGAGCTTGTAACCCTTCAGGCCGAGCTTGGCGGCCTCCTTGTACACCCAGCTCGTGGACATATTCAGCATGGTTGCCACCTCGGACGTGTTCATGAGCACGGGCTCGACGGCGCGCCTCCCGTGAGGCCCGTCTGCTGTGGTGTTTGTTCTGCCGAGGGGCGTCTGTGGATCTATGGGCAAGGATCTCCTTCGGTTTGGCGGCCACGCCGATTCGGAATGGATCGGCCTGCAGCCCGGCGGGCGGCGGCAGGGTTAGGTGCACCCAGTGGGCGCCCTGTCGTCGTGCGGACTACAGCAATGGTCACGAGAATCCCCGGTTTGGCTAACCGGGGATCTGCCGTTACCTTGCTCCGCCGTCCGGGTCCGGTGATTGCTGTGCGATCCAAGGCCAGCGTCATCCGGGCTGGGGGTACTGCGCTTCTCGAGCTAGGGCCGCCGCCAGGTGGCCCACGGGGTGTACTGACTGGCGACCTGCTCGCGTGGCTCCCGTCACAGTGACGGTGGTCCTGGATGGCTGCCGAAGGTCGTTGCGTAGGCTGGCGTCGTCGTCGTGGCGGGGGAGCGGGTGAGGCTACTCAGCCCCTCCGAAGTCAGCTGACGGGGAGTCAGAAAAGTCAGCAATTAGTCAGCATCAGTCCTCAAAAACATGGGGAAAGCTGACCAAACTTGCGACTCGTTGTAGGGTAGGGAAACCGCACTTGACCTGCAAAAACGCAGGCAGGGAGCATAGATCCAGGAGTACCTCGATGATGCGCACCATGTTCAAGTCCAAGATCCACCGGGCCACCGTCACCCAGGCCGACCTGCACTACGTCGGGTCCGTGACCATCGACGCCGATCTGCTCGACGCCGCCGACCTGCTGCCCGGGGAGCTCGTCCACATCGTGGACATCACCAACGGCGCGCGACTCGAGACGTACGTCATCGAGGGGGAGCGGGGGTCCGGGGTCATCGGGATCAACGGGGCCGCCGCGCACCTCGTGCACCCCGGGGACCTGGTCATCCTCATCAGCTACGCGCAGGTCGAGGACGCCGAGGCGCGGGCGCTGAAGCCGCGGGTCGTGCACGTCGACGGGGACAACAGGATCATCGAGCTGGGGGCGGACCCGTCCGCTCCCGTGCCCGGTACGGACCAGGAGCGCAGCCCCCACGCGGTGGCCGTCTGAGAGGAGTCGGGGACCGTGGCGCCCGTGCCGCCGGCCGGGCTGACCCTGCTCCACACCTCCCCGGTGCACGTGCCCGTCTTCGACGCCTTGCGGGACGAGCGGCATCCGGGGGCCGTGCTGCGCCACCTCGTGGTGCCGGAGCTGCTCGACCTGGCGAGGAAGGCGGGTCCCGGAGCCGTGGCGGCGCGGATGCGCGAGGTGCTGGAGGGCATCCGCGGGTCCGTGCTCGTCACCTGTTCGACGGTGGGGGCGGTCGCCGAGTCGCTGGGGCCCCGGCTCGGCGTGCCCGTGCTGCGGGTGGACCGGCCCATGGCGGCCGAGGCCGTGCGCGTAGGGCCCCGGATCGTCGTGCTGGCCGCGCTCGCGTCGACGGTCGGGCCCACCGAGGAGCTGCTGGCCGAGGAGGCGGGCGGGCGGGCCGTGAGCGTCCGGAGCGAGGTCGTCGAAGGGGCCTGGGAGCGGTTCGAGGCCGGGGACGACCGCGGGTACCTGGAGGCGGTGGCCCGGGCCGCGGACGCGGTCGCGGGCGCCGACGTGATCGTGCTGGCCCAGGCCTCCATGGCCGGAGCCGCCCACCTCGTGCGGACGGGCCTGCCCGTGCTGTCCAGCCCGGCCCCCGGCCTGGCGGCCGCGCTGCTCGGGGAGCGTACGGGCTGAGATCGGGGGAAGGTGGGGACTATGGTGCGAAACGCAGAACAGACGCAGCCGCCGGTCCCCGAGCCGGACCCCGTCCCCTCGCCGGGCCCGCCGCTGCCGGAGCCCGGGCCGGTGCCGCGGCCGGTGCCGCCCGTCCCCTCGCCGGTCCCCGAGCCCGACCCCGTTCCCCCGCCGCCCGGCCCCGCGCCGATCCCCCAGCCGGGTCCGTTGAGCTGACGTCAACTCCGGTTGTCGAACGGCCGGTTGTGGCCCTTGTCAGGATGTCGGGGCGCCGTTAGGTTGTGCGGTTCCTGATGTCTTCCAGGGGGACTCCCATGGGTGTACGGGGCCGGCACCGCCGGTATCAGCCGAGCAGCATCAACCGGGCCTCGCTCGTCGTCACCGCGGGTGGCGCCGGTATCGCGCTCCCCCTCATCGGCGCCGGGGACGCCCAGGCCGCCTCCGTGGACGCCTGGAACAAGGTCGCCGCCTGCGAGTCGACCGACAACTGGCAGACCAACACCGGGAACGGCTACTACGGCGGGCTCCAGTTCAGCCAGAGCACCTGGCGCGCGTTCGGCGGCACCGCCTACGCCCCGCGCGCCGACCTGGCCACCAAGGACCAGCAGATCGCCGTCGCGGAGAAGGTGCTCAGGGGACAGGGTCCCGACGCCTGGCCGACCTGCGGCCCCCAGGCCGGACTCAGCCGGAGTGCCGCCGCACCGGCCGGCGACGCGAAGCCCTCCGCGAAGCCGTCCACGAAGGCTTCGACACCGTCCGCGAAGCCCTCCGCGAAGCCGCAGACGCAGGCCCCCATGGACCGGATCCAGCCCACCAAGGCCACCACCGGCACCCCCGTCAGCATGCCCAGCCCGACCGGGACCACCGTCCTGCCGAACCCGTACGTCGTGGCGCCCGGGGACTCGCTGTCCTCGATCGCCGGTCGGCAGCACGTCGAAGGCGGCTGGCAGGCCCTGTACGAGACCAACCGGGAGACCGTCGGCGGCAACCCGAACCTGATCTTCCCCGGGCAGCGGCTCACCCTCCGGGTCACCGTCGCGCCCCCCGCGCAGAACCCGGAGAAGCCGCCGCGCACCGCCGAGCCGGTCAAGCCCGTCGAGCCGAACAAGCAGCAGCAGGACGAGGTCAAGCCCAAGCCCGAGCAGTCCAAGCCCAAGCCCGAGCAGTCCAAGCCCGCGCCCGAGCAGTCCAAGCCCGCGCCCGCGCCGTCGAAGCCCGCCGAGAAGCCCAAGCCCGAGCAGGCCGCCAAGCCCGCCAAGCCCGCAGAGAAGCCCGGCTCAGCGGAGCAGAAGCCCGCCCCGGGCGGGTTCAGTGCCCCCGTCGACGCCGGACTCGGCACCGCCTACCACGTCGCCGGCTCCTCCTGGTCGAGCGGGTACCACACGGGCGTCGACTTCCCGGTGGCGACCGGCACCAGCATCAAGGCCGTCGGGCCCGGCACCGTCGAGTCGGCCGGCTGGGCCGGGGCCTACGGGTACCAGGTCGTCATCAAGCACGCCGACGGCCGCTACTCCCAGTACGCCCACCTCTCGGCGCTCGGGGTCAAGGCCGGCCAGCAGGTCTCCGGAGGCCAGCGCATCGGCCGCTCCGGCTCGACCGGCAACACCTCCGGGCCCCACCTGCACTTCGAGATGCGCACCGGCCCCGGATACGGCTCCGACATCGACCCGCTGAAGTACCTCCGCGGCAAGGGCGTCGACATCTGACCCCCGCACGTGCGGCGGCACGGCCGTGAGCAGGACCAGGCCGGCCGCCGCCACGGCGCCGCTCGCCAGCGCCGCCGCGGCCCCGGCGGTCCCGTACCGGAAGCCCTCGTCGAACAGGGAGACGCCCACGGCGGCCGCCACCACCGGGTTCACCACCGTCACCGTGGCCAGCGGCGCCGTCAGCCCCGCTCCCCGGTAGGCGGCCTGGGACAGCAGCAGGCCGCCCGCCGCCAGCACGGCGATCGCCGCCAGGTCCGGCCACAGCCCGCCCGGTCCGCCCGGCGCGGGCCGGGTGACGGTCTCGGCCACCGACTTGGTGAACACCGAGGCCATTCCGAAGGCCGTACCGGCGGCCGCCGCGAGCAGCACGCTGCGCAGCACCGGCCGCCGCATCCGCCCCGCCGCCAGCACCAGCACCGCCGCCCCCACCGCCGTCGCGGTCAGCAGCAGGCTCCGCTCGCCGCCCGCCAGCGCCTGGCGCCCCCGGCCCTCGCCGCCGGTCAGGGCCAGCAGGCCGGCCAGGCCGACGGTCGCCAGCACCGCCCCCCGCCAGGCCGCCGCGCCCGCCCGGCGCCTCACGCACACGGCCGCCATCGGGAGCGCGAAGACGATGGTCAGCGCCCCGAGCGGCTGGACCAGGCTCAGCGGCCCGTACGCCAGCGCCACCACGTGCAGCAGTGCGCCCAGGCCGTTCAGCGCGACCGCCGCCCACCAGCCCGGGCGGTGCAGCGGGGCCAGGGCGCGGCGGTCCGGGGAGCTCACCGCGACGTGTTCCTGGACGATCGCGCCGCCCGCGTAAGCGACGGCCGACACCAGGCAGAGCAGAACCGACAGGGCCAGGGCACTCATGGATCCACCATGCCCCACCCCGGCCCCCGGTACATCCGTCCGCGGACCCCTTGATCGCGGGCCGAGTCATCCTCCTGGCATACACCAGAGGGAGTACGCGCAAGCCGCACCCCCGGGGACGAACGCCCTTGATCCCCTCCATACCGTG
The DNA here is from genome assembly GCF_040701585.1 of Streptomyces sp. NPDC093801. Lineage (NCBI taxonomy): Bacteria > Bacillati > Actinomycetota > Actinomycetes > Kitasatosporales > Streptomycetaceae > Streptomyces > Streptomyces sp. NPDC093801. Next base: position 169,907 of record NZ_JBFBDP010000001.1, on the reverse strand, counting down.
ACAGGCCGCTCGCGGTCGGTGAGGGTCCCGCGAACGGGTTTGGTCCCGGGCGTGTCGGCTCCGTACAGTTTCCGTTTTGGGGACTTCCGCAGCAGGCGGACGCGGACGAGCGAGCAAGGAACGGCAGCGGCCATGACGGTGACCGATACCGAAGACAACCAGGCATACGGGCCGGGCATCGACCCCGAGCGCCTCGCCGTCTGCCTCAGCGTGCTCGACGAGCTCGACACGATCGACGTCGACCACCCGGACGCCATCACCGTACGCCGCGCCACCGCCGGCATCTACCGGACGGTCAAGCAGCGCCGCCGCCAGGAGCGCCGCGCCGCCAAGACCGCCAACGACAAGGCCGTCACCGAGGCGACCGCCACCGGCTCCGCCCAGCGCATCGACGACGAGACCGAGGGCATCCTGCCCTCCTCCGTCACCGAGGCCGGACGGATCGCCGGGATACTCCAGCGCCCGCGCTCCTGCTACGTCTGCAAGACGCGGTACGTCGAGGTCGACTACTTCTACCACCAGCTCTGCCCTGACTGCGCCGCCCAGAACCGCGCCAAGCGCGAGGCCCGCGCCGACCTCTCCGGCAAGCGCGCCCTGCTCACCGGCGGCCGCGCCAAGATCGGCATGTACATCGCGCTGCGCCTGCTGCGCGACGGCGCCCACACGACGATCACCACCCGTTTCCCCAAGGACGCCATCCGCCGCTTCAAGGCGATGGAGGACTCGGCGGACTGGATGCACCGCCTGGAGGTCGTCGGCATCGACCTGCGCGACCCGGCCCAGTCCGTGGCGCTCGCCGAGCAGGTCGCGGCGGCCGGCCCGCTGGACATCCTGATCAACAACGCGACGCAGACCGTGCGCCGCCTGCCCACGGCCTACGCCGCGCTGGTCGAGGGCGAGAGCGCCCCGCTGCCGGCCGGAGAGCTCCCCGCCCACCACGTCATCGGCGCCTTCAACTCCGGCGCGGTCGACGGCCTCGCGGCACTGCCCCTCGGGGTGAGCGGCCTGGAGGCGCAGAAGGTCGCCGACCTCGCCCTCGTGGCGGGCAACGCCAGCCTGGAGCGGCACCTCGCCGGGACCGCCATCGACGCGGGCGGCCTGCTGCCGGACGTCGTCGAGAGCAACACCTGGGTGCAGACCATCGACCAGATCTCCCCGGTGGAGCTGCTCGAGACCCAGCTGTGCAACTACACCTCCCCGTTCATCCTGATCAGCGCGCTGCGCCCGTCGATGGCCGAGGCCGCCCGCAAGGCGTCCAGCGGTCGTGCGTACGTGGTCAACGTCTCGGCGATGGAGGGCGTGTTCAGCCGCGGCTACAAGGGCGCGGGGCACCCGAACACCAACGCCGCCAAGGCCGCGATGAACATGGTGACGCGGACCAGCGGCCAGGAGATGTTCGAGGCCGACCGCATCCTGATGACCTCGGTCGACACCGGATGGATCACCGACGAGCGTCCGCACTTCGACAAGCTGCGGCTGGCCGAGGAGGGCTTCCACGCGCCCCTCGACCTGGTCGACGGCGCGGCCCGGGTCTACGACCCCGTCGTCCGCGGCGAGGCCGGCGAGGACCTCTACGGGATCTTCCTCAAGGACTACTCGCCCGCCAACTGGTAGCGGCGCCCGCGGGGCGGCCCCGTCCCCCTCGTCCGAGCGGGACGGGGCCGGCCCGTCATCCTTTCGGGTCAACCCCGGCGTCAGAGTCGGTAGGCCCCCGCCGCGACGAGTTCGAGCACCGGACGCCAGTCCTCCACGACCCCGGCGTCCAGCCCGGCGCCCCGCCCCGCCTGGGCGGCCTGGTGCAGGGCCTCCTCGTCCGTACCGGCGCCGGCCGCGCGTCCCTCCAGCAGCCCGGCCACGCGCGGGCCCAGCAGGCCGCGTACCGCCTCGGCCGCCCCCGTCCCCGGGGCGTGCGCCGGCCCTTCCAGGCCCCGGACCAGCCCGGCCACCTGGAGCTCCTTGTCGTAGGGGTGCGAGCGGCGCAGCAGGGCCGCGGTCCGCAGCCCCAGGTCCCGGTCGGGCGTGTCGGGGCCGCCGTGACGGGCGTGCAGCAGCTCCATCAGCTCGTCGACACTGCCGATCGCGGGCACCCCTGACCAGGCCATCGCCGTTCCCTCCGTCGTCCGCGCACGCACGCCGCCGCCACCGTCGAGCAGATCAGCGCCGGCGGACACGCCGGAGTACGACTTCCTGAACTCGCGGCGAAAACAAGCGGTCCAGCGTGGATTTTACCGTTCCATCGAGCGGACCCCCGCTCATATGTGTACCCTGAAGCGCAAGGAACCCCACCCGGGCTCCGCTCCACCAAGGCGCCACCGCGTCCGGAAGACCTTTTAATTTCCCTATCCGGCAAGCGGTCGAGCCTGCCGGGTTACGCGACACAAGGGAGTGCGCGGTGACTGAGACGACCAAGCCCAACCCGACCATGGAGCTGACGGGTCGGGCGAACACCCGGTCCGACGAACTCGGCAGCCTCGAGGTCTGGGCCCGATCCGCCCCCATCAGGCTGGCCGGCTACGAGGACGACCTCGCGGAGCCGCACATCCTGCCCGGCATCGACTAGGGTCCGCAGCCGTCGGGGCCGGACCCGCCAGAGCCACCGGCCCCCGGCGCGCCCCGCGCTCCACGCCCCCGCACCCCACGGTGACGGGGGCGCGGCACGACCGGCCGGACCCCGCCCCGGGTTCCCGCTCGCCCTACGCCCTGAGCGTCATCGCTGCCGGCGATCACGGCTTCCGCCGCCCCGCCCGCCCGGGCAGGCTGAACGGCATGAAGAAGCTGCTGATGCTGGGCGGGACCGAATTCGTCGGCCGCGCGATCACCGAGGACGCCCTGGAGCGGGGCTGGGAGGTCACCGTCTTCCACCGGGGCCGCCACGACCCGCCGCCCGGCGTCCGCGCCGTGTACGGCGACCGCACCGCGCCCGGGGGCCTGGCCGCGCTCGCCGAAGGCGCCTGGGACCTCGTCGCCGACACCTGGAGCGGCGCCCCCACCGCCGTGCGCGACGCCGCCCGCCTGCTCGCCGGCCGTGCCGGCTGCTACGCGTACGTCTCCAGCCGCTCCGTGTACGCCTACCCGGCCCCCGCCGGCCAGGCCGAGGACGGCCCGCTGGTCGAGGGCTCGCCCGACGCCGACGCCACCGCCTACGCCGAGGACAAGCGCGGCGGCGAGCTGGCGGCGCTCGACGCCTTCGGCGACCGCGCCCTGCTGGTGCGCGCCGGCCTGATCCTCGGCCCGTACGAGAACGTCGGCCGGCTGCCGTGGTGGCTGAACCGGACCGCGCGCGGCGGGCCCACCCTGGCCCCCGGCCCGCGCGACCTGCCGATGCAGTACATCGACGTGCGCGACCTCGCGCGCTGGACCCTGGACGCCGCGGAGGCCGGGCTCGGCGGCCCGTACGACGTGGTCTCCCCGGCGGGGCACGCCACCACCGGCTCCTTCCTCGAAGCCTGCGCGGCCGTCACCGGGGGCGTCGCCGACCTCCGCTGGACCGACCCGCGGCGCATCGCGGAGGCGGGCGTCGAGCCCTGGACCGAGCTGCCGTGCTGGCTGCCGCCGGGCGAACTGCACGACCACATGTTCCGCGGCGACGTCTCCAAGGCCCTCGCCGCCGGCCTGGAGTGCCGCCCGGTCGAGGAGACCGTCGCCGACACCTGGGCCTGGCTGCGTTCCCTGGGAGGCGAGGCCCCGCAGCGCCCGGACCGGCCGCAGAAGGGCCTCGGCCCCGAGCGGGAGGCGGAGCTACTCGGGCTCGGGCCCGGCCGATGAGGCCCGCGCGAGGCGGGTCGGCGGCATGAACTCCCGCACCGGCCTGCGGTGCCACCAGGCGCCCGTCTCGCGCAGCTCCCGCCAGGTGGTGAACCGGTATCGGTACAGCCTGGCCCGCACGTAACGCGGCGGGGCGTCCGGGAACGGGTTGTGGCGCAGCAGCCGCAGCGTGTCCCGGTCGCCCGCCAGCAGGCGCTCGACGAACGGCCCGAACCAGTCCCGGGCGTAGCCGGGGGAGAGCGCCGCGAACCACATGAGCCAGTCCAGCCGCAGGTGGTAGGGGGCGAACTGGCGGGGGATCCGCCGCAGATCACCCGGCTTGCCCTTGAACCCGTACTCCCGCCAGTCGCCGTCCTCCCTGGGGGTGAGGTCCGAGGTGCCCTCGACGACGACCTCGTCGCGGATCCGGCCCACCGTGCCGAAGGCCCCGTAGGTGTTGACCAGGTGCAGGGAGTCGAAGGAGCGGTTCATCACCTGGCGCCGCGAGACCATGTTGAGCACCGGATGCCGGCTCAGCACCAGCACCAGCGCGGTCAGCGCGCACACCAGGACCACGTACCAGACAGGCGCCCCGCGCGAGGCCTCGGCGGGCGGCGGCCCGGCGAGCCCGGTGAAGTCGACGGCCGACAGGGCCAGCGTGATCGTCAGCCAGTTCAGCCAGGCGAAGTTCCCCGACAGCACCAGCCACAGCTGGGTGGCCACCATGATCCAGGCCGCGTACGAGGCCACCGGCTGCGGGGTGAACAGCAGCACCGGCACGGCCAGTTGCGTGACGTGGTTCGCGGCGCACTCCACCCGGTGCAGCGGCTTCGGCAGGTGGTGGAAGAACCAGCTCAGCGGCCCCGGCATCGGCTGGGTCTCGTGGTGGTAGTAGAGGCAGGTCAGCCGCCTCCAGCAGGCGTCCCCGCGCATCTTGATCAGCCCGGCGCCGAACTCCACCCGGAACAGCACCCACCGCAGCAGCCACAGCACCAGCACCGGCGGCCCGGTCCGCGCGTTGCCCAGGATGACGGCGAGGAACCCCACCTCCAGCAGCAGCGACTCCCAGCCGAACGAGTACCAGGTCTGGCCGACGTTGACGATGGACAGGTAGAGCAGCCACAGCACCGCCCACATCCCCATGGCCGCGCCCAGCGGCACCAGGTCCCCCGCCCCGGCGACGAGCGCCGCCGCCAGGGCCGCGCCGGTCCAGGCGCAGCCGGCGAAGAGCCCGTCGGAGTACCGCAGTTGGAACAGGCTCGGGGCGTCCCGGAAGCGTACGTACCGGACGTGGCGCGGGACGGGCAGCATGCCGTGCGCGCCGATCAGGGCCCGGAACTGGAGGGCGGCCCCGAGGAAGGCGAAGAGGTAGACGCCGGCGAGGGCCCGCTGGAAGACCAGCCGGCCCAGCCAGTACCCGGGCGCGGTGAACCAGTCCATCGACTCCAGTATCAGACTGCGGAGGCCAGCGCGCGCAGGCGGCGGCCGAGCCGGCGGACGAAGGCCCGCTGGAGGACCGGCAGCAGCGGCCCCGCGAGGCGCGCGTACCAGGCGGCGGGGCGGCTGAAGGCCGTCACCTCGAACCACACGGTGCCGTCGGCGGCCAGTTCCACGAGGAAGGACTCCTCCCCGCACGCCGGGTGCCCGGTGAGGGTGCCGTAGGCGAATCCGGCCAGGTCGGGCGTGTCCGTGGTGCGGACCACCTCGCACGGGACGCTGATGCGCAGGGGGCCGGGGCCGAGGCCGATCTCCACCCGCGCCCCCGGGACGGCCGGCCCGTCCGCCCGGACGCTCGCCCCGGCGGCACGGTGCATCCGGAAGCAGCGGACCGCGGCGCCGGCGGCCTCGAACACCTCCCGGCCGTGTCCGAGGCGCGTGCGGTGGTGCAGGTGGCGGTAGCCGTCGGGCAGCGGCCGCCGGAGGCTGGCGCCGTGTTCGGGGTAGCTGAGGACGCGTCGGCCGGTGCTGATGAGGCGGCTCACGGGGGTCTCCGTTCGGGTGGCTGCGGTCGGAGGCGGGGATCAGGAGAGGGCGGTGGCCGGCCGGGGGTCCGGGGCCGGGCCGGCGCTGAGCCGCCGCCACGCCAGCAGCGAGCACAGGCCGAAGCCGAGCGCGTTGCCGAGGCCGTGGGTGGCGGCCATCCAGGTCAGGGTCGGGTGGGTGATCCCGGTGGCCTCCCCGGCCGCCCACCACAGGGCGAGCAGCATGGTGGCCACCAGGACGACCGCCGACGCCGCCAGCATCGCGCCGGTCGGCCGGTCGCGGGCAGTTGGCCGCAGTTCACGGTAGGTGACCAGCGCCACCGTCCACATGCCCCCGGTCAGCACGACCGCGCCCAGCAGCTCGGCCCAGTCGTCCACGAAGTACCCGGCCAGCACGAGCAGGGTCCCCGCCGGCACGCTGTACGCCGCCCAGCGCGCCCGGTGGCCCGTGGCGGCCGAACGGCACACGAGGCCGGCGACGAGGGCTGCCGTGAAACCGGCGAAGTGGAAGTGCGGGACGGTCAGGGCCAGGACGTCGAGGTCGAAGCCGAAGAGCCGGTGCCCGGCCCGCTCGGCGACCAGTGCGGTCCCGGCGACCGAGGGCGAGGCCAGGGCGGTCAGCACCGCCACCTCGGACGGGTCGGGGAGGCGGCTGCCCCCGGACCGGGCGGGACGGCGGCGCAGCCTGGCCCACGCCGCGCCCAGCAGGGCCAGGGCGGCGGCCGCGTACACGGCGGCGAGCGCGGTGGCGGCGCTTCCGCGCGGCAACCACGGGGACAGCGCCCCCGGGGCTGCCGCCCACGGCCACAGCCGGGCCGCCGTGCCCAGCCCGGCCGGGTCGATCAGGCGCAGGCCGACGGGGACGGCGTAGAGCATCCCGAGGGCGATGATCAGGTTCACGAGCACGGTCACGCGCCACTCCTTTGAACGTGTTCAAGTATGCGGCACCCGCCACTCTAGGCCCTTTCTTGAACGTGTTCAATGCGTGCGCGGTGCGCATCTGCCGGAACTCCGGTTGCGGCCCCCGGAAGGATGCGGCAGACAAGAGGGAGCAACCGGGGCGAAAAGGGAGAGCCAGCGTGAACGACGTGAACGACGTGCCCGCACCGACACCCCGTCAGGCGCCGCGCCGTCATGTACCGGCCGGAGCAGCCGTCTTGGCGCTCCTCGGCCTGATCGCCGCGGGCTGCGGCGCCCAGGAGCCCGAGCAGACCAAGGGCGCGGCGGCCGAGAGCGTGGAGCTCACCCTCCAGCCGGTGGGCGCCGCCGGACCCGACCCCTTCACCGCCTCCACCTCGACGGCCGAGTCGGCACCCGTGCAGCCCCCGCTGCCGAACCCGAGCGGCCAGGGCATCCGCACGGTCGGCGCCGCCACCCCCGGCCTGTACGGCGGGACGAACCGGCTCGGCAGCTGCGACGTCGAGCGCCAGGCGGCCTACCTGACCTCCGACGATGCCAAGGCCCGCGCCTTCGCCCAGGCCACCGGCGTCGAGCAGGAGAAGATCCCCGACTTCCTGCGGGGCCTGACCCCCGTGGTGCTGCGCGCCGACACCCGGATCACCAGCCACGGCTTCCGCGACGGCCGCGCCGACACCTACCAGGCCGTCCTCCAGGCCGGAACGGCCGTCCTCGTCGACGACCACGGCATGCCGAGGGTCCGCTGCGGCTGCGGGAACCCGCTCGGCGCGCCCCGTTCCGCCAAGGGGAGCCCGGTGCTCAAGGGGGACCAGTGGAACGGCTACCGGCCCAACCAGGTCATCGTCATCGAGCCCACCATCCAGCCGATCAAGAGGCTGGTCATCGTCAACGTGGCCGACAACACCTGGATCGAGCGGAAGGCCGGTGACGACGGGGCCCAGGACAAGGCGCCCAAGGTGGTGCCCCCCTACGACCCGGCCGACGGCATTCCCAACGGCCCCCCGACCCCGCCGGACGACCCCTCCGACCCCTGCGCCACCGCGGCCCCGCACGGCCCGGCCCGCACCGTCCCGCCCGCGGCCCCCTCCGGTCCGCCCGCGGACCAGCCCCCGGCCGCGGGCGGCCGGCACCTGGCGGAGACGGACCCCCCGCTCGACGTACCGGGGCAGGGCGGTCCCCCGTCCGCCGCGGGACCGAACCTGGCGGAGACGGACCCCCCGCTCGACGTACCCGGGCAGGGCGGGCCTCCGTCCGCCGCGGGCGGCCGGCACCTGGCGGAGACGGACCCCCCGCTCGACGTCCCCCCGCAGGCACCCCCCGCCGCCGGGCCGCGGAAGCTGCCGGAGACCGCGCCGCCGGCGGACCTTCCCGGGCAGGTCCCCATGGGCGCGCCCGCCGAGACCGCCCCGCTGGACGCACCGCCCGCCGGCCCGCCCGGGGCGCCGGCCGCGGGACGGGCCGGGCCCCTGGACGAGCAGCTGCCGATCCCCGGAGCCCCCGGCCTTCCGGCGGAGGCCGGCCCCCAGGGACCGCCGTCCGCCACCGGCCCCGCCCCCTGCCCGTCCGACACCGCGGGCGGCGCCGCCACGCCCGGCCGGCCCACCTCCCCGAAGACCCCGCCCTCCACCCCGCCCGGGGACCTCCCCGGCGGTGCCACGACCCCCGGCCTGCCGCCCGCCACGCCCTCCGACCCCTTCTCGGACGCCCCCGGCTCACTCGCTCCCACCGAACCGGGCCTGACCCCCGACCCGGAGGACGTACCGACCACCGGACCCACCGCGCCCGCCGACCCGTACGCCTCCCCCGACCGGCAGCCGGGCTCCGACCAGGGCGCCGACCAGGCCCCCTACCTGGAGAGCGCCTGACCCCGGGCTGTGTCATGGTGGATCGGTGCCGAGCACCGTATCGCTGCCGGAGGACTGGCCCGCACACCCGGACCGGTCCCTGTCACTGAACCGGATGGGCAGTTTCGACTGGGACCTGGTCACCGGGCTCATGCACCTGGACACGGCGGCCCTCGACGTCTTCGACACGCCCCCCGAGGAGTACGACGGGCGGCCGGAGTCGCTGGGCCGGCGCGTCCCGCCCGCCGAGGCCACCCGCCTCGACGCGATGGTCTCCAGCGCCCTCAAGAGCGGCTCGGACAGCTACGGGGCGTACTTCCGCATCCGCTGCCGGGACGGGCGGCTGCGCTGGACGCACACCCAGGGCCGCGTCATGCGCGACTCCGACGGCCGCCCGTACCGGATCATCGGCATCGTCCGCGACGCCACCGAGGAGCTGAGCCACTCCGCCGAACGCCTCGGCCTGGACGAGGAGCGCCGCCGCCAGACCTCCGTCGTCGAGTCCACCACCGCCGCGCTCGCCCACGCCCGTACCGTCAAGGACGTCATCGACGTCATCGGCGACGCCCACGGGCTGGAGCGGCTCGGTTCGATGGGCATGGTCATGGGCCTGGTCGAGGCGGGCCGGATCCACCTGGTGGCGGAAGGCCCGTCGGGCAGCTTCGTCCCCGGCACGCGCTACACGCGCATCGACGAGCAGTACCCGATGAGCGAGGTCGTCCGCTCGCTCCAGCCCCGCTTCCTGGAGTCGGCCGAGGAGTTCGCCGAGGGCTACCCGGCGCTCTGGTCGAGGATCTCGTACATGCGCATCTCGGCCGCCGCCTACCTGCCGCTGATCGCCCAGGCCCGCCCGATCGGCGCCATCGGGCTGCTCTACGAGGACAAGGACGGCTTCACCCAGGAGGAGCGCAACCTCCTGGTCGCCCTGGGCAGCAGCATCGCGCAGAGCCTCCAGCGGGCGATGCTGCTGGAGCAGGAGCACGACCTCGCCGAAGGCCTCCAGCAGGCCATGCTGCCCCGCCGGATACCGGCCGTCCCCGGCGCCAGGATCGCGGTCCGCTACCGGTCCGCGCGGATGGGGCAGGACATCGGCGGCGACTGGTACGACGTCATCCCGCTGCCGGGCGGCCGCGTCGGGGCCGTCATCGGGGACGTCCAGGGCCACGACACGCACGCCGCCGCGGTGATGGGGCAGCTGCGGATCGTCCTGCGCGCCTACGCCGCGGAGGGGCACTCCCCGGGCACGGTGATGGCCCGGGCCTCGGTCTTCCTGCACGAACTGGACACCGACCGCTTCGCGACCTGCACCTACGTGGAGGCCGACCTGTCCACGGGCGTGCTCCAGGTGGTCCGCGCCGGCCACATCGACCCGCTGCTGCGGACCCGGGACGGACAGTGCCGGCGCCTGCCGGTGGAGGGCGGGATGCCACTGGGGCTGTCGGCGGAGTTCGGCCTGCTGGAGTACCCGGTGACGACGGTGGAACTGGACCCCGGGGAAACGCTCCTGCTGTGCACCGACGGGCTGGTGGAGCAGCCCGGAGCCGACCTGGACGACGGCGTCCGCGTGCTGACCGGCCTGGTCCGCGAGGGACCGGACGACCTCCAGCTGCTCGCCGACCGGCTGTGCGAGGTGGCCGACGAGCGGGGCGGGGACGACGACATGGCCCTCCTGCTGCTGCACCGCGAGGGCGACGACACCGCGCAGCCCGGCGGCGGCCGGCTCCAGCAGCACGTCGCCCCCGGGGATCCCGAGGCCCTCGTCGCGGCCCGGCACATGATCGGAACGGCGGTGCGGGCGTGGGGCGCGCGGAGCCGGGCCGACGAGATCGAACTGGTGGCGGACGAGCTGATCGTGAACGCCCTGATGCACACGGACGGCCCGGCGATCGTCACGCTCCGCGCCCTGAGCGGGCCGCAGCGGCGGCTGAGGGTGGAGGTGGAGGACCGCTCCAGCGCCCTGCCTCGCCGGCGGGAGGCGGGGGAGGCGGGGGTGTCGGGGAGGGGGCTGATGCTGGTGGACCGGCTGGCGGACGTGTGGGGGGTGGAGCCGAGGGGGAGCGGCAAGTGCGTGTGGTGCGAGTTCGTGGTCTCCTGAGCCCGTCCGGGGCGGAGCCCGGGCGGCCGGCGGACGGGCTGGGCAGTCGGCGGACGGGCTGGGCGGCTCCGTGCAGGGGCATCCCGCACCCCCGCCCGACTCGCGCCGTCCGGACGCGCACGGCAGGCTGGGAGGGTGCCGGAGTTGCCGGAGGTCGAGGCGCTGAGGGAGTTCCTCGAGACACAGCTCGCCGGGCAGGTGGTCGCACGCGTCCTCCCGCTCGCCGTCAGCGTGCTCAAGACCTACGACCCCCCGCTCACCGCCCTGGAGGGCCGGCCGGCCGGCCCCGTCGCCCGCCACGGCAAGTTCCTCGACCTCGGCGTCGGCGAGCTCCACCTCGTCACCCACCTCGCCCGCGCGGGGTGGCTGCGCTGGCAGGACGCCTTCCCCGCACAGCCCCCGCGCCCCGGCAAGGGCCCGCTCGCGCTGCGCCTCGTGCTCGACGGGGGCGCCGGCTTCGACCTCACCGAGGCGGGCACGCAAAAACGCCTCGCCGTCTACGTCGTGCGCGACCCCCGCGAGGTCCCGGGCATCGCCCGCCTCGGCCCCGACCCGCTCGCCGCGGAATTCGGCCGGGACGCCTTCGCCGCGCTCCTCGCGGGGGAGCGGCGCCAGATCAAGGGGCTGCTGCGCGACCAGAGCGTGATCGCCGGCATCGGCAACGCCTACAGCGACGAGATCCTGCACGCCGCCCGCGTCTCGCCCTTCAAGCCGGCCGCCTCCTTCGACGACGAGCAGGTCACCCACCTCTACGGGGCCGTGCGCGACACCCTGGGGACCGCCGTCGAACGCGCCCGCGGCCTGGCCGCCGGCCGGCTGAAGGCGGAGAAGAAGAGCGGGCTGCGCGTGCACGGCCGGGACGGGGAGCCCTGCCCGGTCTGCGGGGACACCGTCCGCTCGGTGTCGTTCGCCGACTCCTCGCTCCAGTACTGCCCCACCTGCCAGACCGGCGGCAAGCCGCTCGCCGACCGCAGGCTCTCCCGCCTCCTCAAGTAGCGGGGCCGCTGCGTAGACTCCCGCACCATGGCCGAGCAGCAGCAGCCGCCCCGGCGGGAGGTCGTCACCGGAGTCCCGCGTGCCGCGCGCCGCAGGCCGCCGGCGCACGCCCCCGCCCGCTCGGAGATCTCCGAGCAGACCACCCTCGGCGCCACCTACGTACGCGCCCTGATGCACAGCCAGCTGCGCGCCGGACTGGGCGCGGTGGCGCTGCTGTTCCTGCTGCTCGGGCTGCTCCCGCTGGGCTTCCTGCTGCCCCGGGCGGCCGCGGGGCCGGTGGTGTGGGTGGCGCTCGGACTGGTGGCGTACCCGGTGATGTGGCTGATCGCCCGCCGCTACGTGGCACGGGCCGAGCGCAACGAGGCGGACTTCACGGGTCTGGTGACCGACCCCGCGGACACGGCCTAGCGGGGTGTCAGAACAGGTGCATCGCCAGGTGGCCCAGCGGGAGACCCAGTTGCCAGGCGGGGGTCCAGACGCGGGCGTTCTCGTCCAGGCCGGGCGGGGGGCCGGACTGGCCGGGGTGGTCCGGGTCGAGGTTGGTGGCGAACAGCTCGGTGTGGTCCAGCCAGCGCCAGGCGTCCCGGGCCAGCTCCAGGTCGGGGTCCTCGCCGCCGCCCCGCTCGCGGGCCTCCTCGCCCAGGGTGAGGAACCGGGTCTCGACCCAGTCGCGCCAGGGGTGCCCGTACGCCGTGAGGGACAGCCATTCGTCGAGCTGCGAGACGACGCGGATCCCGGAGAGCTCGCCGGCCGCGTCCGAGAGGTAGATCGTCAGCGCGAGCGTGTCCCGCCCGGCACGGAACTCCAGGGTGCTGACCGGGATCAGCCGGCCCGTGCGCAGCAGCTCGTCCGCGATGTACTCCGCGTAGAGCCAGGCCATGGGCACTGCCAGCCCGCCGTCACTGGTGCCGTTCGAACCCTCGGGCTGCACCGTTCCACCTCTCCCGCGCGTTGAGCCTGCCGCCGTCATCCCCGAGCCTTCACCGGCGGGCTCGCGGGGCGGGGGATGTTTACTCAACTTGAACGGACTGATGCCGATTTCGGCGTGGTTTGTGTCCGGTTCGTGCGCGTGGAGGGCGTTCCTTGAGTGTTCCTCCAGCGGGGCCGGGGCGTTCCCCCTCTCCCGCCCGCGGCTCAGGCTCCGAGCCCGTACCCCTGGAGCCCCTTGCGCAGGGCGCGCAGGGCGTAGTGCGTGCGGGATTTGACCGTGCCGGCCGGAATGCCCAGCTCCGCCGCGGCCTCGGCCACCGAGCGGTCCTGGAAGTAGACCTGCATCAGCACGTCGCGGTGCTCCTGTCCCAGGCTGCCGACCGCCCGGCGTACGTCGATCGCCGTGACCGATCCGGCCACCGCGTCCACCGGTGCGGGCGCCTGCTCCAGGCCGTCGGGCTCGACCTCCTGGGGCCGTGACAGCCGGGCCCGCCGGGCGTCGATCGCCAGCCGCCGGGCCACCGTGAACAGCCAGGGCCGCATGGACTCGTGCCCGGTCGCCAGCACCTCGGGGTGCTGCCAGACCCGGACGAGGGTCTCCTGTACGAGGTCCTCGGCGCGCTGTGCGTCCCCTGCGGTGAGGCCGAGCAGGAAGCCGAACAGGGCCCGCCCGTGCTCGCTCTGGAGTGCGGCGAGCGCCTCGGGTTCCGTGCGCTGGAGAGTGGGGGAGGGCGGCACGTCAGTGGCTCCTTCCGGATCCGCGGGGCGGGCGACGGGGGCTTCGGGGAGGGGCCCGCGGGGGCTTCGTGGTCCGTCTGCACCCACCCTCACCTGCGCCGGGCCACCCGGGAACCGTCCGGCGCCGGCGTTGCGCCCAAGCACCCGGGTGGTCCGGTGGGCGGCCGCGCCGGACGACGAACGGTTGAACGGCGCGGCGAACGGCCGGGGCCGTCGGAGTGAGGCGGGGGCGGGCGGACGGCGCCGTTCCTTGACTTGCGGCGCCCTCTCTTATGGATTCGTAGGGATTGCAGATAATCCGATAATCCACTCAAGGAGAGCCGGGTCAGATGACCAAGCGCACCCGCAGGGGACTGGCCCTGCTGTCGGCCGCCCTGCTGTCCGCCGCAACCGCCGGCTGCTCCGGCAGCGGCCACCCCGCCCCCGCCCGGCTCGGCACCAGCGCCGCCGGCGCGCCCGCCGCGGCGGCCGGATCAGCCCCGCCCGCCACCCCCGGCCGCGGCTTCACCCTGGTCGCCAGCGGCGACGTCCTCCCGCACACCTCGATCATCCAGCGGGCGGCGGCCGACGCGGGCGGCGAGGGGTACGACTTCCGGCCGATGTTCTCCGCGGTCAAACCGCTCGTCTCGGCGGCCGACCTGGCCCTGTGCCACATGGAGACCATCTACGGGGACGACGACGGCCCCTTCAGCGGCTACCCCGCCTTCGTCTCCCCGCCGACGGTGGCCGACGCCCTCAAGGACGCCGGGTACGACGGCTGCTCCACCGCCTCCAACCACACCCTGGACGACGGCGCCGAGGGCATCAAGCGCACCCTCGACCGCTTCGACAAGGTCGGCCTCGGCCACGCCGGCTCCGCCCGCACGGCCGCGGAGGCCGCCCGGACCGCCTTCTACACGGCCGGCTCCGCCAAGGTCGCCCACCTCGCCTACACCTACGACACCAACGGCTACCCGATGCCGGACGGCCGGCCGTGGGCGGTCGACCTGATGCGCCAGGACGAGATCGTCGCCGACGCGCGGGCGGCCCGGAAGGCGGGGGCGGACGTGGTCCTCGTCAGCCTCCACTGGGGTACCGAGTGGCAGACCGAACCCGACGAGACCCAGCTCTCGCTCGGCAGGGCCCTCACCGCCTCGCAGACCGCCGGCCGCCCCGACATCGACATGATCCTGGGCACCCACGCCCACATCCCGCAGGCCTACGAGAAGGTCAACGGGACCTGGATCGTCTACGGCATGGGCGACCAGGTCGCCGGCGAGATGTTCAACCACACCGGCGACCGCGACATGCGCGGCAACTACGGCTCCATCGGCCGCTTCACCTTCGCCCCGCCCGCCGCTCCCGGGCAGCGCTGGCAGGTCACCAAGGCCGAGTTCGTCCCGCAGATGATGGACCTGTCCACCGGCCGGATCGTCAACCTCCCCGCCGCCCTCGCGCAGGACCCCGGCAACGCCGCGTACGAGAGCGCCCAGGACACCGTCACCGAGGCCGTCCTCAGCCGCGACGCCGCCAAGGACGGCCTCACGCCCGCCCGGTAGCCCGGACCGCGGGGACGGGCGCGCCGCTCAGGGCACCACCGTGACCGGCCAGCGGCCCGCCTTCACCAGCCGCACCGCCACCGAGCCGACGAGGCGGTGGCCGGCCCGCTCCGAGGCGCCGACCACCACCGCGTCCGCCTTCAGCCCGTCCGCGGCGTCCACCAGACCAGAGAAGGGGTCGCCGCGGAAGGTGTGGAACTCCCACCGCACCTCGAAGACCCCCCTGAGCCGCTCCGCCGAGGCGCGGATCCCGGCCACGATCTCCTCCGCCACCTCCCCGGTCGCCTCCGCCACCGGCGCGCCCAGGGAGGCCCCGGCCGCCAGCACCGGCTGCACGTACACCAGCGCCAGCAGCGCGTTCTGCCTCCGGGCCAGCCCCGCCGCGTAGGCCGCCGCCCGCAGGGAGGACTCCGAGCCGTCCACCCCCGCGAGGATGACCTTCGGCCCGTCCGTGCCCCGTTCGAATGCCGTACCGGCGTGCTCCGTCACCCTGCCGAGGCTATCCCGTTCGCCGCGCGCGGCGGCGCGGCCCTCCCTACAGTGCATGGCATGAGTGCCACGCTGGAGCAGACCCGCGGTGCCCGCGGCAGGTTCCTGAACCGGGTCCCGGACGCCTTCGGGGCGTTCTTCGGAACGCTCGGCCTGCTGTGCGCGCTGCTGGCACTCTCCCCGGTGCTGCGGGGACTGCTGCGGCCCGTGGTGCACTTCCTCGACGACTTCGTCGTACCGGTCAGCGAGAACCTCGCGTACGCCGTCTTCCTCTTCCTGCTCGCCGCCGCGCTCGGCATCCGCAAGAAGATCGCCTGGTGGATCGTCGTCACCTATCTGGCCCTGCTGATCCTCGTCGACGTCCTGATCATCGCGGACGGGGACCTCTGGGTCGGCGGCCTGTCCATGGCCCTCGCGGTCGCCGGCCTCATCGTGCTCATCGCCGCCCGCAAGGAGTTCTACGCCGCCTCCCGCCCGGGCGCCGTCTGGCGCGCGCTGCTCGTCCTGGGCCTCGGGCTGCTCGCCGCCGTCCTCCTCGGCTGGGCCCTCGTCGCGCTGTTCCCCGGCACCCTGCCCAAGGACCAGTGGCTGGACTGGGCCGCCAAACAGGTCTTCGGCGGGCTCTTCTCCGCCCGGCAGTTCGACGGCCGCCCGCCCCGCTTCCTCTACTTCCTCCTCGGCCTCTTCGGCGCCCTCGCCCTGCTGAACGCCGCCGCCACCCTCTTCCGCTCGCAGCGCCTGACCGCCGCCCTCCACGGGGACGAGGAGCCCCGCATCCGCGCCCTGCTCGGCGCCTACGGCCGCGCCGACTCCCTCGGCTACTTCGCCACCCGGCGCGACAAGGCCGTCGTCTTCGCCCCCAACGGCAGGGCCGGCGTCACCTACCGCGTCGAGGCCGGCGTCTGCCTCGCCAGCGGCGACCCGGTCGGCGACCCCGGCGCCTGGACGCCCGCCATCGACGCCTGGCTCGCCGTGGCCCGCCGCTACGGCTGGCAGCCCGCCGTCATGGGCGCCTCCGAGGACGGTGCGACCGCCTACGCCCGCTCCGGGCTCAGCGCCCTCCAGCTCGGCGACGAGGCCATCCTGCACGTCGCCCACTTCGACCTCGACGGCCGCGACATGCGCGTCACACGGCAGGCCGTCAACCGGGTCAGACGCGCCGGGGCCACCACCCTGATCCGCCGCCACTCGGCCCTGACCGACGAGGAGATGCAGAAGATCGTCGACCGGGCCGACCACTGGCGCGACACCGAGACCGAACGCGGCTTCTCCATGGCCCTGGACCGGCTCGGCGACCCCGCCGACGGGGACTGCCTGCTCGTGGAGGCCTTCGACGCCCAGGGCGAGCTGATCGCCCTGCTCTCCTTCGTCCCCTGGGGCAAGGACGGCATCTCCCTCGACCTGATGCGCCGCGACCGCGCCGCCCCCAACGGGGTCATGGAGTTCATGGTGGCCCAGCTCTGCGCGGCCGCCCCCGGCCTCGGCGTCCGCCGGATCTCCCTCAACTTCGCCGTGTTCCGCTCCGCCTTCGAGGAGGGCGGGCGGATCGGCGCCGGCCCGGTGCTCAAGCTCTGGCGCAGGCTGCTGCTGTTCTTCTCCCGCTGGTGGCAGCTGGAGGCCCTCTACCGCTCCAACGTCAAGTACGGGCCCGAGTGGTACCCCCGCTTCCTCTGCTACCAGGACGCCGGCTCGCTCGCCCGGGTCAGCCTCGCCTCCGGCATCGCCGAGGGCTTCGTCTCCGTGCCCAGCCTGCGCAAGCTGTGGGGCAAGGGCCACCAGCCCAGGGGCCTCACCGCCCCCGCCGACACCGCCGGGCTGCCCTCCATCGACTCCCTCGGCCTGGACCTCGTGCAGGAGGGCGAGCGGGAGCCCGCCGAGCGGCTGCCCGAGCAGGTCCGGGTCCGCCACGCCAAGCTGGAGCGGATCCGCGCGGCCGGCACCGACCCGTACCCCGTGGGGATCCGGCAGCGCACCCACACCGCCGCGCGCCTCAGGGCCGACCACCCCGGCCGGCTCCCCGCCGGCGCCCGCACGGGCGAAGCGGTCGTCCTCGCCGGCCGGGTGATGGTCGTGCGCGACCTCGGCGGAGCCGTCTTCGCCGTCCTGCGCGACTGGACCGGCGACGTCCAGCTGATGTTCACCCGCGACGAGTCCGGGCCGGCCGTACTGGACTCCTTCACCTCCCAGGTCGACTTCGGCGACCACGTGGTCGCCGCCGGGACCGCCGCCGCCAGCCGCAGCGGGGAGCTGTCCGTCCTCGTCGACTCCTGGCAGCTCACCGGCAAGTGCCTGCGCCCCCTCCCCGACAAGCGCAAGGGCCTGGCCGACCCGGAGGCCCGGGTCCGCCGGCGCTACCTCGACCTGGTCGCCAGCCCCGACGCGCGCGACGTCGTACGGGCCCGCTCCAGCGCCGTGCAGGCGCTGCGCCAGGGACTCCTGGACCGCGGCTACCTCGAGGTCGAGACCCCGATGCTCCAGCAGATCCACGGCGGCGCCAACGCCCGCCCCTTCCGCACCCACATCAACGCCTACGACCTCGACCTGTACCTGCGCATCGCACCCGAGCTCTACCTCAAGCGGCTCTGCGTCGGCGGCATGGAGAAGGTCTTCGAGATGGGCCGCACCTTCCGCAACGAGGGCGTCTCCTACAAGCACAACCCCGAGTTCACGATGCTGGAGGCCTACCAGGCCTTCGCCGACTACGACGTGATGCTCGACCTCACCCGCGAGCTGATCCAGGGCGCCGCCACCGCCGCCTTCGGCTCGCCCGTCGCCCACAAGGCGGACCCCGACGGCAAGCTCGTCGTCCACGACATCTCCGGGCCCTGGCCGGTCAAGACCATGTACGGGGCCATCAGCGAGGCCCTCGGCGAGGAGGTCGACGCCGACACCGAGGAGCACCGGCTGCGCCTCCTGTGCGACCGGGCCGGCGTCCCGCACGGGCCGGAGGACACCCGGGGCGACGTGGTCCTGGAGATGTACGAGCGCCTCGTGGAGGAGCGGACGAAACTCCCCACCTTCTACAAGGACTTCCCGACCGACGTCTCCCCGCTCACCCGGCAGCACCGCCGGGACCCCCGCCTCGCCGAGCGCTGGGACCTCGTGGCCTTCGGCACCGAACTGGGCACCGCCTACTCCGAACTCACCGACCCCGTGGAGCAGCGCCGGCGGCTCACCGCCCAGTCCCTGCTGGCGGCGGGCGGCGACCCGGAGGCGATGGAACTCGACAACGACTTCCTCGACGCCCTGGAGTACGCCATGCCGCCCACCGGCGGGCTGGGCATCGGCGTCGACCGGCTGGTCATGTTCCTCACGGGTCTGACGATCCGCGAGACGCTGCCGTTCCCACTGGTGCGCCAGAGCTGACCGGACCGTCCGGCGGGCGGCTGGTCCGAGCGGGTGAGGGGGACGGGGCGCGTCCGCGCCTCTCGACATCTTCGGCGATGTCGTTGATACGTAGTAATAATGACAAATGACGAGCCGACAGTAGGGCGGCGCGTGCTCCTGCGCACCGCCGTCTTCCTCGGAATCGCCGCCGCCTCCTCCGGTCTGCTCGGCAGGGGCGAGGACGGCTCACCGGGCGGCCCGCCCGGCACGCCCTCCGCAGGCGCTCCCGCGCCGGCCGGCGGACCGGGCGCCGGGGCCGCCGGAGCACCGGGCCTGCGCCCGGAGGGGCTGCCCGACGCGTCCTACCGGCTGAAGCCGATGACGGCCGAGGCCCCCGCGAAGCCGCCCGCCGTGAAACCCGCCGTCCGCACCCGGCCCATCCTGGAGCTGCCCCAGGGGGCGGCCGCGGGTGCCAGGGCCATGGTGCTCACCTTCGACGACGGCCCCGACCCGCGCTACACCCCGGCCATCCTGGACACCCTCGCCCGGTACGGGGTCCGCGCGATGTTCTTCGTCTGCGGGGAGATGGCCACCGACAACCGCGACCTCCTGCGCCGGATGGCCGCGGAGGGGCACGTCATCGGCAACCACACCTGGACGCACCCGCTGATCCCCAAGCTCGGCCGGTCCGCGCTGGAGCAGGAGATCGGGCGCACGAGCGAGGTCGTCGAGCAGACCGTGGGGCAGCCCCCGCTCTGGTTCCGGGCCCCCTACGGGGCGTGGAACCGGGCCGCCTTCGAGATCGGCGCCGACCTGGGCATGGAGCCCCTCGCCTGGACGGTGGACACCCTCGACTGGACGGAGCCGGGGACGGCCGCCATCGTCTCCCGGGTCCTGGACGGGGCCGCCCCGGGCGTGATCGTGCTGAACCACGACGCCGGCGGCGACCGGTCGCAGAGCGTCAGGGCGGTGGAGACGTACCTGCCCCAGCTGCTGGCCCGCGGCTACCGGATGACCCTCCCGGCGCTGCCGCCGCGCTGAGGCCGGGGCCCTGCGCGGGGCGGGGGCCTGCGCGGGCCGGGGGCCGCCGGCGGGCCGCCGCGCGGGGCGGCGGCCCGCCCGACGGACCAGGTGAAACGTTTGCTCAGCGGGCCTCCACCATCCGCGCGAAGACCACCACGTTGCCGTCGTAGCCCTTGGCCTTCGAGTAGCCGCCGCCGCAGGTGATCACCCGCAGCTCCGGGTGCCCGGTGTCCCCGTACACCCGCGCCCCGGGGAAGGCGTCCTTCGCGAACACCTCCACCCCGTACACCTCGAACACGGCCGTCCGGCCGTCGTAGCGCTCCACCTCGATGTGGTTGCCCGGCTTGAGCGAGCCCAGGCCGTAGAAGACCGCCGGGCCCTGCGCGTTGTCCACGTGGCCCACGATCACCGCCGACCCCTGCTGGCCCGGCGAGATGCCGTTGAGGTACCAGCCCGCCAGGTTGCGGTCCTGCGGCGGCGGGGCGTCGATCCAGCCCTGCGCGTCCAGGCCGACCGTCATCACCGGCGCGTCCACGTTGATCGTCGGAATCCGGATGCGCTGCACCGACGAGTGGTCCAGCACCTCCATGTCCGCGGGCGGCGTGGGCGCGCCGGCCGGTTGCCGGTCGGCCCGTGCGGCCACGGCCGCGGCGGCGGTGGGCTGCGGCGGCCCGTCCTCCACGTTCGCCCCGTTCCGCATCATGGCGAGGCCGCTGAGCAGTGCCAGTGCGAGCACGCCCCAAGGGGAGCGTCTCCTCGGCCGCTGCTCGGTCTCGTCCTCGAGCATGGCTCTCCCTTCCCGACGCGGGGGTCCCGACCCGCGTTCCAGTCCCTCCCCTGTACGCCCTTCTTCCCGCACGCTAAGGGCGGAAGGGCGGGACGGCGATCGGGGAGGGGCGAACGGGTGGTGCCGCCGGACGGGGTGCGGCCATCCAGGTAATCATCACATAAATGCCTGACGGCTCGTGACCTGCGGATCCGTCAGATGTGCCGGGCGTGCCTCGGCGTGTCGCTCAACCGGGCGGCCCAAGGGCGGAAATGCGCTGGTTGCGCGCCGCCGGGAGGGTTCGTGATGGGAGGCGTTCTCGTCGATCTGCCCGGGCCACCGCTCCGGGGCGTCTCCCGCTGGAGGTTCCACCATGCGTGCTTTCCGCGCTCTCACCGTGACCGCGGCCGCCTGCGCCGCGCTCGGGCTCAGTGCCCCGTTCGCCACCGCGAACAACCCGAACGGCGGCGGCAACGGGCCGAGCAACGTCACGGTCAACCCGTACTCCGTCCACCAGGGCGCCTCGATGCAGGTCAGCGCGGCCGGCTGCGGCCACGGCGGCACGGTCTGGTCCCACGGCAACTTTCCGCAGACCAACCTGTCGGCTGGCTCCATCGGCTTCGCGACCGTCCGGATCTTCAACCACGCCTCGCCCGGCCACCACACCCTGTCGGTCAAGTGCCACGACAACAGCCTCGTCGCCACGCACCGCTTCACGATCCTGGCGGGCAACGGAGCCCAGGGCGGCCTCGGCGGCTCCTTCGGCCCGTCCACCGCCGAGACGGCCATCGGTGCGGGTCTGGTCGGTGCCGCGGCGCTCGGCGCGGGCGTGCACGTGGTGCGCCGCCGCCGTCCGGCCGCCGCCCGCAGCTGACGCGCTCCGTGGTGCACGGCGCCGCCCCCCGGGCCCGGCCGCGACCGCCGGGGCCCGGGCGGGGTCAGTGGCCGCGGGTCGTGCGGCGCCGGCGCAGGGCGTACGCCGCGCCGCCCGCGGCGGCGGCGAAGAGGACGGCTCCCGCGGCGAGTTCGACCGGGTCGGCCCCGGCGATGCTGCCGCCGAGCCCGCCGCGGACACCGAGCGTGGCGGTGGTCGCGCGGGGCGCGGTGGTCGTGCGGACCGGCGGTGTGGTCCGGACGGGCTGGACGGTGCGGAAGGGCTGTACGGTGCGTGCGGGTTGCGTGGTGCGCGCGGGCTGGGTGGTGCGGGCCGGCTGGGTGGTGCGGGCCGGCGGTGTGGTGCGTGCGGGCGCGGGGGTGCGCGCCGGCGGTGTGGTGAAGGGCGGCGGCCTCAGGCCCGTGCCGGTCGTGGCGGTCGGGGAGGGGCTGCGCCGGGGACCGGAGGTGGAGCTGGTGCTGGGCCGCGTCGTCCCGCCGGAGATGGTGAGGTCGGCCGATCCGTTCTCCCCGTTGCAGGTGAAGGTGACCGAGTAGAGGGCTCCCGGCCGGGCGTCGCGGTCGACCCGGACCTTGACGGTCTTGTCCCGCTCGATGGTCACCGTGTCGAAGACCCCGGAGGAGGCGGTGGCGAAGGCGGCGTCGCAGTTGCTGACGGAGAGGGTGACCGTGCCGCCCGGTGCGACCGTCGAGGGGGTGACGGCGAAGGCGAAGGAGGTGACGGGCGCCTCCTCGGCCGCGAGGGCGACGGGCGCGCCGAAGGCGCCGAGCGCGAGGGCGAGGCCCGCGGCGCCGGCGCTCAGCAGGGTGGTGGCGGAGCTGCGTATCGCACCCATGGTCGCGTTCCTCCGGATCTCCGAGGCGCAGTCGCGCAGCGTTTCCGCACGTGTGGGGTCGTGCGCCTCGATGTCCGCCACGCTAGGTCCCGGCCCGGTGGCCCGCGATCAGGGACGGGCGAATGGGGCACGGCCGTAGGCCGAACCGGGGACGGTGTCCCCTCCCGCGGTTTGGCGGGCGGCCCGGCCGTGCCCGGTCCGCTCAGCTCTTCAGGCCGAGGTGCGGGAACTGCGAGAGGAAGGGCTCGGCGGTGGCCGCGACCCCCCGTCCGAAGGGTGCGTCGAAGTCCCAGATCAGGAACAGCAGGAAGGCGATCAGCGCACTGAACAGGCCGGCGAGCAGCAGCTCGCGGAAGGAGCGGCGGATCTGCAGGGTGAAGATCATTCCGACGGTGACCAGGGCCCCGGCGATCAGCCCGAACCACACCACCCCGGGCATGGTGGCCCCGGCGCTCTCGCCCCGCGCGTTGCGGGCGTCGTCCACCAGCGCGACCTGGTCGACCAGCGGCTGGTAGGCCTGCCCCTCGTGGTCGGTCTGCGGCTCGTAGTCGGTCACGTCGCGGCGGACCTTCTCCAGCAGCTCCGCGCTCCGGTCGGTGAGCTCGTTCTCCTTGGACATGTGCGCCCACTCGGTGTCGACCACGTACGTCACGTACGCGTCGACGTCGGAGCGGATCCTCTTGCGCACCTCGGCCGGGTAGACCTCGGAGCGGACGCTGATCTCGTGCAGGGCCTGGGACTCCTGGCGCACGTACTCCTGGGCGGCCCCGCGGCCCTCCCAGACGCCCGCGATGGCGAGGCCCAGGACGATCGCGTAGATCACCCCGATCATCATCGTCATGTACTCGATGACGTCCGGGGTCTCGTTCGGATCGTCGTCCTCGGTGATCCTGCGGTGGTTGAAGAAGGCGATGGACAGCACCACGGCACAGGCCGCGGCCATCGCGAGGGACAGGACGAGCCATTCCGACAAGACGACTCCCAATCGGTGGGCGGTGGCGATCGGTGGGCACCGGCACCGGCACCGGCTCCGGCACCGGCAGGCCGCCGCGCGGTGGGCGGCAGGCGGTGCGCGGCAGGCGGTGGGCGGTGGGCGCGGGCGGCGGCCGGCGGGCGGCGCGCGCGGACTAGCGCGGACGCAGCGCGACGATCGCGAGCACGGCGGGGGCGGCGGTCATGAGGGTGAACGTGACCGGTGAGATGTGGTGTTCGAGCGGTTTGCGTGCGGCGGTGTGGTAGGCGGGCCGGGGCACCTTGGCCTTCGGCGCGGGCGGCTTCGGCGCGGGTGCGGGTGGCGGAGGGGGAGCGGGCCGGGGCGGAGGAGGTGCGGGCTCCGCCTGGACCCGGGGTGCGGGGGGCTTCGGCGCGGGCGGCCGGGGCGCGGGAGGCGCGGGCTTCGGCGGCTCCGGGGCCGGTGGCGGGGGAGGGGGCGGCGTCGGGGTGGGCTTGGGCGGCGGGGTCGGCTTGGGCGGGGTCGGCGTGGGGGTCGGGGTGGGCTTCGGTGGGCACGGCGGGGGAGGGGGCGGCGGGCAGTGGTGCCCGTGCCCGTGGCCGCGTCCCTTGTCGTGGCCGCGGCCCTTCCCGGGTCCGCCGTCGTGATGTCCGCCACCCACGGAGACCGCGCTCCCGCCGCTGCCGGCGTACGCGTACACCTCGACGGAGGCCGTTCCGTCCCCGGCGGCGATCGTCGCGTAGGCGCAGCTATCGGCCACGGCCGGAGTGGTCGACAGGGTCGCCCACAGCAGGACCGGAACCGCCAGCAGGCGTCTGGCTGAGGCTCTGTTCACCCGGCGAGCATGGGGTCGCGCGCGCCCGCGCACGTGGGACCCGGGAACGGTTCGCCCGAACGGGCGGATCCTGGACGGGTGAGGTTTGAGACAGATTCTGATCGCTTGTGATTGAACGCTGGTCAATTCCCAAAAGGTATTTGTCGGTTTCCGTGGTGCCGGTGGCGGCCCCCGGTCACCTTTGGTGTGTGACCAAGAACGGACCGGCAATTTCCGCTTTTGCTCGCCCTGTTGGGCAATGATCAGTACATTCGGCTCGGACAGGAGTCCGACCCCCGGGCGGACCAGGTACGAACACGACACGACAACGGCTTGGAGACCCCGATGGAACGCCCCGCCTGGGCCCCGCCAGGCATCGACATATCGGTGCCGAGCGTGTCCCGTATCTACGATTACTACCTGGGCGGCTCCCACAATTTCGAGGTCGACCGGCAGGCCGCCCGCCGGGCCATGGAATTCATGCCGGGCCTCCCCAAGATCATGCAGGCCAACCGGGCCTTCATGCGCCGCACCGTCCGCCACGCCGTCGCCGAGGGCATCACCCAGTTCCTCGACATCGGCTCCGGCATCCCCACCTTCGGCAACGTCCACGAGATCGCCCGCGCCGCCACCCCCGAGGCCCGCGTCGTCTACGTCGACCACGACCCGGTCGCCGTCGCACACAGCCGGGCCGTCCTGGCCGGCGACGACCGCACCGGCGTGGTCGCCGCCGATCTGCGCAGGCCGCAGGACATCCTGGCCGCCCCCGAGGTCCGCCGGCTGCTGGACCTGGAGCGGCCCGTCGCCCTGATGCTGGTCGCCGTCCTGCACTTCCTGGAGGACGCCGACGAGCCGTACGCGGCCGTCGCGGAACTGCGCGACGCCCTGGCCCCCGGCAGCATGCTGATCCTCACCCACGCCTCCTACGAGGGCATCCCGCTCAGCGAGGAGGTCGCCGCCGGGACCGTCGGCGTCTACCGCGACATCCGCAACCCGCTGGTCATGCGCGGCCACCAGGAGATCACCGGCTTCTTCGACGGCTTCGAGCTGCTGGAGCCCGGGCTCGTCTCCATGCCCGACTGGCACCCCGAGCGCACCGGGCCGCTCGCGGAGGGCGAGACCCCGGAGGACCCGTACGCCTTCTCCGGCTTCGGCGGCGTGGGACGCAAGGCGTGAGACTCCCCGCTCCCACGCCCCCGCCCGCGACCCCCGGCCAGGCCCACCCGGCGGGGGGCGCCGGGTCCGCGTCCGCGCCGGCGCCCGCGACCGGTGCCGAAGCGCCCGTCCGGCACGCCAGCCGGGCGCCGCTGCGCGAGCCGCTCATCGGGCTCGAGGACCGGATCGCGCGCTTCGCGACCATCTGGGGGAGGGCCATCTTCCCGGTCACGGCCACCTCGCTGACCCGCCCCGAGTTCGAACAGCACCTCGTCCCGCTCGCCCGGACCCTCACCGAGGCCCTGCACGCCCGCCCCTTCGACGCGGGCGTCGCCCAGGCCGTGGGCGCCGAACTCGTCGCCGTCCACTGCACCGACCCCGAGGCCCTCGCCGGCACCCTCGGCGTCGTCGAGTCCTACCTCGTCCTGTACTGCGGCCCGGACGGCACCGCCGCCGACGGCAGCGAGACCACCGAGGAGTACCGCTCCCGCTGCGCCCGCCTCCAGCACGGCATCGCCGCCGGTTTCGCCCGCGCGCTGCGCGAGCGGACCCTCCGGGAGCAGGAGGCCATCGCCCGATCCGCCCTGACCGCCCGCATCGACGCCCAGCAGGCCCTGCACGCCAGCGAGGAGCGCTTCCGGGCCGTCTTCGAGGGCGCGGCCGTCGGCATCGGCATCGCCGACCTCGACGGCAACATCCTGGAGGTCAACGACACCCTGCTCAAGATGTTCGGCGGCCTGGAAGGGCACGTCCGCAGCCGCAACGTCAGCGAGTGGGGCCACCCCGACGACACCCCGCACGTCTGGAAGATGTACGGGGAACTCGTACGCGGCGAACGCGAGCACTACCGCGTCGAGAAGCCCTACTACCGGCACGACGGCACCGTGCTCTGGACCAACCTGACGGTGTCCCTGCTGCGCGACGCCGACGGCGCCCCGCAGTACCAGCTGGCCCTGATGGAGGACACCACCGAACGCCGGCTGCTGAACCTGCGCCTGCGCTACGAGGCCACCCACGACGCGCTCACCGGGCTGCCCAACCGCACGCTGTTCTTCGAACGGCTGGAGAAGGCCCTGAACGCCGCCCCCGGCAGCCGCTTCGGCCTCTGCTACCTCGACCTCGACGGCTTCAAGACCGTCAACGACAGCCTCGGCCACTCCGCGGGCGACCGGCTGCTCGTGGAGGTCGCCGACCGCCTGCAGAGCTGCGCCACCGGACCGGGCGAGGTCGTCGCCCGGCTGGGCGGCGACGAGTTCGTGGCCCTCACCACCGGCCCCGGGGCCCAGACCGAGGAGAAGGTCACCGACCTCGCCGTCCGCATCCTCACCGCGCTGTCCACGCCCATCCGGCTGGAGGGCCGGGAGCTGTCCGTGCGCGGCAGCATCGGCATCGTCGAGGGCGCCTCGGGCGAGCGCACCCCGGCGGAGGTGCTGCGCAGCGCCGACATCACCATGTACCGGGCCAAGGCGGCCGGCGGCAACCGCTTCGAGTTCGCCGACGCCGAGGCCGACGCCCGGGCCATCACCCGCCACGGCCTGACCAACGCCCTGCCGGCAGCCCTGGAACGCGGCGAGTTCTTCATCGAGTACCAGCCCCTCGTGCACCTGCACGACGGCAGCGTGCGCGGCGCGGAGGCGCTGGTGCGCTGGTCGCACCCCCAGTACGGGGTGCTCGGCCCGGACCGCTTCATCCCGCTCGCCGAGCGGACGGGCCTGATCGTCCCCCTCGGCCGCTGGGTCCTGGAGGAGTCCGTCCGCCAGGCCCGCAACTGGCAGCGCCAGCACGGCGGTGCGCCCCTGCGCGTCAACGTCAACCTCTCGCCCACCCAGCTGACCCACCCCGGGCTGGTCGCCGACACCCTGCGCGTCCTGGAGTCCTCCGGCCTGGCCCCCGGCGCCCTGTGCCTGGAGGTCACCGAGTCGGCCCTCATCGGCGCCGACGACGAACTCCTCGAACCACTGCGCCGGCTCGCAGCGCTCGGCGTGGACATCGCCCTCGACGACTTCGGCACCGGCTACTCGAACCTGGCCAACCTGCGCAGGCTGCCGGTCAGCGTCCTGAAGCTGGACCGCTCCTTCACCCAGGGCATGCAGCAGGAGCCGGCCGACCCCGTCGACGTCAAGATCGTGGAGGGGATCGTCGCCCTGGCCCACAGCCTGGAGCTCGCGGTGACGGTCGAAGGGGTGGAGACCGGAGCCCAGGCGGCCCAGCTCCGCGCCCTCGGCTGCGACACGGCCCAGGGCTGGTACTACGCCCGCCCGGGCTCCCCGGACAGCATCCACACCCTCTCGCTCTGCGACGCGGCCCCCACCCGGTGAGGTAGTGGGCCGCGGGCCCCGGCCCACCCGGCCCGGGGTGCCCGGCCCGAGGTCCGGCCCGGAGCGCCGGTCCCGGCTCCGGGTCGGCCGCCGTGGCGTGACGGCCCGCCCGGGCGGGTTCGCTGTGCCGGCGGGACCGCCGTGCGTGTGGGATTGCCGTGCGTGCGGGCCTGCCGTGCGGGCGGCGTCAGCTCATCCCGGCCTCCGTTCCCCGGCCGGGCTCGCGGACCGCGGCGAGCACCCGCCGGTGACGCTCGGAGGTGTCGGCCAGCAGCCGCTCGGCCACCGGGAGGCGCTCGGCCTCGTATCCGTCGAGGGTGTCGGCCGCCGCCGGGTCCGTGAGCACGGCGGCCAGGGTGCGGGCGAGGGCCGCCGCGTCCTGGATGCCGGTGTTCATGCCCAGTCCTCCGGCGATGGGATGGACATGGGCGGCATCCCCGGCGAGCAGGACCCGGCCCTCGCGCATCCGGGCGGCCCGGCGGACGTTGACCCGCCAGCTCGAGAGCCAGGTGGCCTCCGTCAGCCGTATGCCCGCCATCCCCGCATGCCGGTCGAAGAGCCGTTGGAAGCCGTCCGGGGTGGGCGGCAGGGGTTCTCCGTCCTCACCGGTCTCCGGGGAGGCCTGGAGCTGGAAGGTGTCCGTCCCGGGCATCGGGCAGAGCATGATCCCGCCACCCTCGGTGGTGAACCACTGGTGCCAGTACGCGCGGCTGAGCCCGGGGGCCCGCACGTCCCCGACGACCATCGTCGGCTTGTCCTCGGTGTACCCCTCGAAGGGGATGCCGAGGAGCTCGCGGGTGGTGCTGTGGCCGCCGTCGCACCCGGCGGTGTAGCCGGCGCGGACCGAACCACCGCCGGCCAGGCGGGCGGTGACCCCCGCCGGGTCCTGGGCGAGCCCGGTCACCCGGGCCCCGTACTCGACGCGGACGCCGAGGCCGGCGAGCCGCTCCCGGAGGATCTCCTCGACCTGCCACTGGCCGATCAGCAGGCCGCCCCCGTCGACCGGGGTGTCGTTGACGTGGGCGCCGTCGAAGTACTTCCGCAGGACCACGCCCCGGGAGCCGGTGGCGGACAGCCGGTCCCCGACCCCGAGCCGGTCGAGGACTTCCAGGCTGTCCGGGGTGAGCCCCTTGCCCCGGGACTCGCGGTGCGGGCCGGAACGCCCGTCGAGGACGCGGACGGAGGCGCCGCGCAGGGTGAGGTCGCAGGCCAGGGTCAGCCCGGTGGGGCCGGAGCCCACGATCAGGACGTCGGTCGTCGCGCCGGTCGCCGTGTCAGCCATGGGAGGGGTCCTCTCTCGTCGTCTCGTCGTCGCTGAACCAAGGAAAGCGCGCCTGGACGAAAAATGCAACCCGGTCAAGAAATTGACTCGGTTGCGATGTGGTCCTAAGGTGGTGTCATGGAGAACACGACGGGTCTGCGCGAGAGCAAGAAACTGCGTACGCGTCGCCAGCTGGCGGCCACGGCGCTGGAACTCTTCCTGGAACGGGGCTTCGACGCCGTGTCCGTGGCCGATGTGGCCGCGGCGGCCGAGGTCTCCAAGCCCACCCTGTTCCGCTACTTCCCCAGCAAGGAGGACCTGGTCCTCGACCGCTTCGCCGACCACCAGGACGAGGCGGCGCGGATCGTGCGCGAGCGGCCGGCGGGTCGGAGCCCGGTGGGCGCGCTCCACGACCACTTCATGGCCGCCCTCGCGGAGCGCGACCCCATCACCGGGCTCTGCGACCATCCGAACGTGCTCGCGTTCCAGAGCCTGCTGTACTCCACGGCGAGCCTGGAGGGCCGGATCGCCCACTACACGGCCCGCGAGGTGGAACTGCTCGCCGCCGTCCTGGAGGGGGAGCGGGTCGAGCCGCTGTCCGCCCGCCTCGCCGCGACGCACCTGGTGGCGGTCCGTCAGGGGCTGGGCCGGGAGAACTGGCGCCGCATCGACGCGGGCAGTACGGCGGACGAGGCCTACCCGGCGGCCGTCGCCGACGCCGACCGGGCCTTCGGCATGCTGGCCGACGGTCTCGACCGGACCCTGGGCCTCCTGATATCCCGGGCCTGAGCGGCCGGGCCGCCGGGTCCTGCACGATGCCCGGCGAGAGACCGCCGGGCAGCGGGCCGGAGAGGTGGTGTGCGGATGGCAGCGAGGTATGTGACCGAGCTGGTCGGGGCGTTGGAGCGGTGCGGGGAGCGGCCTGCGATCGGGGCCGGATCCCGAGTCCTGCGGTCCTCCGAGGTGCTGGACGCCGTCCACCGGCTGGCCGGGGCGCTCGCGGAGGCGGGGGTCGGGCGGGGAGCGGGGCTGGCCTGCGTGACGGGCGGCAACCGGCCGGAGGCGCTGCTCGTGCGGATCGCCGCGCATGTGCTGGGGGCCCGGCTGACGCAGGTGGTGACCGGTCCGGCGGTGCACGGACTGGAGTTCATCCTGCGGGACTGCCTGCCGGTCCTGGTGGTGCACGACGTTCCGGTACCGGCGACGGGGGCGCCGCTGCTGGACCTGGGCGAGCTGATGGCGAGGGCGGCCGCGCGGGAGCCGGTCGAAGTCCCCGTGCGGGCGCGGGAGGAGGACGTGGCCCGGGTGACGTACACCGGCGGGACCACCGGCCTGCCCAAGGGGGTGGCGTCCACGTTCGGGGCGATGGCCGCGCGGGACGGCCGGCGCGGAGCCGCCTGGACCGAGACGGTGCACCTCTCGGTCACCAGCCTCGCCCCGCGGGCCGGCGGGCGGTGCCTGGAGCAGCTGAGGGCGGGCGGCAGGGTGGAGATCCTTGACCCCTTCGCACCGGGGGAGTTCGCGGCGGCCTGCCTGCGCCTCGGGCGGGTGTCCACGTACCTGACGGCCCCGATGGTGTACCGGCTGCTGGACGACCCCGCGACCGCCGGGGGCATTCCGGGGCTGGAGGCGGTCTCGTACGGCGCCTCGCCGATCCTTCCCGAGCGGCTGCGCGAGGCGGTGACGGGCTGGGGCGGGCGCTGGCGGCAGGGCTACGGGATGAACGAGGCCGCCGTGATCTCCCGCCTCACCCCGTCCGACCACGACGAGGCGGTGGCCGGCCGGCCCGAGCTGCTGGCCTCCGTGGGGCGCCCCGCCGCGGGGGTGGAGGTCCAGGTGCGCGACGAGCGGGGCGCGGTGCTGCCCGCTGGGCGTACGGGCGAGCTGTGGGTCCGGTCGGCGGCGATGATGACCGGTTACTGGAACCAGCCGGAGCTCACCGCCGAGGTGCTGCGGGACGGATGGCTGCGCACCGGGGACCTCGGCCACGTCGGCGGCGGCGGGTACCTGTACCTGGACGACCGGAGCAAGGACCTGGTGATCGTCGACGGGGTGAACATCTACAGCCTGCCGGTCGAGGCGGCGCTCGCCCGGCACCCGGCCGTTGCCCAGGCCGTCGTGGTGGGCCGGCCCGCTCCGGCGACCGGCGAGGAGGTCTGCGCCTTCCTCGTGCCGGCCGCCGGTCACACCCCGAGCGAAGCGGCGGCCGCCGAAGCGTGCGACCTGGTGGAACGCGAGCTCGCCCCGGCGCACCGCCCGACGGCGGTCTTCTGGGGGGCCGACATCCCCCTCACGGACCGGGGCAAGCCCGATAAACGACGCCTGCGCACCCGCGCGGCGGCACCACCCGCCGCCGGCCGCTGACCCGTGCGGGGTCCCGGAAGCGGGGGCGTGTCTCGTGCCCGCACGCGGCTCGGGCCCGTCCGGTGCCGACGCCGACCGGCCGCACGGCGGCAGTCCACCTGCCTACGGTCCCGTCCAACAGGCGCCCCCGTCCCCGGGCGCCCTGGGCCCGCGGCCGGCGCACCGCCCCGCGGCTCGGTGTGCCGGGGCGCCCCGGGTTCGGTGCCGCCCGGCTTTGGGCGGCCGGTGGTCGGCGACAGGTCCGGCCCGGGGCGAGGTGGTGCCGGACCGTCCCGGCGTCGTGCAGGGCCCGCTCGGGCCCGCTCGGGCCCGCTCCCGGCTCGGGCCCGTTTCCGGCTCGGGGCCGGTGGTGGATGCCGGGGCTCGGGAGTGACCGGCCGGCGGCCCGGCCGGGTCAGTCGGTCAGGATGCGTTCCGGCCGGGTCAGTCGGTCAGGATGCGTTTGAGTTCGCGGGCCGCGCGGGGCGGGGCGACGTCCGTGCGGTGGGCCAGGGCGATCGTGCGGCGGAGGGGGGAGCCCGCGAGGGGGGTGGCGCGCAGGCCCGGGCCGCCGTGTTCCACGACCATCGCCGGGACCACCGCGACGCCCAGCCCCGCCCGTACGAAGCCGAGGACGGCGTCCATCTCGCCGCCCTCCACGGTGAACACCGGCTCGAACCCCGCGGCCCGGCAGGCCCCCACCGTCAGGTCCCGCAGGTCGTAGCCGTGCCGGAACATGACCATGGGCTCCTCGCGCAGGTCGGCGACGGTCAGCTCCCCGCCGCCGCCCGGCGGCGGCAGATCGCGGGACGAGACGACGACCAGGTCCTCCGTCAGCAGCTCCACCGTGGTCAGCGGGGGAGCCGACGGCGGCAGCGGTAGCACGATCAGCGCCAGGTCCAGGACCCCGCGGGCGAGTTCCCGCACCAGGTCCAGTGAGCCGCCCTCCTCGATCAGCAGCTCGATGCCCGGATGCGCCGCGTGGAAGGTGCGCAGCACCTCCGGCAGCAGCCCCGTGCACACGCTCGGGGTGGCGCCCAGTCGGACCCGGCCGCGCCGCAGCTGGAGGAGCTCCTGCACCTCCAGCCGCGCCGTGTCCGCGTCCGCCAGGATCCGCCGGGCCAGGGGCAGCAGGGCCTCGCCCGCGTCGGTCAGCGCGATGTTCCCCCGTGCCCGGTTGAACAGCTCGGCGCCCAGCTCCCGTTCGAGCGCCTTGATCTGCTGTGACAGCGAAGGCTGGGCCACGTGTTCCCGCTCGGCGGCACGGGTGAAGTGCCGGGTCTCGGCGACGGCGACGAAGTACACCAGCTGCTGGAACTGCATGCCGCAAGGCTAGGGCCTGCCGTCGGAAGACCCTCCGCCCCTCCGCCCCCGACGCTCCGACGCTCCGACGCCCCGACGCCCCGACGCCCCGCCGGGCGGCCACGCGACGGTGGCGGTGGGCCCTGGGGCCCGGAGCGGGCCTTCCATAGAGATTGCCTATCGCGATCAGCTCCACCATGTCTTGGACCTTTCGGGACCTTCGTCCCTACGGTCTATCTCATGGCTCTGGCAACGCGGACGGATCGACGGCCGTCCACCCCGCGCACGCTCTGGGACTCCACCGTCGGCAAGAAGTCCGTGATGGCCGTCTCCGGCCTGATCATGCTCGGCTACCTCGTCGCGCACATGTTCGGCAACCTCAAGATCTTCTTCGGTTCCGGCGAGTTCAACGGCTACGCCCACGCCCTGCGCACCCTCGGTGAACCGTTCCTGCACTACGAGTGGGCCCTGTGGGCCGTCCGCGTGGTCCTGGTCGCCGCCGTCGTCGCCCACGCCGTCTGCGCCTACCAGCTCAGCCGCCGCGACCTCACGGCGCGCCCGGTCAAGTACGCCCACAAGCGGCGCCGCGCGAGCTACGCCACCCGCACCATGCGCTGGGGCGGTGTCATCCTCGCCCTCTTCATCATCTGGCACCTCCTGGACCTCACCACGCTCACCGTCAACGAGCGCGCCTGGGCCGGCCACCCCTACGAGAACGTCCTCGCGACCTTCTCCACCTGGTACGGCAACACGATCTACATCGTGGCCATGGCCGCCCTCGGGCTCCACGTCCGCCACGGCTTCTGGAGCGCCGCCCAGACCCTCGGCGCGGGCAGCGCCCGGCGCGAGCGGACCCTGAAGTTCCTGGCCGATGCCCTGGCCCTCGTCCTCTTCGCGGGCTTCGTGTCCGTCCCCGTCGCCGTCATGACCGGAGTGGTGAGCTGACCATGAGCACCGAGTACGCCGCCTACACCACCGGCGACCCCGTCGCCGACACCAAGGCCCCCGCCGGCCCCATCGCCGAACGCTGGGACCGCCGCCGCTTCGAGGCGAAGCTGGTCAACCCGGCCAACCGCCGCAAGCACACCGTGATCGTCGTCGGCACCGGCCTGGCGGGCGGTGCCGCCGGCGCGACCCTCGCCGAGCAGGGCTACCACGTGGTCCAGTTCTGCTACAGCGACTCCCCGCGCCGCGCCCATTCCATCGCCGCCCAGGGCGGCATCAACGCCGCCAAGAACTACCGCAACGACGGGGACTCCGTACACCGCCTCTTCTACGACACGGTCAAGGGCGGCGACTTCCGCGCCCGCGAGTCCAACGTCCACCGCCTCGCCCAGATCTCCGTCGAGATCATCGACCAGTGCGTGGCCCAGGGCGTCCCCTTCGCCCGCGAGTACGGCGGCCTCCTCGACACCCGCTCCTTCGGCGGCGTCCAGGTCTCCCGCACCTTCTACGCCCGCGGCCAGACCGGCCAGCAGCTCCTCCTCGGCGCCTACCAGGCGCTGTCCCGGCAGATAGCCGCGGGCAACGTCGAACTGCACGCCCGCACCGAGATGCTCGACCTGATCACCGTCGACGGAGTCGCGCGCGGCATCGTCGCCCGCGACCTGGTCACCGGCCGCATCGACACCCACTACGCCGATGCCGTGGTCCTGGCCAGCGGCGGCTACGGCAACGTCTTCTACCTCTCCACCAACGCCATGAACTCCAACGCGACCGCCGTCTGGCGGGCGCACCGGCGCGGTGCCTACTTCGCCAACCCCTGCTTCACCCAGATCCACCCCACCTGCATCCCGCGCACCGGCGACCACCAGTCCAAGCTCACCCTGATGAGCGAGTCCCTGCGCAACGACGGCCGCATCTGGGTCCCCAAGGCCAAGGGCGACACCCGCCCCGCCGCCGAGATCCCCGAGGACGAGCGCGACTACTACCTGGAGCGGATCTACCCCTCCTTCGGCAACCTCGTCCCCCGCGACATCGCCTCCCGCGCCGCGAAGAACGTCTGCGACGAGGGCCGCGGCGTCGGCCCCGGCGGCCAGGGCGTCTACCTCGACTTCGCCGACGCCATCCGCCGCATGGGCCGGGACCAGGTCGCCGAGAAGTACGGCAACCTCTTCGAGATGTACGAGCGGATCACGGCGGAGGACCCGTACGAGGTCCCCATGCGGATCTACCCGGCCGTCCATTACACGATGGGCGGACTGTGGGTCGACTACGACCTCCAGACCACCGTCCCCGGCCTGTTCGCGATCGGCGAGGCCAACTTCTCCGACCACGGCGCCAACCGCCTCGGCGCCTCCGCCCTGATGCAGGGACTCGGCGACGGCTACTTCGTCCTCCCCTCGACCATCAACGACTACCTCGCCCGCCACCCGCACCGGGAGGAGGTCGACGACGGCCACCCCGAGGCCGCGGCCGCCGTCCGGGAGACCCGCGACTGCCTCGCCAGGCTGCTGGCCGTCGACGGGGACCGCACCCCGGACTCCTTCCACCGGGAGATCGGCGAACTCATGTGGGAGTACTGCGGCATGTCCCGCACCGAGGAGGGCCTGCGCAAGGCGCTCGCCCGCCTCCCGGAGATCCGCGAGGAGTTCTGGCGGCGCATCAAGGTCCCCGGCAGCGGCGAGGAGTTCAACCAGTCGCTGGAGAAGGCGAACCGCATCGTCGACTACCTCGAACTCGCCGAGCTGATGTGCCTCGACGCCCTCCACCGCGCCGAGTCCTGCGGCGGCCACTTCCGCGAGGAGTCCCAGACCCCGGACGGCGAAGCGGCCCGCCGCGACGAGGAGTTCGCCTACGCGGCCGCCTGGGAGTACCGCGGCACCGCCGCCGCACCCGTCCTGCACAAGGAAGACCTCGTCTTCGAGTACGTCCACCCCACCCAGCGGAGCTACGCATGAAGCTCACCCTGCGCGTCTGGCGCCAGCGGAACGCCGGCGCCCCCGGCGCCATGGCCTCCTACGAGGTCGACGGCATCTCGAAGGACATGTCTTTCCTGGAGATGCTCGACACCCTCAACGAGGACCTCATCCTGCGCGGCGAGGACCCCGTCGCCTTCGACCACGACTGCCGCGAGGGCATCTGCGGCGCCTGCAGCCTGGTCATCAACGGCGACGCCCACGGCCCCGAGCGCACCACCACCTGCCAGCTCCACATGCGGTCCTTCGCCGACGGCGACACCATCGACGTCGAACCCTGGCGGGCCGCGGCCTTCCCCGTGGTCAAGGACCTCGTGGTGGACCGCAGCGCCTTCGACCGCATCATCCAGGCCGGCGGCTACATCACCGCCCCGACCGGCTCCGCGCCCGAGGCGCACGCCACCGCCGTGCCCAAGCCCGCCGCCGACTCGGCCTTCGAGCACGCCGAGTGCATAGGCTGCGGCGCGTGCGTGGCGGCCTGCCCCAACGGCTC
The DNA here is from genome assembly GCF_040701585.1 of Streptomyces sp. NPDC093801. Taxonomy (NCBI): domain Bacteria; kingdom Bacillati; phylum Actinomycetota; class Actinomycetes; order Kitasatosporales; family Streptomycetaceae; genus Streptomyces; species Streptomyces sp. NPDC093801. Next base: position 134,231 of record NZ_JBFBDP010000001.1, on the reverse strand, counting down.
CGCGATGCTGTTCACCTCCGCCAAGGTCAACCACCTGAACGTGCTTCCGCAGGGCGCGCCCGAGCGCGAGACGCGGGTGCTGGACATGGTGGCGCAGATGGACGACGAGGGCTTCGGCGGCTGCACCCTGACCGGTGAATGCGCCACGGCCTGCCCGAAGGGCATCCCGCTGCCGTCGATCGCCGCGATGAACAAGGAATGGCTGCGGGCGCTCCGCAGGCGGTGACCCCGTTCCGCAGGCGGTGACCCTTCCCCCCCCGGCGCCGCGTGCGCCCGGTCGGCCGACCCGCTCCGCCGACCGGGCGCACGTACGGGCGCCGTGCCGCGCCGTGCGCCCGGCGGGTCCGCCCGGCCGGGCAGAGTGGGCCCATGCCAGCAGCCCCCGCCGGCCCCGCGGCGCACCGCCGCACCGTGCTCGCCGCCCTGGCGGCCCTGGCGCTGCCGGCGGTGGCCGGGTGCGCCGGGCGGGAGCACCGCGCACCCGCGCCCGGACCGCAGCCGCAGCCCGTCAAGGACGCCCTCGTCATGGTGATCCCGCACGCGGAGAAGCCCTTCGCCGGAGCCGTCGGCGAGGACGACGAGGGCAACGAGGACCCCGGCTTCCTCGCCGGGCGGGGCCGCCGCCGCGCCGAGGAGCTGCACCGCCTCTTCGGCCCGGCCCACGGCGCCCCGCTGCCCCGGCCCGCCGCGCTGTTCGCGACGGGGGGACCGCGGTCCGCCCCCGCCCGGTGCCGGCAGACCCTCGCACCCCTCGCCACCGCCCTGCGGATCCCCGTACAGGACCGGTTCGCGCTCGGCGGCGAGGCCGGCCTGGCCCGGGCCGCCCTGGCCGCGCCGGCGCCCGTGCTCCTGTGCTGGGAGCCCGCCGGGGTCCCCCGCCTGGTCCGGGCCCTCGGTGCCCACCGGACCCCGGGCCTTCCCGCGAACTGGCCCGACCGCAGCGACCTCGTCTGGACCCTCACCCGCAGCCGCGGCACCTGGACCTTCCGCGAACTCCCGCAGCGCCTCCTGCCCGGGGACGCGTGACCCCTACCGCCCCAGCGCCCGGGCCAGGTAGGGGGCCGTGCGGCCGGCCGTGGACGCGGCCACCCGCGCCGGCGGGCCGCAGGCCGTGACGCGTCCGCCCTCCGTGCCGCCGCCCGGGCCCAGGTCGACCACCCAGTCGGCTCCCGCCACCACCTCCATGTCGTGCTCCACGACGACCACCGAGTGCCCCGCGTCCACCAGCCCGTGCAACTGCCGCAGCAGCACCCGCACGTCGGCCGGGTGCAGGCCCGTCGTCGGTTCGTCCAGCAGGTACAGGGTGTGGTCGCGGCGCAGCCGCTGGAGCTCCGTCGCCAGCTTGATCCGCTGCGCCTCGCCGCCCGACAGCTCGGTGGCCGGCTGCCCCAGCCGCAGGTAGCCCAGGCCGATCTCCTCCAGTGCCCGCAGGCTGCGCGCCGCCGCCGGGACCTCCGCGAAGAAGACGGCCGCCGCCTCGACCGTCAGCCCCAGCACCTCCGCGATGTCCAGGCCCTCGTAACGGACTTCCAGGGTCTCGGCGTTGTACCGGGCCCCGGCGCACTCCGGGCACGGCGCGTACGTACTGGGCAGGAACAGCAGCTCCACCGAGACGAAGCCCTCGCCCTGGCAGGTCTCGCAGCGGCCCCCCGGCACGTTGAAGGAGAACCGGCCCGCCTTCCAGCCCCGCTCGCGCGCCCGGGGCGCCGCCGTGAACAGCTTGCGCACGACGTCGAACAGTCCCGTGTACGTGGCCAGGTTGGAGCGCGGCGTACGGCCGATCGGCTTCTGGTCCACCTCCACCAGCCGGCGCACCGGGAAGTCCGGGTCGGCCAGCCGCCCGCCCACCTCCTGCGCGAGCACCTGCCCGACCAGGGTGGACTTCCCGGAACCCGACACCCCGGTGACGGCGGTGAAGACCCCGAGCGGGAACTCGACCGTCACGTCACGGAGGTTGTGCCGCTCCACGCCGGTCAGCCGGACGGAACCCGTGGCCGTGCGCACCGGACGGGCGGCGGCGGGGGAGGCCCCGGTCGGGGCCGGCGGGAACAGGTGCCGCCCGGTCGCCGACTCCGCGACCCCGGACAGCCCCCCGGGCGGACCGCTGTACAGCACCCGCCCGCCGTGTTCCCCGGCCAGCGGGCCGACGTCCACCAGCCAGTCCGCGCGCCGCACCACGTCCAGGTGGTGCTCCACCACGAACACGGTGTTCCCGGCAGCCTTGAGCCGCTCCAGTACGTCCAGCAGCGCCTCGGTGTCGGCCGGGTGCAGGCCCGCCGACGGCTCGTCCAGCACGTACACCACCCCGAACAGCCCCGACCGCAGCTGGGTCGCCAGCCGCAGCCGCTGGAGTTCCCCCGCCGACAGGCTGGGCGCGGTCCGGTCCAGGCTCAGGTAGCCCAGGCCCAGCTCCGCGACCGGCGCGATCCGCGCCCGCAGGTCCGCCGCCAGCACCCGCGCCGCCTCCGTGGCCGGCGCCGCAGCGGCCAGTACGCCGTCCAGCTCGCCCAGCGGCAGCGCCGCCAGCTCCGCGATCGTCCGGCCCGCGAAGGTGACCGCCAGGGCCTCGGGGCGCAGCCGTCGCCCCTCGCACGCCGGACAGGGCGCGTCCGTGAGGAACTTCTCGGCCCGCGCCCGCAGGGTGGCGCTCTTGGTGTCGGAGAAGGTCCGCATCACATAGCGGTGGGCGCTCATGTACGTCCCCTGGTAGGGGCGTTGGATCCGGTCCGCGTCCCGCACCGGGTGCACCGTCACCACCGGCTGCTCCTCGGTGAACAGGATCCACTCCCGGTCCGCGGCCGGCAGCTCCCGCCAGGGCCGGTCCACGTCGTGGCCGAGCACCTCCAGGACGTCCCTGAGGTTCTTGCCCTGCCAGGCCCCGGGCCAGGCTGCGATGGCGCCCTGGCGGATCGACAGGTCCGGGTCCGGGACGAGGAGTTCCTCGCTGGTGCGGTGGATCCGCCCCAGGCCGTGGCAGGAAGGGCAGGCTCCGGAGGCCGTGTTGGGGGAGAAGCTGTCGGAGTCCAGCCGCTCGGCCCCCGGCGGGTGGTCGCCGGCGCGGGAGAACAGCATCCGCAGGGAGTTGGAGAGCAGGGTCACCGTCCCCACCGAGGAGCGCGAGCCGGGGGAGGAGCGGCGCTGCTCCAGGGAGACGGCGGGCGGCAGCCCGGTGACCGAGTCCACCTTCGGCGCCCCGATCTGGTGGATCAGCCGCCGGGCGTAGGGGGCCACGGACTCGAAGTACCGCCGCTGCGCCTCGGCGTAGAGCGTGCCGAAGGCCAGGGAGCTCTTCCCGGAGCCGGACACCCCGGTGAAGACGGTCAGGGTGTCGCGCGGGATGTCCACGTCCACCCCGCGCAGGTTGTGCTCCCGGGCACCGCGGACCCGTACGCAGGGATCGACGGCGTCCCGGGGGACGGCGGGGACGTCGGTGGAAGGCTGGTGCATTCGCCCCAGTTTAGTGGCGTACGGAGGACGACGGCCCGGCACGGGCCGGACGACGCGTCCGGCCTACGGGAGCGCGGCGATCCGCGACAGCCTGCGGAAGGAGTCCAGCAGGGCCGTCCGGTCGTACGTGGAGGTGGTGACCAGCAGTTCGTCCGCCCCGGTGGCCTCCGCGAGCCCGGCCAGCTCGGCCGCGACCTGCTCCTCCGTTCCGGCGATGTGCCCGGCGAGGGCGCCCTCGTACAGCTCCCGCTCCCTGGGCCCGAGCTCCAGCGCCTCGACCTCCTCGGCCGGCCGCAGGGGCGGGAAGCTGCCCCGGGTGCGCGAGTGGGCCAGGGACCAGGCCTCCGGGAGCAGGATCCGCCGTGCGGCCTCCTCGGTCCCGGCCACCGCCACCGTCCCCGACACCACCACGTACGGCTCGGCACCCCACGCCGACGGCCGGAATTCCCTGCGGTACGCCGCGACGGCCTCGGCCACCCGGGCGCGGGCCCGCAGGTCCCCCACCACCACGGGCAGCCCGGCCCGGGCGGCGATCGGGGCGCCCGCGCCGGTGGCCAGCACGAAGGGCGGGATCCGCAGCCCCTCCGCCGGACGGGCGTGCACCTCGGGATGGGCCCGCTGGGTCCCGTCGATCCAGCCCAGCAGCTCGGTCAGCTGCTCCTCGAACCGGTCGGCGTCGCCGGTGTCGCGGCCCAGGGCGCGCCGGATGCCGCCCGTGAAGCCGACCGAGCGGCCGAGGCCCATGTCGATCCGGCCGGGGAACAGTGCCTCCAGCACCCCGAACTGCTCGGCGACCACCAGCGGCTGGTGGTTGGGCAGCATCACGCCGCCCGTGCCGACCCGGATCCGCCGGGTGGCGGCCGCGACGGCCGCCGCCAGAACGGTGGGGGCGGAGCCGGCGACCCCGGGCACGCCGTGGTGCTCCGACACCCAGAAGCGGTGGTAGCCCAGCTCCTCCACCGTGCGGGCCAGCTCCACACTGTCGCGCAGGGCCTCGGCGGCGGGGTGCCCCTCGCGGACGCGGGACCGGTCGAGGACGGAGATTCTCTGGATCACACCCGTCTTCAACGCCTGGCGCCGGCGGGGATTCCCGGGCCGGGGTCCCCGCCTCAGGTACGGCTGCCGCCCTCGCTCTCCTGGGCGCTCTTGAGCTCGGCCGACGGGGCCGCCCAGTCCGCCAGCAGCACCGGGAAGCCCGCGGCGCGGGCGGCCTGGCACACGAGCTGGTCGTCGTCGACCAGCACCCGCACCTCGCGGTCCCGCGCGATCCGCTGGAGTATCTCCAGCTTCGTCTGCCGGGCCGGCCGCCGGTCCCGGTCGCCGCGCATCCACACCCGGCCCTCGGGCAGCCCGTGCCGGGCCAGCCAGTCGGCGGTGTCCGCGCGGCAGCGCTCGGGCCGGCCGGTCAGGTAGACCACCTCGCAGTCGGCCGCGCTCTCCACCGCCAGGGCCACCCCGCGCGCGAGCGGCGGATCGGCCGGGGCCGCGCCGAAGAAGCCGTCCCAGTCGCGGGGGCGGCCCTCCAGGAAGTGCTGGCGGTGGCCGGTGTCGGCCAGGGTGTTGTCGATGTCGAAGACGGCCAGCGGACGGCGCGGTGCGGTGGTCTCGGTCATGGCCGCCAGCCTAGGCCGTGCCCTTCCGTCCGGGCAGGGCAGGGCAGGGCAGGGCAGGGCAGGGCAGGCGGGGCGGGGCAGGTCAGGGCCGGGCCGGGCGCCCGGCCCGCCGCTCGCGGCGACCGCCGCGGCCGTCAGTCCTCGCCGTCGAGGCGGAAGCCCACCTTCAGCCCGACCTGGTAGTGCGCGATCTGCCCGTTCTCGATGTGTCCGCGCACCTGCGTGACCTCGAACCAGTCCAGATTGCGCAGGGTCTGCCCGGCGCGGGTGATCCCGTTCTGGATGGCTTGATCGATGCCCTCGTGCGAGGTGCCGACGATCTCGGTCACCCGGTAGGTGTGGTTGGACATGGGGGTCTCCCGCCAGTCGTCGCTTTTGCCTTGTTCCACGGTGCCCCAGTAAGTCCGCGTCCGCGAACTTTGCGCGGACAATCCCGCTGCCGAGCCCCTTGACCGGCCCATTGGTCTATGCCAATTTCAAGCCATCTGAGATCCAGCCCAGAAGGTGACCCTCGTGAAGAAGCGCTTCCTCGCCGTGTGCACGGCCCTCGCGGCCGCGACCGCCCTGACCGCCGGCTGCGGCAGTCTGGCGGGATCGGACGGCGGCTCCGAGAAGGTGACGTTGTGGCTGATGAAGGGCAGCGCGTCGCAGGAGTTCATCGGGAAGTTCACCGCCGACTTCGAGAAGCAGCACCCCGGCATCGACCTGGACGTGAAGATCCAGGAGTGGAAGGGCATCGGCGACAAGGTCAACGCCGTCCTCTCCGGCAAGGGGGCGGAGCACGCCGACGTCATCGAGGTCGGCAACACCCAGGTGGCCCAGTACGTCGAGACCGGCGGCCTCTCCGAGCTCACCCTGGAGGGCCTGCGCAGCTGGGGCAGCAAGGACTGGCTCAAGGGCCTCGCCGACCCCGGCAGCGTCAACGGGGCCCAGTACGGCGTCCCGTGGTACGCCGCCAACCGGGTGGTGATCTACAACAAGGACCTCTTCGCGAACGCCGGCATCAAGACCCCGCCGCGCAACCGCCAGGAGTGGATCTCCGCCACCCAGAAGCTCGACAAGGGCGACCAGCAGGGCATCTACCTCCCCGGCCAGAACTGGTACGTGCTCGCCGGGTTCGTCTGGGACGAGGGCGGCGAGCTCGCCGTCGAGACGGGCGGCCAGTGGGTCGGCGCCCTCGACGACGAGAAGGCCCTGGCCGGGATGGACTTCTACAAGCAGCTCCAGGCCCTCGGCAAGGGACCCAGGAACGCCGACGAGGAGACGCCCCCGCAGTCCGAGGTCTTCGCCCGCGGCCAGGTCGCCCAGATCATCGCCCCGCCCGGGCAGGCGGCCCAGATCGAGGCGGCCAACCCCGCGCTGAAGGGCAAGCTCGGCTTCTTCCCCATTCCCGGCAAGACCTCCGAGAAGGCCGGCTCCGTCCTCACCGGGGGCTCCGACCTGGTGATCCCGGCGAAGACCGCGAACCGCGCCGGGGCCGTCGACCTGATCACCGCCCTGGTCAGCGAGAAGTGGCAGACGGAGCTGGCCCGCACCATGAGCTACGTCCCCAACAAGACCACCCTCGCCCGGGTGGTCGAGGGCAACGAGGGTGCCGCCGCGATGGCCGCCGGAGCCGCCCAGGGCCGGGCCACGCCGAAGTCCGCGCGCTGGGCCGAGGTCGAGGCCAAGAACCCGATCAAGCCGTACATGACGGCCGTGCTCACCGGCCAGGACCCGCGGCAGGCGGCCAAGACGGCCTCGGAGGCCATGAGCCAGGTCCTCAGCTCCGACCGCTGAGCCCGGTCCGCCGCTCCTGGCGGTGGACCGGTCCGTCGGTCCGTCGGTCCGTCGGTCCGTCGGTCGGTCCGTCCAGCGGATGATCCGTCCAGCCGATCATCCGCCGGTCCTCCGAGCCGCTGAGCTGGGCGCCCGGCCCGCTCCGGTCCGTCGAGTTCAGCCTCCGCACATCCGGGGGCCGCTGCGCGGTCATGTCGAATCCAGCCGGTCACGGAAGAAGTAGAGGAGCCGGGTCCGCCACCCGCGGCCCGGCTCCCCGTGCCCGGATCAGGAGCAGCCATGACCATCGCACCCCTGTCCCCGTCCCCCCTCGCACCCGCGGCACCGGCCGTCCCCACCCCGGTCCCCGCCGCCCCCGCCACACCCTCCGCCGCCCCCCGGTACACCGTCCGCCTCGCCCGCGACGAGGACGAGGTCCGCGCCGCCCAGCGGCTGCGCCACCAGGTCTTCGCCGGAGAGCTCGGCGCCCGCCTGGACGGCCCCGAGCCCGGCCTGGACTCCGACGCCTTCGACGCCTACTGCGACCACCTCCTGGTCCTCGACGAGGAGACCGGCCAGGTCGTCGGCACCTACCGACTGCTGCCCCCCGAGCGCGCCGCCGTCGCCGGACGCCTCTACTCCGAGGGCGAGTTCGACCTCTCCGCGCTCGCCCCGATCCGCCCCGACCTGGTCGAGGTCGGCCGCTCCTGCGTCCACCCCGACCACCGCAACGGAGCCGTCATCGCCCTGATCTGGGCCGGCCTCGCCCGCTACATGGAGCGCACCGGCCACAACTGGCTCGCCGGCTGCTGCTCGATACCGCTCGCCGACGGCGGGGTGCTGGCCGCGGCCACCCGCGAGACCGTCCTGGCCCGCAACCTCGCCCCGCAGGAGTACCGGGTCACCCCGCACCTGCCGTGGAGCCCGCAGGGCGTCGCCCTCCCCGGTACCCGCCTGGAGCTGCCGCCCCTGCTGCGCGGCTACATCCGCCTGGGCGCCTGGGTCTGCGGGGAGCCCGCCCTCGACGCCGAGTTCGGCTGCGCCGACCTCTACGTCCTGCTCTCCCTGCGCCGGACCAACCCGCGCTACCTCAACCACTTCCTCTCGCTCGCCCCGTCCGCATGAGCAACTGGCTGCTGCCCACCGCGCCCTGCACCCCGCGGGACTGCGCCGGCCACCCGGGACCGGCCGCGAGCGTCCCGCACGCCGTGCTCCGGCTCGCCGGCGCCCTCGTGCTGGTGCTGCTGGCCGTTCCGGCCGCCCCGCCGGTGCGGCTGCTGCCGGCCCGGCCCCGGCGCGCGCTGATCCGGGCCTGGTCCACGGCGCTCCTGCGCTCCCTGGGGATACGGATCACGGTGCGCGGCACCCCCGGGCCGTACGGGGGCGGCCTGGTCGTCGCCAACCACATCTCCTGGGTCGACATCCCGCTCGTCGCCGCCGCCCTGCCCAGCCGGATGCTGGCCAAGAGCGAGATCGGCACCTGGCCGGTGCTCGGCCGGCTCGCCGCCCGGGCGGGGACCCTGTTCATCGAGCGCGACCGGATCCGGGCCCTGCCCGGGGCCGTGGGGAGCATCGCCCGGGCCCTGCGGGCGGGCGACCGGGTCACCGTCTTCCCCGAGGGCTGCACCTGGTGCGGGCGCGGCCAGGGGCCCTTCCGGCGGGCCGCCTTCCAGGCCGCACTGGACGCGCGGGTACCCGTACGGCCCGTGCGGATCTCCTACCGGCTGGCGGACGGGGAACGCGCCGGGGCGCCCGCCTTCGTCGGGGACGACACGCTGACCGCCTCCCTGTGGCGGATCGCCCGCGCCCGCGGGGTGCGCGCCGAGGTGCGGCTGCTGCCCCGGATCCCGGACGGCCGCCACGCCGACCGGCGCGAGCTCGCGGCGGCGGCGCAGCGGGCCGTCCTCGGGACCCGGGAGCCGCAGCGGGCGCTGCTGGGCGGGTATGCCGGCCAGCAGCGCCCGCCGCACGCGCCGGCCGCGCACGCGGCGACGCCGGCCCCGTACGCGGCGACGCCGCACGCACCGGCCCCGTACGCGCCGGCTCAGTCCACGGCGACCGAGTCCACCGAACCGTCCGCCACCGAGAGCGACAGCGCGAAGCGGCCCGCGGCGTCCGTCCACCAGTGGGACAACTCCAACCCGGCCTCCGCGAGTTCCTTCCGCACGCCCTCCTGACGGAACTTCGCCGAGATCTCCGTGAGGATCTCCTCACCCTCCTCGAACGGCACCACCAGGTCCAGCGCCCGGATCTTCACCGTCACCGCCGACCGGGCCCGCAGCCGCATCTCGATCCACTCGTGCTCCCGGTTCCACACCGCCAGATGGTCGAAGTCGGCGGTGTGGAAGTCCGCGCCCAGCTCGCGGTCGATCACGGCCAGCACGTTCTTGTCGAACTCCGCCGTCACCCCCTGCGCGTCGTCGTACGCCGCCACCAGCACGGCCTCGTCCTTCACCAGGTCCGTGCCCATCAGCAGCGCGTCCCCGGGCGAGAGCATCGCCCGCACGGACGCCAGGAACACGGCCCGCTCCGCCGGCAGCAGGTTCCCGATCGTGCCGCCCAGGAACACCACCAGCCGCGGCCCGGGGGACTCGGGAAGGTGCAGCGGGGCGGTGAAGTCGGCCAGCAGCGCGTGCACCCTCAGCCCCGGGTGCGCCTCCAGCAGGGACTCGGCCGCCCCGGTCAGGGCGCTCTCGCTGACGTCCACCGGGACGTACGTCTCCAGCGCCGGCAGCGCCTCGATCAGGTGCCGGGTCTTCTCCGAGGAGCCGGAGCCCAGCTCCACCAGCGTGCGGGCGCCGCTCACCGCCGCGATCTCCCGGGCACGCTCCAGCAGGATCTCCCGCTCTGCGCGCGTCGGGTAGTACTCGGGCAGCCGGGTGATCTCCTCGAAGAGCTCACTGCCCCGGGCGTCGTAGAACCACTTCGGCGGCAGTTCCTTGGGGACGCGGGTCATCCCGCGCAGGACGTCCTTCCTGAGCGCCCTGTCGGCGGCGTGCTCGTCGAGGGTCCGGGTCAACTGGAAATCGCTCACGGGGTGCTCTCCTTGAGGGGGATCAGGGCGACCCGCGTCCGGGTGGCGGTCAACAGGGTCCGGTCGGGCACCTCGCGCCAGCCGGTGTCGTCGTCGTAGGGCTCCGACGCCACCACCACGCGCCCCGACGGGTGCTCGGGCAGGTACCAGAGGGAATCGCCCCAGGCGGTGGCGGCGATCGAGGCGCCGTCGGTGAGCAGCAGGTTGAGCCGGGAGCCGGGTGCGGCGGCGGCCAGTTCGCGGACCGCCTCCGCCAGGGCCGTGCCCGGGGCGTCCCCCTGCCGCAGCCGGTGCAGGACCAGCGCCCACACCAGGGCCGCGTCGGTGCGCGCGGCCAGCTCCAGCAGTTCCCGGGCCGGCAGGGCCGCGGCGAGCGGCGCGGCCGCGTCGGGCCAGCCCCGGACCGCGCCGTTGTGGCTGAACAGCCAGGGCCCCGAAGCGAACGGCGCCGCCGCGGCCTCGCCGTCCGCCCCCGCGAAGGTGGCGTCGCGCACGGCGGCCATCAGGGCCCCGCTGCGCACCACGCGGCCCAGGTCGGCGAAGCCCTCGTCCCCCCAGACGGGCCCGGCGCGCCGGTAGCGGGCCGGGACCGGGTCCCCGTCCGCGTACCAGCCCACGCCGAAGCCGTCCGCGTTGACGGTGCCGTACCGCTGCCGGCGCGGTGCCCAGGACTGCCGGACGAGCGAGTGCTCCGGATCGCTCAGCACCCGGCCCAGGGGTATCTCCGGCCCCAGGTAGGCGAGGTGGCGGCACATCAGACGTCCCTCGCGGTGCGGAAGCCGGCGAAGATCTGCCGGCGCACCGGCAGGTCCCAGTTGCGGAAGGTGCCCCGGCAGGCCACCGGGTCCACGGCGAACGAGCCGCCGCGCAGCACCTTGTGCTCCGGGCCGAAGAACACCTCCGAGTACTCCCGGTACGGGAAGGCGCGGAACCCCGGGTACGGCAGGAAGTCCGAGGCCGTCCACTCCCACACGTCGCCGATGAGCTGGCGCACCCCCAGGGGCGAGGCGCCCGCCGGGTAGCCGCCCGCGGGGGCCGGGCGCAGGTGGCGCTGGCCCAGGTTGGCGTGCTCGGGGCGGGGCCCGTCGTCGCCCCAGGGGTAGCGGCGGGAGCGGCCCGTGGCCGGGTCGTGGCGGGCCGCCTTCTCCCACTCCGCCTCGGTCGGCAGCCGGCGCCCCGCCCAGCGGGCGTAGGCGTCCGCCTCGTACCAGCTGACGTGCAGAACCGGTTCTTCATCGGGCACCTGCTCGGTCACCCCGAACCGGCGGCGCAGCCACTGGCCGGCCTCGCGGCGCCAGAACAGCGGGGCGCCGATGTCGTGGGCGCGGATCTGCTCCCAGCCCTCGGCAGCCCACCACCGGGGGTCCGTGTAGCCGCCGTCCGCGATGAAGGCCTGGTAGGCGGCGTTGGTCACCGGCACCGTGTCGATCCAGAAGGAGTCCACCTCCCGGACGTGCGCGGGCCGTTCGTTGTCCAGCGCCCACGGCTCGGCCGAGGTCCCCATGGTGAACGGGCCGCCGGGGACCAGGACTTCGGCCGCGGCCGGGGGCGGCCCCTGTGGTGGGCCGGGGTCGGGCGCCGTCAGGACGGGCGCGCCCGCGCGCAGCTGATGGGTGATCAGCATGGTCTCGTCGTGCTGCTGTTCGTGCTGGGCGATCATTCCGAACACGAATCCCCGGTCGAGCAGGGCCGTTCCCTCCAGCGGGGTGCGGTCCAGCAGGTCGAACACCCGCCCGCGGACCTCGGCCGCGTACCGGCGGGCCTCCTGCGGCCCGAGCAGGGGCAGCTTCGGGCGTTCGGCCCGGGGGTGCTGGAACGCGTCGTACAGGGAGTTGATCTCGGGCCGCAGGAACTCCCGGCCGGCCACGTTGCGCAGCAGCCAGAGTTCCTCCTGGTTCCCGATGTGCGCCAGGTCCCAGACCAGCGGGGACATCAGGGGCGAGTGCTGCGCGGTCAGGTCCCGGTCGTCGACGGCGTCGGTCAGCGCGGCGGTACGGGCCCGGGCGGCGGCCAGGGCCGCCGCGGCGTGTTCGCGCAGCTGCCCGGGGCGGATCTCGGCAGGGGTCTCGGTGGTCACGGGCGCGGTCCCTTCGCGACGGGCGGCCGCCGGCGGTGCGCCGCGGGGCCGGTGTGCTCGACGGCTTCGGGGCCGGTGCCCGGGGCGGCCCGGGTGCGCCCGGCGACCAGGGCGTCGTCCACGTCGTCCGCCGGGCAGCGGCCCCGTCGTACGTAGCGGTCGGCGAAGGCGGCGACCGCCTCCCGGACGTACGGCTCCGCCCCGAGCCGGGGCAGCGCCTCCTGCGCCGCCGCGAAGCAGGCCGTGGCCGCCGCCCGCAGGTCCGGATCGGCCAGGGCGCTCCGGGCGGCGGCCCGCCACAGGGGGTTGCGCGGCGCGGCGCCGGTCCCGGGGGCGTCGGCCAGCGCCTTCACCGCCCGGTAGGCCGTCTCGGCGGCCTCCGGGTCGTCGAACAGCGCGTGCACCACGGCCACCGGGACGATCCAGCCGTCCTCGCCGGGCTGCGCGTCGATCATCCGCAGCTCCAGGTGGCCGCGCGGCCGCACGGGCGGGAAGAGGGTGGTGAGGTGGTACTCCAGGTCCTCGACGGTGGGCCGGCGGGTCGGGCCCGCCCCGTTGCCGCCCGTGCGCAGCCAGTCGCGGAAGGTCAGCCCGCGCGGTACCGCCCAGGGACCGTCGTCGGGGCACCGCACGCACATCACCTCGGTGTCCAGCGCGTGCCGGACCCAGGCGGAGCGGGGCTCGGCGTCCAGCGGCGGGGCGAGGGCGCGGCGCGCGTCGATGTCGCTCCAGATCCCCTGCCGCGCGCACCGCCAGCCCTCGTACGGGCCCTCGCGGCCGGGGGAGTTGGCGAAGCACGCCACGAGCACGGCGCCCAGGAGGTGGGCGAGCCGCCAGCGCCGGCCGTGCCCGAGCGGGCCCGGCTCCTCGTGGCCGGCGTCCACGCAGACCTGTACGGAGGCGGAGGCGCGCATCATGGCCCGGCCGGCGGGGCCGGTGCGGTCGAAGTAGGCCTCCATCGCGTCGTAGCGCGGACTGGCCAGGAGGCGGCGCAGGGGCCTGCGGGGGTCTTCGCCGAGGCCGTGGAGGACCAGGCCCCGCTCGCGCAGGGCGCCCCGTACGGCGGTGAGGTCGGCCCGGAGGCCGTCGACGCAGGCGGTGAGGGAGTCGGCGGGGGCGGAGCTGAGCTCCAGCTGGCCGCCGGGCTCGACGGTGACCCGGGAGCGCAGGGGCAGGGCCCGGGCGGCGGCGTGGGCCGCGACGAGGCGGTCGGACGGGAGCGGCAGCCAGGGCCGCTCCGCGTCCAGGACGAGCCATTCGAGCTCGGCCCCGAGGGTGCGGGGCGGGCCGGTCTTGAAGCAGATGCCGTGGACCAGGTCCTCGGCGGCGGTCTCGTCGAGGGGGGTGGGGGCGCACTCCTCCGGATCGTGGACGTGTGGAGCGGGTGAGTTCTCGGGCATGACCGGAACCTCGTCTCCTGTAGTCGGCCGTGACGTCATCCGTGCCTACCCGTCCTCGGGGCGGTAATTCCTTTGCCGCTGCCGCGCCTGCACCGGAGGATTGCGGCGTGAGCAGCAGATTGCGCGAGATCGCGCGGGAGAACGCGCTGATCGTGGCGGCCGGCGGGTACCGGACGCGGTCGGGGCGGCAGGTCTCCCTCGCCGCCGACCTGGCGGAAGCCAGGGCCGGAACCAGAATATATGGGCCAAACCCGGTCATTCCAGACGGGGAGTCCGTCAGGGGGAGCCTCCCGACGGCCTTCGAGGTCACGGGGGAGAGCAGCACGGTCGCAGCGCGTCGCCTGGCGGGGGAGACCGGCCGGGGCGCGGTCGCGGTGCTGAACTTCGCCTCGGCCCGCAATCCCGGGGGCGGGTACGTCCGCGGGGCGAAGGCGCAGGAGGAGGCGCTGTGCCGGGCGTCGGCGCTCTACGAGACCCTGCTGGAGGCCCCGGAGTACTACGAGGCCCACCGCGCGGGCAGGAGCACCTTCTACACCGACCGGGTGATCCACTCGCCCGGGGTGCCGGTGTTCCGCGACGACCGGGGCGAGCTGCTGGAGACCCCGTTCCGGGTCGGGTTCCTCACCTCCCCGGCCCCCAACGCGGGCACGATCCGCCGCCAGGAGCCGGAGCGCGCCCTCGAGATCCCGGCGGCCCTGGCCCGGCGCGCCGGCCGGGTCCTGGAGGTGGCCGCCCTGCACGGCTACCGGCAGCTGGTCCTGGGGGCCTGGGGGTGCGGGGTGTTCCGGAACGACCCGGAGGAGGTGGCGCAGGCCTTCCGGCGCCCGCTGACGGGCCGCTTCGCCGGGACCTTCGACCGGGTCGTCTTCGCCGTCCTGGACCGCGACCCCGCCCCCCGCGAAGCCTTCGCCAGGGCCTTCGCCCGGGCCTGAGCCCCGGGACGGGCGGCGCCGCCCGGCTACTGCCAGCCGTACCGCTCGCGCAGCCGGTCCGCCACCAGCCCGAAGCGGCCCCGGTCCAGCGCGCACGCCTCGCGCCGCATCCCCGCCTCGTGGACCCGCAGCACCCGGTCCAGGTCCACCCACGACTCCCGCCCGGCGGAGTCCCACGGACCGGCGCCGATCGGGACCCACTCCCGGTCGGCGTCGTGCCGCTTGCTGGACAGCTGCACGGCGAGCAGGGTCGCCCCACTCGCCTCACGAGCCACCACCAGCACCGGACGGTCCTTGCCCCGCCCGTCGTTCTCCTCGAAGGGGACCCAGGTCCACACGATCTCGCCGGGGTCGGGATCCCCGTCCGGGTCGGGCGCGTACTCGGTGCGCACGGGCCCGATCACGAGCGGATCGGCCTCGACGGTCGCACCGAAACCCTCCCGCCCGGGCTGCTCGGCGTGACCGTTTCCGTGATGTGAAAGTGCCGTCATCCGGGGGAGGTTAGCGGGTGTGGTGGCCCGCACCGGCCAAGGGGGCGGCCGACACGGCCGGGAAGAAGGGCACGCCCGGTCCCACCCGCCGTCCGCCGAAGCGGGCCGCCGGTTTGCCGAGCAGCGATGTGCCCGCCTGCCTCTGCCGCCTGAGCCCCTCCCTATGCCTGCCTTAAGCGGAACCTAAGGTTCGTGGGTGGTGTCCCGGAAGGGGGGATTGTCTGTTTCGGGGCGGCTAGCGTGCTGCCGCATACCGACTCCCCAGTAACAGAGGCAGGCACGTCATGGGCAGCACGACCGGTCACCGTCGCAAGGCCAGCGGCAAGGCGAAGGCGGCGGGCGCGATGGTGGTGGCGGTGGTGATCGGTGGCGCGGCCCTCGTGTTCACCGGGACCGCGCAGGCCACCGCCGTCGGCGCCGTGTACACCACCTCCAGCTCCTGGAGCGGCGGTTACACCGGCCAGTACGTCATCACCAACGGAACCGACCGGGCCCAGGCCGACTGGACCCTCCAGTTCGAGCTGCCGGCCGGTACCCGGATCGACTCCCTGTGGAACGGCACCCACACCGTCGACGGGCAGCGCGTCACCGTGAAGCCCGCGAGCTGGAACCGGGAGCTCGCGCCCGGGGCCTCCGTCACCGTCGGGTTCGTGGCGAGCGGGGCCGGCGCTCCCGGCAGCCCGAAGGGGTGCCTGATCAACGGGGTCAAGTGCTCCGTCGACCAGAGCGCCACCCCGCAGCCCAGTGGCCGGCCCACCACCCTCCCGACCCCGGCCCCCACCGCCTCGGCCGCCCCCACGGCGACGGCGACCGCCTCCCCGACGGCCGCCCCCACCGGCAAGCCCACCGCGACCGCGCCGGCGCCCGCGCCCGGAGGCGGCGCGCGCTTCGCCCCGTACGTGGACACCTCCCTCTACCCCGCCTACGACCTGCTCGACACCGCGAACCGCACCGGCGTCAAGGAGTTCCACCTCGCCTTCGTCACCGCCGGCGCCGGCTGCACCCCCCTGTGGGGCGGAGTCACGGACCTGGCGGGCGACAAGGTGGCCGGGCAGATCGGGGCGCTGCGCGCCAAGGGCGGTGACGTCCGGGTGTCGTTCGGCGGGGCCGCCGGCCGCGAGCTGGCGCTCAACTGCACGGGCGCCGACGAGCTCGCGGCGGCGTACGGCAAGGTCGTGGACCAGTACCGGCTCACCAAGGTCGACTTCGACATCGAGGGCGCGGCCCTGCCCGACACCGCCGCCAACACCCGCCGCGCCCAGGCCATAGCCCGGCTGCAGAAGTCCCACCCCGGCCTGGACGTGGCGTTCACCCTGCCCGTGATGCCCGAGGGGCTGACCCAGCCGGGTGTGGCCCTGCTCGCCGACGCCCGCAGGAACGGCGTGCGGATCGACTCGGTCAACATCATGGCGATGGACTACGGCCCGGCGTACGCCGGGGACATGGGGCAGTACGCCGTCCAGGCCGCGACGGCGACCCAGGCCCAGCTGAAGGGAGTCCTCGGGCTGTCCGACCAGGCGGCCTGGAAGGCCGTGGCCGTCACCCCGATGATCGGCGTCAACGACGTCGCGTCGGAGGTCTTCTCGGTCTCCGACGCGACGCAGCTCGTCGAGTTCGCCTCGGCGAAGGGCATCGGCCGGCTGGCCATGTGGTCCGCGGCCCGCGACAAGCAGTGCCCCGCGGGCACCCTGGACCACGCGGACGCCACGTGCAGCTCGGTCCTCCAGCAGCCGCTGGCCTTCACCAAGGCGTTCGGCGCCCTGCGCTAGGCCGTTTTTACGGATCTCGCCTGACCCGCGCCGCCCGGCACCGCACCTCGCCGCGCTGTCGGGGCACCCGGGTACGTCCGGTACGCGGGAGCCTCTCCGCCTTGCGATGCACGGCGCCGGGCGACGCGGGCCTGACCGGCAGGATCCGAAGGAGGCGGCCTAACCGCCGGAGGACCTGAGGACCTCCAGCACCTGGGCCGTGATCGCGGTCTCGTTCCCCTCGAACTCCGGCCCGGTCAGCCGGTCCGCCTCGGCGGGCAGGCCGGTCAGGACGGGGGTGTGGAGGTGGCCGCCGGGCAGGGCGGGGCGCAGTTCCAGCCGGAGCCGGTTGGAGCGGTAGGCGACCTCGTTGGAGAGGTAGCCCCCGCCCCCGCCCGCGACGGCGCGGGAGCCGGGCGTCGGTCCGTCCTCGCGGTCCACCGGCGCCGCCGACCCGGCCGGTATCTCGGTCACGGCGGTGTTGAGCCGTACGGGGTAGGGCGCCTGGACCGCGGTCATGGCGTCCGTGGGCAGGCTGGTGCGCAGGAACTCCGCCCCGGGGCCGAGTCCCGGCGCGGTGGCCGGGTTCTCCCGGGTGCCGCCCGACAGGGCCCGGACGTTGTCCGGGTACGGGTCGGCGGAGCGGTTGCGGCCCGCCCAGGCCTCCAGGGTGAAGAGGCCGGGGTAGCCCTGGCTGATGCTGGTGATCATGTCGGCGGAGCGCGGGCCCGCCACCAGCCGGGGTCCGTAGGCCCGTTCGACGATCCCGGCGTCGAAGTCGGCGTAGCGGACCGGCAGGACGACGGCCCGGATCTCGGCGGCGGTGCCGTCGGTCAGGGTGACGCGGCGTCCGTTGAGCTGGAGGGCGGCCGAGCCGGAGGGGTTGGCCCGGCGCAGCTCGGTGTCCAGGCCGAAGGGGTCGAACCCGCTCACGAAGATCCGCCGTACGCCCCGGGTGCCGCGGAACTCGTTGTCGGTCAGGCCGCGCGAGGCGTCCTCGAAGCGGGACTTCAGCGCCGCCCGGTCCACCGCGAACCCGGGCCGCCAGCCGTCGAGCCGGACGGTCATCGCGAGCCGGGTCCAGTACAGCGGCCGGTCGTCGCGGTCGGGCAGGTCGCCGCCCGGACGGCGCCCCTGGGCCCGGTTCACGGCGGCCTGCCACAGGGCCTCGCCCCACGCCCCGACCAGCCGCTCCGCCCCGGCGGCGTCGCGTACGCCGCACAGCGCGGCCGGGAAGCGGCGCACGAAGCCGTCGAGCCCGGCGTGCTCCGGGAAGGCGGCGGCCCGGGGGTCGGACAGCCGGCCCTGCTCCGCGTCGGGCCGGGCTGGCGCCTGTGCGCCGGGGGCGGCGGGGCAGGCGGGCGGGGTGTCCGCGCGGGCGGCGGTGGCCGGCAGGAGGGCGGTGACCCCGAGGAGGGCGGCGGCGAGCGCCGCGCGGCGTAAGAACATCATGCCGTGTGACATTACACAGAGGGTGCGGGGTCCGGCAGTACGCCGGCGCGGCCCCGCGGGCGGCCGTGGACGAGGCGGGGCCCCGCCCGCGTACCGCCGGGACCCCGCCCGCGCGACCCGGTGCGGGTCAGTCCGCCGTGGGCCAGTCCCAGCCCAGCTGGAGGAACAGGCCCAGCCGGTCGCTGACCCCGCGGATCTGCGAGATCTTGCCCCCGTCCAGGGTGAACCACCAGATGGCCTCGTTCTCGAAGGACCGGCCGGTCGGCTCCGGCATGCGCGGGTGGGTCCCGCCGTGCGTACCGGACTGGATCACGCGGGCGACGACGCGGTCGTCCTCGACCACCAGCTCCTCCACCCGGATGGCCAGCGGATCGAACGCCGCGAGCTGCTGGCGCAGGCCCTCGAAGGCCGCGCCCGGCTCGTCGGGCTCGCCGTGGATGATCTGGTTGTGGTCGACCACGTCCTGAGCCATGTACGCGGGCAGGTCCTCGGTGCGCCGCTCGTTGACGGCGGTGAAGAAGCCCAGTACCGCCCGCTTGTTGTCGTCCTGCACGCTCATCGCGTGCACCCCCTGTCGATCATGGTGTGGACCAAGTCGCCGTGAGCATAGGCGGACCGGGTATGAGGACGGTCAAGGCCGCGTCAACTGCCGTCAAACACCTGTCTGGTGGGCCGGTCCGCACCGGCCGCCGCCGGTGGCCAGTGCGCCGCCCAGCCCTCCGCCGCCTCCAGCTGCGCCGCCAGCGACAGGAGCCGCGGCTCCGAGTCCGCCGGGCCCAGCAGCTGGGCGCCGACCGGCAGGCCGGCCGGGGTGAAGCCGGCCGGGACGCTGATGCCCGGCCAGCCCAGGACGTTCCACGTCCAGGCGTACGGGCAGGCCGCGATCATCGCCCGGTCGGTGGCCAGCGCCCCCAGCCCCGCCAGGGCCCCGATCCGCAGCGGCCCCGTGGCCGTCGTCGGGGTCAGCACCGCGTCGAAGCGGCCGAACAGCTCCCCGACCCGGCGGCGCAGCGCCGCCTCGGCCCACCGCGAGACCCGCAGCGCCGCCCCGCCCAGCAGCCGCCCCGTGCGCACCGCCCCGTGCGTACGCGGGTCCAGCAGGCGGGGGTCGGGCGCCCGCTCCGCCAGCTCCCGTACGCCGGCGGTGGCGCGGGGGGCGAAGGTGAGGCCGATCGGGCCGTAGCGGGGGTCCTCCGGCACCACCTCGTGCCCCAGCCCCTCCAGCCGTGCGGCCAGCCGCTCCACCGCCGAACGCACCACGGGGTCCGGGGACGTGCCCGCCGTGGCGGTGAAGGCCGTTCCGAAGGACAGCGCGATCCGCATCCGGCCCGGCTGCCGCCCGGCCGCCTCGACCGCCGACACCGGGGCGGGGCGGTGCAGGTCCCCCGGCGCCGGACCGCTCGCCGCGTCCAGCAGCAGCGCCGCGTCCGCGACCGTACGGGCCAGCACGCCGTTGACCGTGAGGCCGTGGAAGGCCTCGGGCTCCGGCCACGTCGAGATCCGCCCCCGCTGGGGCTTCACCCCCACCAGGTGCGTCCAGGCCGCGGGGATCCGCACCGACCCCGCCCCGTCGGACCCCAGCGCCGCCGGCACCAGCCCCGCCGCCACGGCCGCCGCCGAACCGCCCGAGGAGCCGCCCGGGGTGTACGCCGTGTCCCACGGGTTGCGGGTCGCACCGAAGGCGGGCCCCTCGGTGAAGGGCCACTGGCCCAGCTCGGGCGTCTGCGTCTTGCCCACGACGACCGCCCCGGCCGCACGCAGCCGGCGCACCGCCTCGCCGTCGGCCCGCTTCGGCGGGAAGTCCCCCGCGCACCCGAACGCCGTCGGCTCCCCGGCGACGTCCATGTCGTCCTTGACGGCGACGGGCACGCCCAGCAGCGGCAGCCGCTCCCCGCGGGCCAGCCGCCGGTCGGCGGCCTCGGCCTCGGCCAGCGCGGCCTCGGCGCGGACGATCCGGAAGGCGTTGAGGGAGGACTGCGAGGCCGCGATCCGCGCGAGTGAACGCTCCGTCAACTGCCGTGCCGTCACGTGCCCTTCGGCCAGCGCGGCCGCCATCTCCCCGAGCCCCGACACGACGTCCCCCACGGACAACCTCCCCCTACCGACCGGTAATACCGACGGTAAGGGCAAGGGGCCCGCCAGGACCAGGCCCGGCCCCACCCGCGTGCCCCCGGGGCGCTCTCCCCGGTCCGGAAAAAATCTTCGGCGGGCCTGTCGAGAACGCGGCGCCGGCTCCGTCCCAGGGGTGAGCGCGGCCAGAATGGACGCGTCGGACCGGATCGAGGAGAACCGTCATGGCCAAGTACCTGTTGCTCAAGCACTACCGCGGCGCCCCGGCCCCGAGCAACGACGTCCCCATGGACCGCTGGACCCCGCAGGAGGTCTCCGCGCACATCCGGTACATGCGCGACTTCGCCGCGAAGCTGGAGGAGACCGGCGAGTTCGTCGACGCCCAGGCCCTCGCCCCGGAGGGCACCTGGGTCCGCTACGACGGCGAAGGGCGCCCGCCCGTCACCGACGGCCCGTTCGCCGAGACCAAGGACCTGATCGCCGGCTGGATGGTGATCGACGTGGACACCCACGACCGGGCCCTGGAGCTCGCGGCCGAGCTGTCGGCGGCCCCCGGTGCGGGCGGCCGGCCGATCCACGAGTGGCTGGAGCTGCGCCCCTTCATGTCCGAGCCGCCCACGATCACGGAGTGACCGGACCCCGATGACCGCCCCCCGCCCCCGCCCCGCCCCGGACCCCGCCGTCCCGGGCGGGGCCCCGCCGCGCCCCGTCGACGAGGCCCTGCTGCGGGAGCTCACCCCGGCCGTCCTCGGCATCCTCGTCCGGCGCGGCGCCGACTTCGCGACGGCCGAGGACGCCGTGCAGGAAGCCCTCCTCGACGCCGTCCGCGCCTGGCCCGCCGACCCGCCCCGCGACCCGCGGGGCTGGCTCGTCACCGCCGCCTGGCGCCGCTTCCTCGACGCGACCCGCGCCGACGCGGCCCGCCGGCGCCGCGAGGAGCTCGTCGACCGCGAACCGGAGCCGGGCCCCGCGTCCGGCACCGACGACACCCTCGGCCTCTACTTCCTGTGCGCGCACCCCGCCCTCTCCCCGTCCTCGGCCGTCGCCCTCACCCTGCGGGCCGTCGGCGGGCTCACCACCCGCCAGATCGCCCGCGCCTACCTCGTGCCCGAGGCGACCATGGCGCAGCGCATCAGCCGCGCCAAGCGGACCGTCTCCGGCGTCCGGCTCGACCGGCCCGGCGACGTCGGGACGGTGCTGCGCGTCCTCTACCTCGTCTTCAACGAGGGGTACTCGGGGGACGTCGACCTCGCCGCCGAGGCCATCCGCCTCACCCGCCGGCTCGCCGCCGCCGTCGACCACCCCGAGCCGGCCGGACTGCTCGCGCTGATGCTGCTCCACCACGCCCGCCGCCCCTCCCGGACCGCCCCCGACGGCAGCCTGGTCCCGCTCGCCGAACAGGACCGCGGCCGCTGGGACACGGCGGCCATCGCCGAGGGCATCGGGATCCTGCACGGCGCGCTGGCCCGCGACCGGCTCGGCGAGTACCAGGCCCAGGCCGCGATCGCCGCCCTGCACGCCGACGCCCCCACGGCCGCGGAGACCGACTGGCCGCAGATCGTCGAGTGGTACGACGAACTCGTCCGCCTCACCGGCAGCCCCGTCGCCCGCCTCAACCGGGCCGTGGCCGTGGGGGAGGCCGACGGGCCGCGCGCCGGCCTCGCCGCGCTGGCCGGGCTCGACCCCGGACTGCCCCGCCACACCGCCGTCGCCGCCTGGCTGCACGAGCGCGACGGCGACCGGGCCGGCGCCGCCCGGCTCTACGCGGAGGCCGCCCACCAGGCCCCGACCCTCGCCGAGCGGGCCCACCTCACCCGGCAGGCGGCCCGCCTCAACGCCGGGCCGGCCGGCCCCGCCTGAGGCGGGCCCGTTTCAGGCCAACCGCCGGAGCCCGGGCCCGGCCGGTCTGGAAGGATGCGACGGCCATGTCTGACTCAACGACCCCGCCTACCCCGCCGAACCCGCCGACCAGCGCCGACGTGGCCCGGCTCGCCGGCGTCTCGCGCGCCACGGTCTCGTACGTCCTCAACAACGCGGAGGCCGTACGGATCAGCGAGCCGACGCGCCGCAAGGTCCGTGCGGCCGCCGAGGAACTGGGCTACGTCCCGCACGCCGCGGCCCGCAGCCTGCGCGCCGGACACACCCGCATCGTGCTGCTGCCCACCGCGCACGTCCCGGCCGGCCCCCTGTACAGCGCCTTCCTCGACGATCTCCAGCGGGCCCTGCGCCGCCTCGACTACACCGTCGTGCAGTACGGCAGCGTCGGTCTCGGCGGCGAAGAGGCCGTCCGCGCGTGGGCCGAGCTGCGGCCCGTCGCCGTGATCTCCCTCGGTGGGATCGCCCTCTCCCCGCACCACGTCGACACCCTCAAACGGGCCGGCGCGCGCGCCGTGGTCACCCTCGGTCCGCAGCGGGTGGCGGGAGCGCACGCGCTGGTGATGGACCAGGCCGAGGTCGGCGCCCGGGCCGCCGCCCACCTGGTCGCACGGGGCCGCCGCCGGATCGGGGTGGTCGTCCCGGAGGAACCGGGCCTGGACCTGTTCTCCGGGCCCCGGCTGGCGGGGGCCCGCGCGACGCCGCACGCGGAGGTCGTGCCGCTGGGCCTGGCCTACACCGAGGAGTCGGCCGCGGCGCTGGCCGCGCGGTGGGGGGAGCTGGGGCTGGACGCGGTGTTCGCCTACAACGACGAGTACGCGGTCCTGCTGCTGCGGGCGCTGCTGGACGCGGGGCTGAGGGTGCCGCGGGACGTCGCCGTGATGGGGGCCGACGACCTGCTGATCGCCCGGCTGGTGCGGCCGCGGCTGAGCTCGGTGCGGATCGAGATGCCGAGCGGGGAGCGGTTGGCGGGGCTGGTGGACCGGGCCGTACGGGTGCCGTCGGCGATCGCGGAACGGCACGAACTGATGGGCGCGTCCGCCGTCCCACGCGACTCGACCTGACCGTTGCGGGTCCCGCTGCGCGGGGCCGCTCCCCGCCCCGGCCTCCCGTCCGTCCCCCGGGCCGCGCCCGGACCCCCGGCGCCGCGCGCGCCGACGGGGCCGGATGCGGCCGGGCCCGGTCCCGGGACCCCGTTGACACGCGGTGATGCCGCGGCGGAGACTGCGGGCGCGCCCCACCGGGCGTGCCCGGCGGTGCGGCCCGGTGCCCACATCGGCGCCGGCGCGCCGCCGACCGTACGGAGTCGCCCAGGAGAGCCCCCATGAGCATCCGCACCGTCCGCGACGTCTACGTCGTCGACGCCGTCCGCACCCCCATCGGCAAGTTCGGCGGAGCCCTCGCCGGAGTCCGCCCCGACGACCTCGCGGCCCACGTGGTCCGCGCCCTCGTCGACCGGACCCCCGACCTCGACCCGGCCCGCATCGACGACGTGGTCTTCGGGGACGCCAACGGAGCGGGCGAGGACAACCGCGACGTGGCCCGCATGGCCGTGCTCCTCGCCGGGCTGCCGGTCAGCGTCCCCGGCGCCACCGTCAACCGCCTCTGCGGCTCCGGCCTCGAAGCCGTGATCCAGGCGGCCCGCGCCATCGCCCTCGGCGACGCCTCCGTGGCCATCGCCGGCGGCGTCGAGTCGATGACCCGCGCCCCCTGGGTGGTGCAGAAGCCCGAGCGCGCGCACCCCGCCGGGCACCAGCAGATGTGGTCGACCACCCTCGGCTGGCGGATGACCAACCCCCGCATGCCCGCGGAATGGACCGGCTCGCTCGGCGAGGGCGCCGAGCTCATCGCCGAGAAGCACGGCATCACCCGGGAGGCCCAGGACGCCTTCGCCCTCGACAGCCACCGCAAGGCCGCCGCGGCGTGGACGGCCGGCCTGTACGACGACGAGGTCGTCCCGTACCCCGGCGTGGACCTGCTGCGCGACGAGTGCATCCGCGAGGGCTCCACCCCCGAGGCGCTGGCCCGCCTCAAGCCGGCCTTCCGGACGGACGGTTCCGGAACCGTCACGGCCGGCAACGCCTCCCCCCTGAACGACGGCGCCGCCGCCCTCCTGCTCACCGACGAGGCGGGCCTGGCCGCCACCGGCCGCGAGCCGCTCGCCCGGATCAGCGCCTCCGCCGTCACCGGCATCGAGCCGCAGCTCTTCGGCCTCGGCCCGGTCGACGCCGTCCAGCGGGCCCTCGCGAAGGCCGGCCGCGACCTGTCCGACCTGGCCGCCTTCGAGCTCAACGAGGCGTTCGCGGCGCAGGCACTGGGCTGTCTGGCGGCCTGGCCGGAGCTGGACCCCGCCGTGCTCAACCCGCGCGGCGGCGCCATCGCGATCGGGCACCCCCTCGGCGCCTCCGGGGCGCGGCTCGCGGGCTCCGTCGCGCACCAGCTGGCGGCGGCGGGCTCGGGCACCGGCATGGCGGCGCTGTGCATCGGCGTCGGCCAGGGGATCGCCCTGGTCCTGGAACGCTGACCGGCCGCCCCGCCGGCGCGCGGGCCGGCCGCTCCGCCAGGCCGCGGGCCGACCGGACGGCGATCGTTTCCGGACAGGGCGAGGGGTCAACTGCCCAATAACTGAACAGAATCCGGAGACCGGGGTCTGGCACGATGGCGCCTGCCACCGCCGCCCCCCGCCCCGCCCACCCCCTCCGGAGGCCCCGCGCCATGCCACTGCTCGACCCGACACTCTGGCAGGACGGACCCACCCTCACCGGCGGTACGGCCCCGGTCGTCGAACCCGCGACCGGCCGTACCCTCGCCACGCTCGACCTGGCCGCCCCCGCCGACGTCGCGGAGGCGGCCGTACGGGCGCGGGCCGCGCAGCGCGACTGGGCACGGGCCACCCACCCGGAGCGGGCGGCCGTGCTGCGCCGGGCCGGGGACCTCTTCACGGCGCACGCAGACGAGCTGCGGGACTGGCTGGTCCGGGAGTCGGGCTCCATACCCGGCAAGGCCGACTTCGAGCTGCACGTCGCCGCCCAGGAGTGCTACGAGGCCGCCGCGCTGGCCTCGCGGCCGGCCGGACAGGTCCTGCCCAGCGAGGCGCCCCGGCTCTCCTACACCCGCCGCGTCCCGGCGGGGGTGGTCGGGGTGGTGGCGCCCTTCAACGCCCCGCTGATCCTCTCCATGCGCTCGGTCGCGCCCGCCCTCGCCCTCGGCAACGCGGTCCTCCTCAAGCCGGACCGCCGGACGGCCGTCTGCGGAGGCCTCGCGCCGGCCGCCGTGTTCGCCGCCGCCGGACTCCCGGCCGGGCTGCTCCACGTCCTGCCCGGCGGCGCCGCGACGGGCGCCGCGGTGGTGTCCGACCCCCGCGTGCGCGTCGTCTCCTTCACCGGGTCCACCACCGCGGGCCGGGCCGTCGGGGAACTGGCGGGACGTCACCTCAAGCGGGCGCACCTGGAGTTGGGCGGCAACTCGGCCCTCGTCGTACTCGCCGACGCCGACGTCGAGGCCGCCGTCGCGCAGGCCTCCTGGGGCTCCTTCTTCCACCAGGGCCAGATCTGCATGACCGCGGGACGCCACCTCGTCCACGCCTCGCTCTACGACGAGTACGTGGAGCGGCTCGCCGCCCGCGCCGAGGCGCTCGCCGTCGGGGACCCGTACCGCGAGCGCGTGCACCTGGGCCCGCTGCTCGACGGGGCGCAGCTGGAGCGGGTCCACGGCCTGGTCGAGGAGAGCGTGGAGCGGGGCGCCAAGCTGGTCGCCGGGGGCACCCACGAGCGGCTGTTCTACCGGCCGACCGTGCTGGCGGCGGTCTCCGACGACACCCCCGCCTACACCGAGGAGGTCTTCGGCCCGGTGGCGCCCGTCCGCTCCTTCGCGACCGAGGACGAGGCGGTCGAGCTGGCCGCCGCCGGCCCGTACGGGCTCTCCCTGGGCATCGTCACCCGCGACGCGGCCCGCGGCCTGGAGCTGGCCGAGCGCATACCGACCGGCATCGCGCACGTCAACGACCAGACCGTCAACGACGAGGCGGTGGCCCCCTTCGGCGGCGTCGGGGTCTCCGGCACGGGCGCCCGGTTCGGCGGCGAGGCCAACCTCGACGCCTTCACCGAACTGCGCTGGACCACGGTCCGCCGGACCCCGCCCGGTCACCCGTTCTAGGGACGTGCGGCACGGGGCGGAATGCCACGGGGCGGCCGTTCGTTCAAGCAGGACACGCGCAGGACACGTGCAGGACACGCGACACGCGCAGGACACGCGACACGCGCAGGACACGCGGCGACGCAGCGATCAGGAGGTCAGGAAACCGTGGCTACAGTCGAGCTCACCAAGGAGAACTTCGACCGGACGGTCAGCGAGAACCCGTTCGTGCTGATCGACTTCTGGGCGGGCTGGTGCCGCCCCTGCCTCCAGTTCGCCCCGGTCTACGAGAAGGCCTCGGAGGCCAACCCGGACCTGGTGTTCGCCAAGGTGGACACCGAGGCCCAGCAGGAGCTGGCGGCGGCCTTCCAGATCACCTCGATCCCCACCCTGATGATCGTCCGGGACCAGGTGGCCATCTTCGCCCAGCCCGGCGCCCTGCCGGAGAACGCGCTCACCGACCTGATCGGCCAGGCCCGCGCCCTGGACATGGACGAGGTCCGCGAGAAGATCGCCGCGCAGCAGCAGGCGGCGCCCGGCGAGGCCCCCGGCACGCCGGAGGGCTGAGATTGCCGGACGCGGCCCCCGTCCCGCGGGGACACTGGGCGGCATGACCGAAGCGGTGGAGTACGACGTCGTGGTGCTCGGCGGGGGCCCGGCAGGCGAGAACATCGTCGACCGGACCCGTGCCGCCGGGCTGAGCACGGCCCTGGTGGAGAGCGAACTCGTGGGCGGGGAGTGCTCGTACTGGGCCTGCGTCCCCAGCAAGGCCCTGCTGCGCCCGGCGCTGGCCCGCGCAGACGCCCGCCGGGTCCCCGGCCTGGCCGCGGCCGCCTCCGGGCCGCTCGACGCCGAGGCGGTGTTCGCGCACCGCGACTACTGGACGGGCGACTGGAAGGACGGCGGCCAGGTCGACTGGCTCGACTCCATCGGCGCGCACCTCTACCGGGGCCACGGCAGGCTCTACGGCATCCGCAAGGTCGCCGTGACCAGCCCCGAGGGCGTCCACCACGTCCTCTCCGCCCGGCACGCCGTGGTCGTCGCCACCGGCACCAGGCCGGTCGTCCCGGACCTCCCCGGGCTGCACGGGGCCGGGGCGTGGACCAGCCGCGAGGCCACCTCCGCCCGGCACGTCCCCGGCCGGCTGCTGATCGTCGGCGGCTCTGTCGTGGCCTGCGAGATGGCCACCGCCTGGCAGGCGCTGGGCGCGCAGGTGACCGTACTGGCCCGCGGCTCCGGGCTGCTCCCGAGGATGGAGGCCTTCGCCGGGGAGCTGGTCGCCGAGGCCCTGACCGCCGCCGGCGCGGTCGTCCGTACCGGCGTGGCCGTCGAGGCGGTCGTACGGGACGGGCCGACGGGCCCCGTCACCGTGGTCCTGGAGGGCGGCGAGCTGCTGGAGGGCGACGAACTGCTGATGGCCACGGGCCGCGCGCCCCGCACCGAGGACATCGGGCTCGACACGGTCGGCCTGACCCCCGGCGACTGGATCGGCGTCGACGAGAGCTGCCGGGTCGAGGGCCACGACTGGCTGTACGCCGTCGGGGACGTCAACCACCGGGCGCTCCTGACCCACCAGGGCAAGTACCAGGCCCGGATCGCCGGGGCCGCCATCGCCGCCCGCGCGGCCCGGGGGAACGGCGCCCCGGCCCCGGACACCGGCCCCTGGAGCCCGTACGCCGCGACCGCCGACACCGGGGCCGTCCCGCAGGCCGTCTTCACCGACCCCGAGGCCGCGTCCGTCGGCCTGACCCTGGCGGAGGCCCAGCGGTCCGGGCGCCGGGTGCGCGCCGTCGACCACGACCTCGGCAAGGTCTCCGGTGCGGGCCTGTACGCCGACGGCTACCGGGGCCGGGCCCGGATGGTCGTCGACCTCGACCGCGAGGTGCTGCTCGGCGCCACCTTCGTGGGACCGGGCGCCGCCGAGCTGCTGCACGCGGCGACGATCGCCGTCGTCGGGGAGGTCCCGGTCGGGCGGCTGTGGCACGCGGTGCCGGCCTTCCCGACCATCAGCGAGGTCTGGCTGCGGCTGCTGGAGGCCTACCGGGGCTGATCCTCAGGTGCGCAGGTAGGAGGCCCCGTTGACGTCCAGTACCGCGCCCGAGCTCCACCGGGCCGCGGGCGAGGCGAGGTACAGCACGGCGGAGGCGATCTCCTCGGGCTCGGCGACCCGGCCGAAGGGGCTCTGCGCGCGGATCTGCTCGCCCTCCTCGCCCCGGAGCCGGCCGGAGACCCGCTCGGTGGCGACGAAGCCCGGGGCCACCGAGGCCACCGTGATGCCGTGGGGCGCCAGGGAGACGGCCAGGGACTGGCCGAAGGCGTGCAGGGCGGCCTTGGTGGCCCCGTACGCGGGATGGTCGGGCTCGCCGCGGAACGCGCCGCGCGAGCCGACGTTGACGATGTGTCCCGGCCGTCCCTCGTCGATCATCCGGCGGGCCACGCAGTAGCCGGTGTTGACCGCCCCGAAGAGGTTCACCGCCGCCGTGCGCTGCCAGGCCTCCTGCCAGTCGGCGTACGTGGTCGTGGGCAGCGGGTGCGCGATCATCGCGGCGGCGTTGTTCACCAGCACGTCCACCCCGCCGAGCGCGTCCGCGGCTTCGGCGACCAGCTCCTCGACGCGTGCCGGATCCCCCAGGTCACCGGTGACCAGGGTGTGGCCCCGCCCCTCCAGGGCGGCCAGGGTCTCGCGGGCGTCGGAGTGCGGGGCGGAGGCGTGGACGGCGACCCGGTCGCCCTGGCGGGCGAACGCGGCGGCGACGGCCCGGCCGATGCCGCGGGAGGCGCCGGTGACCAGTACGCCCCGGCTCATGCCGCACGCTCCGGGGCCGCGGGGGCGGCCGTCGGGGTGGAGGGGATCGCGGGCAGGGGCATCGGGACTCCTTCGGTGGTCGGCCCGGAGCGCGGCCCGGGGGCCGGTCGGCGGCCGGCCGGCCCCGCCATCTGATCATGAAGCAGCCCCGGATCCCACCCGGATCCCACCCGGATCCCACCCGGATTCCACCCGGATTCCGGCCACGGCAAGGCAGCGACGGCATCGGCACGGCCGCGGCACGGTCACGCACCGGCGCCCGGCCCGCCCGCCGCCCGCGCCAGTACCGCCACGACCTCCTCGTCCGCGGTCTGGGAGAAGTCCCGGTACCACTCGCCGACGGCGCGGAACGCGGGCGGCGCGGAGAGGCAGACCACCTCGTCGGCCGCCCCGCGCAGCCGGTCGACCGCCTCCGGCGGCGCCACCGGGGCGGCCAGCACCACCCGGGCGGCCCCCGAGGCACGGGCGATCGCGCAGGCGGCCGCGGCCGTGGCCCCGGTCGCGATCCCGTCGTCCACGACGACCACCGTCCGGCCGGCGAGCGGTACCCGGGCCCGCCCCTCCCGGTAGCGCAGGGCCCGCCGTTCGAGCTCCGCCTCCTCGGCGCGCTCGACGGAGTCGAGGTCCTCCCGGGAGGCCCGGATGTGGCGGACGACGTCCTCGTTGACGATCCGGACCCCGCCCTCCCCGATGGCGCCGAACCCCAGCTCCCGGTGGCCCGGGACGCCGAGCTTGCGGACCACGATGACGTCGAGCGGGGCGCCGAGCGCCCGCGCCACCTCGTACGCCACGGGCACACCGCCCCGGGGCAGCCCGAGGACGACGGCGTCCGCTCCCGCCAGGTGACGCAGCGCGTCCGCCAGCGCGCGCCCCGCGTCCGCGCGATCGGTGAAGAACCGGCCGGTGGAGGACATGACGGCTCACCCCGTCCCGGGTACCCCCTTCGAACGAACACCGTCCGGGGCGTTCCCGCAACCCGGGGACCCGGAGGCGGAGCCCCGGGCGCCCCCGCCGGCCCCCCGGCCCCGTGGGGTAGGTTGGGCGGCCGGGTCGAACACATGACCCCTGGACGGCAACTGACCGGGCGTCGGGAAACGGGCCGGGGGCGTGCCCCCATCGGCGACGAAGGAGCCACCGTCCGTGATCGTGATAGCGCAGCTCAGTGACGTCCACTTCGACGGGGGTCCCCGGGCCGCCGAGCGCACCCGCGCCGTCATGGAGTACCTGGACGGCCTCCCGTACGACCTGGACGCGGTCCTGGTCAGCGGGGACATCGCCGACAACGGGACCCCGGCGGAGTACGAGCAGGCCCGCAAGGGGCTCGTGTCGCGGCACCCGCTGGTCGTCTGCCCCGGCAACCACGACGAGCGGACCGCCTTCCGGCGCGTCCTGCTGGGCGAGGAGGACCCGTCCGCCGGACCGGTCGACCGGGTGCTGCGCGGCGAGGGCTTCGTCCTCGCCGTGTGCGACTCCTCCGTCCCCGGCGAGCACCACGGCCGCCTGGAGGAGTCCACCCTCGACTGGCTCGACGGGATCCTGGCCGGGACCCCGCGTGACGTGCCGGTCCTGGTCGCCTTCCACCACCCGCCGGTGCCGCTGCACACCCCGTACGTGGACGACATCCGGCAGTTCGGCGAGGAGCGGCTCGCGGCGCTGGCCGGACGCCACCCCCACCTGCTGGCCTTCCTGTGCGGCCACGCGCACACGGCGGCGGCGACCACTTTCGCGGGCCGGCCCCTGCTCGTCGCGCCCGGGGTGGTGTCCACCCTGCGCCTGCCCTGGGAGGAGCCGACGGGCGACCCGCACGTGCACCTCGACGAGCCGCCGGCCGTCGCCTTCCACGTCATCGGTGAGGACGGCCGGCTGACGACCCACTACCGGGTGGTCGTCGACCGCCGGTAGCTGGCGCCGTCCCGGGTCCGGCTGAGGTGTCCCGAGGTGATCAGGTAGCGCCGCAGCGCGGAGCAGTCCTCGTGCACGGTCCGCAGCGCGTCGTTGACCTCGGGCTCGGAGTACGCGCGGTCCGGGGCGAACAGGGTCTCGGCGAGGTGCGCGAGCAGCTGCTCGCGGCGCGCGGCCTTGCGCGGGACGGCGACGAGGCGGCCGCCCGAGAACAGGTCGGACACCCCGCGCGGACCCTTGGGGGCGGACGGCCCGCGCTCGTCGGCGCTCTGCTGATCGATGGTCTGTGACATCCCCCGAGCTTCGCCCGGCCCGGCGGCCCGGGGCAACGCAATATCCGCCGCCGCCCCCCGGAGCGGGAGGCGGCGGCGGACCGGACCGCCGTCAGGGCGTGACGGTGATCTGCTGGGCGGGGTCGGTGGTGTCGGAGACCAGGTAGACCGCGTTGAAGGTGGACGAGGTCGCGCTCGTCGGGCAGCCGAAGCCGCCGGACACCGTCACCGGGACGGACGCGCCGGAGAAGGTCAGGCTCGACGGGGCCCCGTTGGCCCAGGTGGCCGGGACGCTCGCCGGGCCGCCGGGGGCCGCGGTGACGGTACAGGTGGCCAGGCCCGTGGTGTGCACGACCAGACCGCCGGTGGGCACCGTCATGGTGGCCGTGATCGGCGAGCCGTTCTGCATGGAGACCGACCAGGCGCCGCTCGTGGTCACCGTCGGGGTCACGCCCGGCATGCTGGACGTGCAGGAGCTGTAGGTGGGCGGGGAGATCGGCGAGGACACCGGCCCGGCCGCGTTGTGGTTGCCGGGGGCGGCCGGCACCGAGCCGGTGGAGACGGAGACCGAGCAGGTCACGGTCACCGAACCGGCCTTGAGGGTGGCCTTCCCGCTGAGGGACGCCTTGAAGGCGTGCCCGGCCGGGGTGACGGTGGTCGACCCGGCCAGCGGTAACGGAGCGGCGTGGGCGGTGGTGGAGGCCACCGTCAGTGCGGCCGCGGCCGCCATGCCGAGGGCGAGCGCGGTACGCGTACGGCTCATGGCTGTGCTCCTTGGGGATCGGGGTGCGGAGTGGGGGAGCTCCCGGCGGGGGAGGGCCGGGCGGGGGCGGCGGAGCCCCCGGCGCGTGGGGCGGCGTACGGCTGCCAGGCGAACATCAGCCCGCCGCCGAGGATGCCGAGCAGGGTGCCGATCAGGAACCCGCCGAGGTTCGACAGCACCAGCGCGGCGGTGGCGATCAGGGTGGTGAGGACGCCGGCGAGGGCGCGCTGGCGGGGTGAGAGCCAGGCGGTGAGACCGAGGACGATCATGATGATGCCCATCAGGACGGACGGGATCCCCGCGATGCCCTGCTGGAGCATGATCTTCAGTGGTGCCAGCGGAAGGACGCAGATCCACGCCCCGGCCAGGACGGCGAAGAGGCCGCCCCAGAAGGGCCTGCCGCGCCGCCACCGCCGCCAGCGGCTCAGAAGCATTCCTTCTTTCCCTTGCTGATGTTCATGCTCAGCCCGGAGAGCTTGAAGGTGCCGGCGTTGGTCGCCCACGCCGTCTGCTGGAGGCTGCTGATGCTGACCTTGTCCGCCTGCTGGGCGAAGAGGTCCTGCATGCCCTGGGCCTCGGCCGGGCCCTTGTCCAGGGTGGAGGCGTCGCGCCCGATCTCGATGTTCGTGAACTCGGCGTCGCCGGCGAGCTGGGTGGCGTCCACGAACAGGTTGGAGGCCTCGACCGGGGCCTTCTGGCCGGCGGTCAGGTTCAGGGAGATGTCCCCGATGACCGGGAGGGTGGTGACCACCGACTGGCAGAGGCTGTGCAGCTTGGCCTCCTTGATGGCGGTGACGGCCACCGGGATCAGCTCCTGGCGGGCGTTGACGTCGACGCTGCCGTACTGGGCGAAGCCCTCGCCCTCCAGGCTCGTCGCCGACACCTTGAACTGCTGGCCCGACACCGCGAAGGAGGCGGCGAGGGCGCCCTGCGCGAGGGCGACGCCCAGTCCCGCGGTCACCGCCACGGCCGGCACGGTCAGCAGCGCGAACTTGCGCCAGCGGACCCGGCCCTCCACTCTTCCGGCGGACTCGTCATCTGAATCGAATACGGGTAAGGACGGTGAATCTGCCATGAGATCGTCCCTTATCTCGGCTGTGCACCTTTGTTACCGACGAGTTGAATGTAAGAGTGCCAATGGTGGTTGGCAAGGTTGTGCGAGTGCACCCTTTAGGCCGACTCCTACTGCTCCGTACGCAGCAGTTCGGCGACCTCCGCCTCCACCCGCCGCCCCATCGCCCGGGCGAACTCCGTGGCCACCACCTCACCAGCCACCGGCCGCAGCGCCGCCACCGCCTCCCGGACGTGATCCAGCTGGGTGGCCGAAAGCCGCCCCAGCCCCTCCGGGCCGATCACATGCCTGCGGAACAGGCCGACGAACCGGTCCGCCAGCGCGGCCGCCTGGTCCTGCACGAACTCCCCGGCGTCCAGGATCTCCGCCAGCGGCATCCCCTGCCGCACCAGCGCCACCGTCGCCTCCAGCAGCTGCCGGCTCGGATACGTCACCCGGTCCCCGTCGACCCGTACGTACCCCAGTTCGGCCGCCCGCCGGGTGTGCTCGGCCGTCGCCCCCGGGCCGAACAGCTCGCGCAGCTCGGCCCGGGTCATCGTCACCGGCTCCTCGCGCACCCAGTCCCGCGTCATCTCCCGCTCCAGGCCCAGGAGCTGGGAGATCCCGCCGCCCTGCTCCCAGGCCGCCAGCAGCTCGCCGATGCCGTTGACCGTGTAGCCGCGCCCCAGCAGGTCGCTGATCAGCCGCAGCCGGGTCAGGTGGTCGTCGGAGTACCAGGCGATCCGGCCCTCCCGGCGCGGCGGGGGCAGCAGCCCGCGCTCCTGGTAGTAGCGCAGGTTGCGCACCTTGACCCCGGCCGCCCGGGCCACCTCCTCCCGGCGCCAGCGCCGCCGCCCGTCCCCGCCGTACGTCCCCGCCCCAGTGCTCACGCGGCCGAGTGTAGGACCTACCGGCGGGTGTACCGGCAGGTCACATGGCGGGGCGACGGCCGGGGCGCGGGGCGGGGCGCCGGTGCGTCACCTGCCGTGCTGGCGCGCCTCGCGCTTGACGGCCCGCAGCACCACGAACCGCGGTTCGCTCGCGACGACTTCGCTGTTGCCGAAGAGCCGGCGCAGGTGGGTGTGGTAGCCCATGTGCCGGTTGGCGACCACCCACAGCTCCCCGCCCGGGCGCAACGCCTTGCGCGACTGCGCGAACATGCGCAGCGCCGTCGCGTCCGTGGTCGCCTGGTGCGAGTGGAAGGGCGGGTTGTTGAGGATCAGGTCCACCGAGGAGGGCGGCAGCATGGCCACCCCGTCGCCGACGAGGAACTCCGCCGTCCGCCTGCCCGGGCGGACGGCGGCCTCGTAGGTGGCCCGCGCCGAGGCGACCGCCTGGTACGACTCGTCCGTGAACACGACCTCGGCGTCGGGGTCGGCCACCTGGACCGCGGTGCCGACGACCCCGTTGCCGCAGCCGAGGTCCACGACCCGGGCCCCGTCGGTGTTGGTGGGGATGCTCTGGAGGAAGAAGCGGGTGCCGACGTCCAGCCGGTCGGCGCAGAAGATCCCGGCGTGGTTGACCACGGTCAGCCCGGCGCCCGAGCCCCCGTCCTGGTCCACCGTGTAGGTCAGCGGCCACGGCGAGGTGCCGGCGGCGGCCAGCAGCGCGGGATCCGGGGTGCAGAAGATCAGCCGGGCCTTCTTCTCCGCGAGGGAGGTGCGCGTCGGTCCGACGATCCGCTCGAAGAGGTCCAGGGTGGAGGTGTGGATCTCCTTGACCATGCCGGCGCCCACGACCACCGTGCCCTCGTGCAGGTGCGGGGCCAGGCGCAGGAGCTGGTCCTCCAGCAGCGCCAGGCTCTTGGGCACCCGGACGAGCAGGACGTCGATCCGCGACGGCGGCTCGTCCCGCGTGGTCAGCAGGGTCACCGTGGACTTGGCGGTGCCGATGCCGGCCCGGTCCAGGTTCGCCTCGGTGGCGGCCCGGGCCAGCGCGGAGTCGGTGATCTGGGCCGGGTGGTGGGCGGCCAGGGCCGTCGTCAGCGCACCCCAGCGGTCGCCGACGACGGTGATCTGCCCGGCGCCGGCCAGGTCCACCGGGCCGCGCTCGCCGGTACCGGCGTCGAGGTGGCGCAGCAGGTACTCGTCGGCGGCGTCCCAGGCGCGGAGCCGGTCGCGCGGGTCGGCGGGGAAGCGGGTGAGTTCGTAGGAGCCGAAAGGCGTGGTCAGGCGGTTCATATCGGACCCAGGCTAGCCGAGGCGGCCGCCGGCCCCCGCACGCCGCGTCATTCCGCGGAAAGGAACCGAGCAACGGCACCCCGCGGGACTACCTTGTCCCGTATGAGCAATCTCGATCGCCAGCCCGCGCTCTCCTCCTGCGGCGGCCGCGGCTTCGTGGTGGCCGAACCGGTACGGGAGCTCCTCAGCCCGCGCACGGTCAGGCTGGGGGAGTCCACCGAGGTCCGCCGACTCCTGCCGAACCTGGGCCGCCGCATGGTGGGCGCCTGGTGCTTCGTCGACCACTACGGCCCCGACGACATCGCCGACGAGCCCGGCATGCAGGTGGCCCCCCACCCCCACGCCGGCCTGCAGACCGTGAGCTGGCTGCACGAGGGCGAGGTGCTGCACCGCGACAGCGTCGGCAGCCTCGCCACGATCCGCCCGCGCGAGCTGGGCCTGATGACCTCCGGGCGGGGCATCAGCCACTCCGAGGAGAGCCCGCGCCCGCACGCCCGCTTCCTGCACGGCGCGCAGCTGTGGGTGGCCCTGCCCGACGCCCACCGCGACGTCGCCCCGCACTTCCAGCACCACCCGGACCTCCCGCAGGTCACGGCCCCCGGGCTGAACGCGACGGTCATCCTCGGCACCCTGGACACCGCGACCTCCCCGGGCACCGCGTACACCCCCATCGTCGGCGCCGACCTCGCCCTGACCGCCGGCACCGAGACCCGCCTCCCGCTCGACCCGGACTTCGAGTACGCGGTCCTCTCCATGTCCGGCGAGGCCCACGCCGACGGCGTCCCCCTCCTCCCGGGCTCGATGCTCTACCTGGGCTGCGGCCGCACCGAACTCCCCCTGCGCGCCACCTCGGACGCGGGCCTGATGCTGCTGGGCGGCGAGCCGTTCGAGGAGGAGATCGTCACGTTCTGGAACTGGATCGGGCGCTCCCACGAGGAGATCGTCCAGGCCCGCGAGGACTGGGCGACCGGCACCCGCTTCGGCGAGGTCAAGGGCTACGACGGCCCCCCGATCCCGGCTCCCGAGCTCCCGCCGGGGTCGCTGAAGGCCCGTGGGCGAGTACGCTGACCTGCACGTTTTTAGTTCGGTCCGATCGGCCCGGGACCAGCCGGAGCGAAGGTGGCCTCCCGCCACGAGGTTCTCGCAGCCGCGGTCAGCCGAGGCGGAGGCGGCGCAGGGCCATGACGGTGTTGTCGGGGTGGAGGGAGACGGGACCTCGCCACTTGGCGTCCCAGGGGTCGGTCGGCCAGGAACCGCGGAGGTTGTGGGCTTCGTGGCGGTACTGCTCGACCCTGCCGTCGCGGAGGTGGTCGAAGAGGTCTGCCGCCAGGCCGGAGAACGATTCCACCCGGACGCCGTTGAGGCGGAAGACGTGGTCGGTGCCCACGAACTTCTTGCCGTGGACGGTGTGGGTGACGTCCTGGACGATGCCGGTGCCGGCGTGGGTGAAGGTCTCGAAGTGGCCCTTGCCCTGGCGCTTGGTGAGGTACCGGGCCGTGGGTTCGCCGCCTCCGGTGAAGGCCATGAGGCCGGCGGCGCCGGCCTGGGCGAGCACGCGGCCGAACCAGCCGCACTCCTCGGGGCACACGTGATGGCCGACCGGCGGTTCCTCGTTCGGTCCGGTCGGCGCGTCGATGCCGGGGCGGATGCTGCGGTCTTCGACGGGAGGGTCGAGGCGGAGATCCTTCGCATCCCGGAGAGTGCCGTCGCCCGGGGCCTGGAGTCCGTAGAGCGTGGGCCGTCGTTGCCGGTGAGAGCCCGGCAGTACTTCAGGCCGGCCCAGTGCTCGGCGCGCCCTCGCCCCGCGCCCTGGCGGGCCAGGACGTCGGCACGGCCAAGCGAGTGCAGCACCTCCCGGGGGCAGCTGTAGCGACAGGCCGGCTTCGGCGCTGCATCCCTCGGGGCGGCGGGGCAGCGCCCGGCGTCGAGTGCCGCTGTGGGGCCGGAAGCCGCTGCGACGGCGGCCTGGCGGTACGTGTGGTCGACGCCGCCGCCTGCGGCGAAGAGTCCGGGGTCGTGTAGCCCTCTTCCCTGCCGTTTCGTCGGCGGTTACTCGCCGTACGGCGGCCAGGTGGCGTGGTCGCGGCGGTGGTGGAAATCGGTCAGCTCGCGGGCGAGGACGTCGAAGTGTGGGAGCGGGGACCACAGGTCGCGCTCGCCGATGACGTAGAGGCGGCGTTTGGCGCGGCTCGCGGCGACGTTGAGCAGGTGCGGGGTGCGGGCCGCCCACGCGCGGGCGCCGGGGCGGCCGCCGCCGAGCACGAGGACGACGACGTCGGCTTCCTTGCCCTGGGCCCGGTGGACGGTGGCGCAGCGCTCCTCGATCAGTGCGGACGTCCAGCCTTCCCGGCCGCGGCAGATCTTCTGGCATTCGGCGACGAGGGCCCGGAAGGGGGCGATGACGCGCACGCGCTCGACGGTGACGCCGTGCCGGTGCAGGTGGTCGAGGACGAACTCGAAGGCCCGGCGGTCGCGTTCGCCCCACGGGGCCTCGGGCGGGCGGGCCGGGTCGTCGGTGTTGAGCCAGCGGCTGGGCAGCAGACCGTCCCGTTCCGGATCGGGGAACGCCTTGGGGCCGGTGCCGTAGACCATGAGGCCGCCGTACGCGACCTCGTTGCTGACCGTGAACATCGGATCTTCGCAGCGGCGGTGTACGCGCAGCGGCGAGCCCACCCAGACGTGCTCGTCGTCGGTGTCCGGGGCGGGGAGGTAGGTGCCGTAGCGGTTGGTCCGGTCGGCGACGGCCTGGGCCGAGGTGGCCGAGGGCAGCCAGTGCTCGTCGACTCCGTAGGCGCGCAGCAGTCGGCGCTGCAGGGCCGTGGGCATGGTGACGACGGGTTCGAGCTGGAGCGGATCGCCGACCAGAACGGCGCGGCGGGCCCGCCAGAGCGCCCCGGCGGCGGCCTGCGGGGTGGCCTGCCCGGCCTCGTCGACGAGGACCCAGCCGATCGACTCCCGGCCCAGGCGGGCGAACATGCTGCCGATGGAGGAGAAGGTGGTGGAGACGACGGGCACCAGGAGGAAGAGGGTCTGCCAGGCGTGCGCGACCTCCTCGTCGGGGACGGGCCCGTTGCTGCCGGCCATCAGTTCCATGAGGACCTGGAGGTTGCCGCGGACCTTCTTCGCGGCGCCGGCGACGAAGGCGCGGTGCAGGTCGAGGGCGCGCAGGAACAGGTCGCTGCGCGCGGTGGACCATGCCTCGTCGGACCAGGGCGAGCCGAGTTCCTGGTCGGCTTCGGCGAGGTGCGACCAGCCGAGCGGCAGGGACGGCAGCGTCCGGGCTGCCTCCCGCAGCTCGCGGTGGCGGCCGTCGAGTTCGGCGACGGCGGCCCGCAGGTCGCTGCGGGAGGAGTCGGCGACCTGCCGGGCGCGGCGCAGGGAGGCGGCCGCCGCGGACTCCCGCGCGCCGGCGGCCCGTTCGTGGTCGAGGGCGGC
Source organism: Streptomyces sp. NPDC093801 (assembly GCF_040701585.1). Lineage (NCBI taxonomy): Bacteria > Bacillati > Actinomycetota > Actinomycetes > Kitasatosporales > Streptomycetaceae > Streptomyces > Streptomyces sp. NPDC093801. Next base: position 95,791 of record NZ_JBFBDP010000001.1, on the reverse strand, counting down.
GGTGAGGCCGGCGGCTGCCTCGTCGACGGCGGCGGCGGACCCGGAGTGCCGGCCGGCGGCCAGGGACTCGGCGCGCACGGCCGCGGCGACCTGTTCCAGGGAGTCGTCGAGCGCGGCGCGCTGCCGGACGAGCAGGTACGCGATTTCGGCCTGGGTGTGCTCCTGCTGCCGTTCGGCGGCCTGCCGTTCGGCCGCGCTCTGCAGCAGGCGGCGCAGCCCGCCGCGCAGCCCCCGTTCGACGGCCGGGGGCGCGTCGTGCCGGGCGGTGAGCGCGGTCACGTACTCGCGGTGGTACGCGCTCACTTCACGGGCGGCCGACAGGTTCGCGCGGGCGGTGGCCAGCTCCTGGCGGGCCTGCGGTACCTGCGCGGAGGCCGTGCGGTGTCCGGCCTCGGCCGCCGCGGTGGCGGTCCGGCAGGCGGCGGTGGCGGCGGCGGCCCGGTCCAGGACCTCCGTGGCGGCGACGACCCCCTGGTCGGCCCGGGACACGGCGGCTTCCAGGTCCGCGATCCGCTGGCCGGCCGACGGGGACTCGACGACCGCCAGGACCCCGGCCAGCCGGGCGCGCCCGGCGCGCAGCCGCTCGACCTCGGCCTGGGCGGAGCGGAAGGCCGTGACGGCGCCGGTCCATGACGGCACGGGCCGGGCGGGGGCGGGTGCGCCGGCCGCAGCTCGGTCCGCCGGGGTGACGGGACGTCGGCCTCCGGACGGGGGCTGAGCCGGAATCCAGTCGCGCAGGACCTCCTGCATGCCGCGCAGCGGCGGCAGGTCCGCGGCCTTGCGGGCGTCGGTCTCCTTCTCGGGCAGCCGGCCCCACCAGAACCGGTCCCCGAACTCCCTGCGGTTGGCCTTGTTGCCGAGCACCGCCGCGACCAGCCCCCAGGCCGGCCCGCCGAGGAGTGCGGAGGCGAGGTCGGAGAAGTGGTCGGGGCCGCCGTGCCAGTGCTCGTCGAGCGCGCCGATGCCGGGCAGTTCGGCGGTGATGTTCTCCACGGCACCGTTGTTGGAGGAGGTGACCACGATCTCGAACCCGGTCAGCCGCGGGTCGAGCCGCGACACGGAGCGGGGGTACGCCCCCTGGCGGTCCCTGCCCCGCCACACCGGACCGGTGAACGCCTGCCCGGGCCGGTCGAACGTGGCCAGCACCGCCGCCCGCTCGACCACCAGTGCGGCGACCAGGTCGCGCAGCATCGTGGTCTTGCCCGTGCCCGGCGGGCCGTTCACGGAGAACATCCCGCCCTCGGTTCCCGCCCGGTCGGCGAGCATGCGGTCGACCGCGAACTGCTGGCTCAGCGCGAGCGGGAACCGCGCCGGTGCGGGCCAGCGGCCGGCCGGAACCAGGTCAGGGGCCACCCCTTCCAGGACGACCCCGCGCTCCTGGCGCACATCCGTCCGCGCCCCCACGGCGACCGCGTCGAGCTCGGTCAGGTACGCCTCCAGCGCGGGGCCGATCCCCTTGTCGACGGCCGCGGACACCCGGGCCAGATCGGGCGGGAGCAGACTGTTCAGGAACGGCGCCGCAGCGGCCGCCTTCGTCCGCGGGTCCTTCGGCCGGTGGACCAGCCTGCTGCGGACCCGGATCGCCTGCGGCCGCAGGTGGTCCCGTACCCCGCACAGGTCGGCGATCTGCGCGGTCAGGGCGACGAGATCGGCGAACCCGAGGGCCCGGGCCCCAGCACCGGCGTCGGCCCCGGGCTCCGCCTCCGTGGAGTCCGGACCGTCCGACGGCGCTCCTTCCGGGACGCGTCCGGCGCCCTCCGGCCGCCCGGACTCCGCCTGCTCCTCGGCGGGGCGCCGGGCGGCGACCCAGTCCGCTGCGCGGCGGACCAGGGGTTCCGCCGCGCCCTGCAGGGCGGCTCCGGCGACCTCGCCGAACAGGGCCCCGACCGCACCGACGGCAGCGCCGCCCAGGATCTCGGCGAGCAGCCGCTGCCAGCTCCCGCCGCCGGCCGCGGCCGGAGCGCCCGGCCCGGCCGCGGAGCCGGGCCCCCGCTCGTAAGCCGTTCCGGCGGTCGGGGCGGTGGGGCCGTAAGGGATCGCGGTGGCCGCAAGCTCGTCGATCGCCGTGCCGAACGCGTCGTCGAGTTCCTCGAACCCGTCCAGCCACCCCGGTGCGGACGGCCCGGGATCGAACAGGCGGCCGGTCGCCCAGGCGCACGCAGAGATCACGGACGTGTCTTCGAGCGGTCGGCCCTCGTCGTCCAGGACCAGCGCGAACATCGCGCTCTGGCCCGACAGCACCAGTTCGGTCTGAGGCACGCCGGGGTCGGGATCGGTCCCCGCAGGCAGTACGGCGATCATCGCCTGGCGGAGCAGCTCCAGATCGAAGACCCCGCAGTAGACCTCGTGCCGCCACGTACGTCCGTACGGTGCCCGCCGTGCCCCCGTCTCCGGATGGTCCGGAGCCCACGGCAGGAGCGGCGGTACCCGGCCCGGCTCCGGAGTCAGGTCGACCACGTACTCGTCCCTCGGCCCGGAGCGCGCGGCGGGGCGCCGGCGAGGCAGTGCCGGGATGGTGGGCGGACCGAACAGTTCGATGGCGCGCCAGCACTCCAGCAGGGCCTTCCGTCGACGGTCCTGCGCGTGTCCGCTCCGCACCCACTGCCCCCGTGTCGCACGCGCGGCAAGTTGCCGCTCCCTTGAAGATCAGCCGTACCCGCTGAATCTACCGGACCGTCAGCAGAGCGTGTCCGGCGCCGGAACGCCTGGCTCACAGGGCCGGTTCGGCCGACTCGGGCACGGGGCGGGACGGTGTCCGGGGTGCGGTGAAATTCCTGCGGGCCCGACGGTCGGCAACAGCTCAGAGGACTCGGGGTGGTCGTCCGACGCGGGGTCGTCAACACCGGCAGGACTCGGCCCTCGGGAACCACAACGGCCCCGGCGATCGCCCGCCGGGGCCCGGGCCGGGTCAGCCGCCCGACTTGATGAGGTTGGCGATGATCGCCTGCAGCAGCCTGGCCTCGGAGCGGGTGCGCTCGGCGTCCGCGTGCTGGCCGAGCTGGTCCAGGATCACGGCCTTGTCGTACAGGTCCTCCACGTGCTGGCGCAGCCGGGGTATGTCGTGGCGGGAAACGGCGGCCGCGGCCGCGGCGGCGGTGGTGCGGGCCTGCTGGGCGGGGGCGGCCTGTGCGGGTGCCGCCGCGAGCAGGGCTCCGCCGGTCAGGGCGGCGGTCAGGGTGATGGCGGCAAGGCGATGACGCATGGGGGGTGACTCCTTGTCCTCGTGCTGCGGTGTCGTGCCGTTCGGTTCGACCGCCGTATCGTCACCCGGCGACGTTTCCGTCCACGTTCGTCTTTCAGCTCGTTGCGGTCACCCGAAAGTCGTACCGGGCCTGCCCGGTCGTTCGATGCCCCGCCCCCCGCCCGTTGCGGAGCCTGGAATCCGAGGCGGGAACCAGCGGAAGGGATCGGCATGCTCCGGGTGCAGGGGTTGCGGAAGAGGTACGGCGACAGGCTCGCCGTGGACGGTCTCTCGTTCACGGTGCGGCCGGGGGTGGTCACGGGCTTCCTCGGGCCGAACGGCGCCGGCAAGTCGACCACGATGCGCCTGATGCTCGGGCTGGACGCGGGGGAGGGGAGCACCACCTTCGACGGTGTGCGGTACGCGGAGCTCGGATGCCCGGTCGGGACGGTGGGTTCGCTGCTGGACGCGGGTGCCGTGCACCCGGCCCGGAGCGCCCACCACCACCTGCGGATGGTCGCCGCCGGCGCGGGCCTTCCGGACCGGCGGGTGCGGGACGTGCTCTCCCTGGTGGGTCTCGACGACGTACGCCGCTGCCGCACCGGCGCCCTCAGCCTGGGCATGCGGCAACGGCTGGGGCTGGCCACGGCGCTCCTGGGGGATCCGGAGTACCTGATCCTGGACGAGCCGGCCAACGGCCTCGACCCGGAGGGGGTGCGCTGGATGCGCCGCCTGCTCGTCGGGCTCGCCGAGGAGGGGCGGGTCGTGTTCGCCTCCTCGCACCTGCTGTCGGAGATGGCCACGCTCGCCGAGGACCTGGTGGTGATCGCACGGGGGCGGCTGATCGCCGCGCAGCCGGTCGAGGACTTCGTCGCCGCCCACACCCGCTCCGAGGTCGTCGTGCGCGCCGATCGCCCGGAGGAACTGGCGGCCCTGCTGCGGAGGGAGGGCGCGCAGGCTTGGGCGGATGCGTCCGGCACCCTGATCGTGATCGGTTCCGACGCCGGGCGCGTCGGCGCGATCGCCGCCCGACACCGTCTGGTGGTGCGGGAGTTGCGTACGCGGCGCAGCGGTCTGGAGGACGCCTTCCTCGCAGCCACGGCCGACCGGACCCGGTTCCGGGGGTCCGTCGCATGACGGCCCCGAGCACGCCCGGCTGCGATGCGGCCCCGCCGCCCGTCGCCGCGGCCGGCCGGTGCGGCGCGATCGGCCGGGCCCTGTCGTACGAGTGGTTCGCCCTGCGGTCGCTGCGCACACCGTGGGTGTTGTGCGGTTCGGCGGTGGCGGCGCAGGTACTGGTCGACCTGGCGGTGGGCCGCGACGGGACGTCCGGTCTGCGGCAGTTCGCCGGCGGCACGGTGGGGGTGACCCTCGTCGGGTTCGTGCTCCTGGCCGCGTTCGGCGTCAACGCCCTGGGCGGGGAATACCGGCACCGCACCCTCACCAGGACCGTCCTCACCCTGGGCGCCCGCCGCGGGATCCTGCCGGCCAAGGCGATGCTGACCGGCGCGGTCACCGCGTCCGTCGCCACGGTCATGATGCTGGTGAACGCGCTGAGCGTGCCGGTGCTCGGAAAGACCTCGCTCCCCGCGGCCGAAGCGGTCGCGATGGGGGGCGCCGCCGTCCTCTACGCGGTGCTGTGCGCACTGGTCGGCCTGGCGCTGGCCGGGGTGACCCGGAACTCGGCGCTGTCGATCGCCCTGGTGATCCTCTGGCCGGTCCTGCTGGAGAACCTGCTGGTCCTGACCACCGGTTTCGGCCGGAACCTGGCTCCGTTCGGCGCGGCCGCGGCGCAGGCCCGGGCAGGCGGCGGAAGCGGGCCGCAGTGGCTGCTGGTGCTGCCGCTGGCCGTCCTCACCACGGTGCTGCTGACCGTTGCCGGCGTCCTGTTCCGCCGACGGGACGTGTGACGGTCCGGCGCGTGCGGCTAGGATCCGGTCCGGTGAAGATCTTCGCCGCCCGACCGGACCGCCCCTGGCTGGCCTGGTGGGAGAGCAGGCCCGCGTATCTCGCCCTCGACGTCGTGGCGGTGGCCGGATGCGCGGTACCGGCTCTCGCCGCCGGAGGCAGCCCCTGGAGGCTCCTGGCCTTCTTCGCCGCTCTGCCGACCCTGCTGGTACGCCGTCGCTTCCCGTGGCTGCCCGTGGTGGCGATGCCGCTGTTCTGCTGGAGCTGGGGAGCCTTCCCGGCCATGGTGGTGTGCTACACGGTGGCCCGGCAGTGGGGATGGCGCTGGCGCACCCTGCTGTCCTTCCTCCTGACCGCGGCCGGCACGGTGATCGTCGCCTGGAATCCGACGCCGCAGGACGGTGTCCTCTATCAACTCTTCGTCCCCCCGGCCTGGTTGGCCCTGTTCGTGCTGGGCGGGCTGTGGATGCGCCAGCGGCACGCGCTGCTTGCCGCGCTGAGTGAACGCACCCGGCAGGCCGAGCGGGAGCGGGACCTGCTCGCCGAGCGGGCGGTCGCCGCCGAACGCCGGCGCATAGCCCGGGAGATGCACGACGTGGTCGCCCACCGCGTCAGCACCATAGCCCTGCAGGCGGGCGCTCTGAGCGTGACCGCCCCGGACGAGCGCACGGGCGAGGTCGCCGAGGTCATCCGGCACGTCAGCGCCCAGGCCCTGACGGAACTGCGCGAGATCCTGAACGTCCTGCGCCACGACCAGCAGGAGTCGGCGGACGGTGTGCTCGGGGTGCAGGCGGACGGCTCCGTGCAGGCGGACGTGTCCGCGCTGGTGCGCGACTGCGTCGCCGCCGGCGGCAACATCCACCTGCACGCGGCTGCGGAACTCCCCGTGGTCACCGGGGCCGTGCGCCGGGCCGTCCACCGGGTGACCCAGGAAGCCCTCACCAACGCCGCCAAACACGCCCCGCACGCCCGCGTCGACATCCGTCTCGTGGACGAGCAGGGCGAGTTGCAGCTCACCGTGACCAACCGGCGCGGCGGCAGGCGCCCGGCCGGCCACGCCGTGCCCGGATCCGGCTACGGCCTGCTCGGCATGCGGGAACGCGTCACCCTCGTCCGGGGCACCCTCCATACGGGCCCGACCCCGGAGGGCGGCTACCGTGTGCACGCAGCCTTCCCGCTCGCGTCCACCGTCGCCAAGGAGTCCGCGTGACCGACGACCAGCCCGGCCCTTCGGTGAAGGTGGTCCTGCTGGACGACGAGGAACTCGTCCGCAGCGGCGTACGGATGATCCTCGACGCCGACCCGCGGATCGACGTGGTCGCCGAGGGCCGCGACGGGGACACCGCCGTGGAGCTGGTGGCCCGGTACCGCCCGCAGGTGGTGCTCACCGACATCCAGATGCCCCGCGTCGACGGCCTGGAAGTCACCAGACGACTGCTCGCCGTTCCCGACCCGCCCGCCGTCGGCGTGCTCACCACCTTCGATCTCGACGAGTACGTCCACGCGGCGCTGCGCGCGGGCGCGGCGGGCTTCCTGCTCAAGGACACCCCGCCCCGGGAACTGGCCCGTGCCGTGCACGTCCTGGCCCGCGGGGAGGCGATGCTGTCGCCGCGCGTCACCAAGCGGCTGCTCAGCACCTTTTCCGGGAACGAGGCCGCGGAGGCGGCCCGTCGCCGGCTGACCGTCCTCACCGACCGGGAGCGCGAGGTCGCCGCTGCGGTCGCGCAGGGCCTGAGCAACGCCGAGATCGCCGCCGACCTGTACCTGAGCGAGTCGACGGTGAAGGTTCACATCGGACGGATCATGACCAAGCTCGAGGCGGCCAACCGCACCCAGGTCGCCATCATCGCCCACGACGCCCGGCTCGCCTGACCGTACGCAGCCGGGCAGGTGCCACCAGCTCGCCGACGGGGCCGACTTCGTCGGCAACCGACGGCTCCGAGGGCGGGAGCAGCTCCGGCCGGGAGCCGACGTCCGGGCAGTGGTGTCGCACGAGTCGCCCCGAGTCGCCCCGCAGGAGCGCCGGCTACCGCTCTGGGCCTCGACGCCGGCCCGCCCGGTACGACTTTCGGGTAACCCGCCACGAGCAGAAAGGCGGACGTGGCCGAGGGCAGCTCCGGACGACGATAGGGGTGTTCGAACGGAACCGGCCGGCACGACGCCCGCCCCGTCGACTGTCCGACACCCGGCAGGCGTTGAACCGCCCGTCCGTCCCGGCCTCGTTCATCCGGGCACGCGCGGCCCCTCGGCCTCCTCGACCAGGAAAGACCGACCATGACTCTCAGCAAGCCCTACATCAGCGAGCACTTCTCTCCCGTCACCGACGAGATCACGGGCCGTGAACTGCGGGTGCGGGGCACTCTCCCGCCCGAGCTGAACGGCCGCTACTTCCGCAACGGCCACAACCCCAAGCCGGGCGTCACCCCCACCCACTGGTTCCGGGGCGAGGGCATGCTCCACGGTATCCGCCTCAAGGACGGCCGGGCCGAGTGGTACCGCAACCGCTGGGTGAAGACCCCGTTCCTGGACGGCGTCCCCTTCACCGGGACCGAACTCGAGGTCAGCGCCGCGGCCACCAACATCATCTTCCACGGCGGCCGCTACCTGGCGCTCCAGGAGGCCAACCTGCCCTGGGAGGTCAGCGCCGACCTCGACACGATCGGGGTGTACGACTTCGGCGGCAAGCTCACCAGCGCGATGACCGCCCACCCCAAGGAGGATCCGCAGACCGGTGAGCTGCACTTCTTCAGCTACAGTCCCTTCCCGCCGCACCTGACCCACTACGTGGCCGACGCTTCCGGCGCCATCGTCAGCTCGCAGATCGTCGAAGGCGCCGGCCCGTCGCTCATGCACGACTTCGCCCTCACCCGCGAGCACGTCGTCTTCATCGACTCGCCGGTGGTCTTCGACCATGCGGAGCAGTCCGGCATCCCCTACCGCTGGCACGACGACGTCCCGCTGCGTCTCGGCGTGATCCCGCGCGCCGGAGGCAGGGCCACCTGGTTCGAGGTGCCCGACCAAGCCGTGCTGCTGCACGTCACCAACGCCTACACCGACGCACGGGGCCGGATCGTCCTCGAAGCACCCCGCTTCGACCGTTCCGCCTGGGAGAGCTCGTGGAAGTGGTGGGTCGGCGCGCCCGGATACGGCACCACCCCCAACGCCGGCTCGACCTTCCACCGCTGGGTCATCGACCCCGCCACCGGCACGGTCACCACCGAATCCCTCAACGACCTGGTCACCGAGTTCCCCGCGATCAACGACGCCCACACCGGTGCCGACTACCGCTACAGCTACGCCATCGCCTTCCCCGGCGCGAGCCTGTCGGGCTACCACACCGCCAAGCTCGACTCACGCACCGGCGAACAGCTGCTGTTCGCGCACGGCGAGGGCCGGATGCCCGGCGAAGCCGTCTTCGCACCCGCCGAGGGCGCGACCGCCGAAGACGACGGCTACCTGCTCACCATCGTCAGCGACGTCAAGGCCGACGCCTCGGAACTCCTCGTCCTGGACGCGGGCGACCTGAGCACCGTCGCCGCCGTCGAACTCCCGCGCAGGGTACCCGCCGGCATCCACGGCCACTGGATCCCCGACACCGAGCTGCCCTCCTGACCGGCCCCGTGGACCGGACCACCATGAACCACAGATTCTCCCGGGGCGGTCCTCCCACCCACCGCACCGCCCCCGGCCGTGGTCCCGCGCCGGCCGCACTTGCCGCGCTGGCCGCGAGCCAGTTCGCCGTCATGCTCGCCACCTCCGTCGTCAACGTGGCGCTCCCCCGGATCCGTACCGGGGTGCACCTCTCGGACACCGCGACCACATGGGTGGTCAACGCCTACGGCCTGGCCTTCGGGGCACTGCTCCTGGCGGGCGGCCGGGCCGCCGACCTCCTCGGCCGGCGCCGGGTACTGATCGCGGGTCTGTCCCTCTTCGCCGGAGCCTCACTGGCGGCCGGACTGGCCGCCACCCCGGGCGTGCTGATCGCAGCCCGAGCCGCCCAGGGGGTCGGCGCCGCAGCCATCGCGCCGGCCGCGCTCGCCCTGGCCATGGAGCAGTTCCCCTCCGGCGCCGGACGCGGCAGGGCGCTCGGCGTATGGGGAGCGGTCTCCGGAGCGGGCGGAGCGGGCGGCGTCCTGCTGGGCGGCGTGCTGACCCAGGCGTGGGGCTGGCCGTGGATCTTCCACACCGTCGCACTCGGATCGGCACTGGTCCTGGCCGCCGTGGTCGTTCTCGTGCCGGCCCCGGACGGACGACGGCCAGGACGGTTCGACCTGCTGGGCACCACCACCGTCACCCTCGCCCTGACCTGCCTGGTCTGGGCGCTGACCACCGCACGCGGCGCCGGGTGGACGGACGCCCGGGTGCTCGCCGCACTCGCCGCCGCCGCCGCACTGCTCGCGGCGTTCACCGTGATCGAGCGGCGCCGGCCCGATGCCCTGATACCGCCGAGGCTCTTCACCACCGGCAGGGTCGCCGCCGGCAACCTGCTGATGGCCCTGCTGGGCTCCGTATGGATCGCCCTGTTCTTCTTCCTCCCGCTCTACCAGCAACAGGTGCTCGGATCGGGCCCCTTGGCCACCGGCGCGGGCCAGCTCCCACTCGCCGCCGCGAACATGTACGGCTCCACCCTCGCGCCGCGCCTGTCCCGCCGATTCGGTACCACAGCGACCCTGACCGGCGCCCTGCTCACCGAGGCCGCCGGACTGCTGTGGCTGTCCCGGATCAGCGCCGACGGCAGCTACCTCGCCGACGTCCTCGGCCCGAGCGTCCTGGTCGGCCTCGGTCTCGGCGTCGCCTTCGTCCGGCTCACCGCCCTCGCCGTCGAGGGCGTCCCGCCACGGGACGCGGGCCTGGCCGGGGCACTGGTGAACACCACCCGCCAGGTCGGCGGCGCCGTCGGACTCGCCGCCCTCGCCACCCTGGCCGGCTCGGTCACCGCACACGCCGCGCTACGAGAACCGCACGCGGAGGCGCTCACCGCCGGCTACCGCACCGCGTTCACCCTCTCGGCCGCGGTGCTGGCCTCGACCGCCCTCCTCGCCCTGCTCCTCACGCGCCGCACCGGTCCACGGACCACCCTCGACGCCCCCCGGACCCCCGACAACCCCCATCCCGAAGGAGAATCCGCCATGTCCGCTTCCTCCAACGCCCTGCTCGCCGAGCCGTGGAAGGCCCTGTGGAACAACGACCTGTCCCTGACCGACGAGATCATCGCTCCCGACTTCGTCGCGCACGCCGCTCCTCTCACCGGATCGGGCGACGACACGGTGCACGGCCGTGAGGGCCTGAACGGGTGGGTGGCGGGCATCCACACGATCCTGCGCGACCTCAGCTTCGAGATCACCGTCGGCCCGATCGCCACCGACGACTTCCTGGTGGTCCGCTGGGCGGCCGAAGGCACGTACGCCGGAGGCTTCCCGGGCGCGTCGCAGGACGCCGTGGGCGAACGGGTCCGCTTCACGGGAACCGACACCCTGCTGGTCAAGGACGGCATGCTCGCCGAGTACTGGGCCAACGCCGACAGCCTGCTGTTCGTGCAGCAGCTCGGTGTCCGCGAACTGTCCTGACACGAGGAGACGAGGAGACCGCCCGCGCCCGCGAGGACCGGGCGGCCGGCGCCCGCCGGCGGGGTGCGACCCCGCCGGCGGGCGCGGCGCGTCCTGGGAGCCGCCGACCGTGTGAAGGGGCGGGGACGGGGTGTGGTCCGACCGTGGGAGCGGTGCGGCCGAAAGGGGGGTGCGTGGCGTGCCGGTGCGCTCCGTCGCGGCGCGGGGTGCTTTCGTCGGTGGCCGGGCCGGTGGCCGCTCCTTCGACCGGGGCCGGCCCCTCCCGACGCGTCGCCGACCGGGCGCTGCTCCCGGGGGCGGGCGCTCCGTCCCACCTGCCTGAGGAGAGAGCGTGGCCACCACAGTCGACACGGGGAGCGGTGCCGGGTCCGCGCAGTTGCTCGCCGGCCAGAAGGCACTGGTGACCGGTGCCAACTCGGGCATCGGCCTGGCGACCGCCGTCGCCCTGGGCCGGGCCGGAGCGGACGTCGTGGTCAACTACGTCGCCGGCGCGGACGAGGCGGAGGAGGTCGTGGCGCAGATCGAGGGCTTCGGGGTCCGCGCCTACGCCCACCAGGCCGACGTGTCCGACGAGGAGCAGGTGGTCGCCATGGTGGCCCGGATGGTGCAGGAGTTCGGCACCATCGACATCATGGTGGCCAACGCCGGACTGCAGCGGGACGCGGCGCTGACCGAGATGACCCTCGCCCAGTGGCAGAAGGTCATCGACGTCAACCTGACCGGGCAGTTCCTCTGCGCCCGCGAGGCCGCCAAGGAGTTCGTGCGGCGCGGCGTGGTCGAGGAGGTCTCCCGGTCGGCCGGGAAGATCATCTGCATGAGCTCGGTCCACCAGGTCATCCCATGGGCGGGGCACGTCAACTACGCCTCCTCCAAGGGAGGTGTCGGCATGCTGATGCAGACCCTCGCACAGGAGCTGGCCCCCCGGCGGATCCGGGTCAACGCGATCGCGCCCGGCGCGATCCGCACCCCGATCAACCGCGACGCCTGGTCCACCCCCGAGGCCGAGGCCGCCCTCCTGCAGCTGATCCCCTACCACCGCGTGGGCGACCCGGACGACATCGCCAACGCGGTCGTCGCCGTCGCCTCCGACCTCCTCGACTACGTCGTCGGCACCACGCTCTACGTCGACGGGGGCATGACGCTCTTCCCCGGCTTCGCCACCGGGGGCTGACCGCCCGTACGGGACCCGGGCCACCGGGCGACGTACAGCCGCGCGCACCGGCCGGCCGATGGTGCGCCCACCGGGCGAGGACGGCTCCACGGTGCCCCTCCGCCCGCGCCACGGCCCCTCAGCCCCGTCGTCCGCGGGCACGACCAACGAGGCACACATGTCCAGCACGGTGTTCCACCTGGCGGAAGCGCCGCCCCAACTCCTGCCGGCCCGCGAGCTGATGGCCTTCACCCTCGGTTCGCACATCCTGCTGGTCCCCTTCGGGGTGGCGCTGCCGTTCCTCACGCTGCTGATGCACTACCGGGGGCTGCGCCGCGAGGACCCCGTCGCCCTCAAGCTGGCGCGGCGCTGGTCCGCCGTGATGGCCGTGCAGTTCGCCATCGGCGTCGTCACGGGCACGGTGCTCTCCTTCGAGCTCGGTCTGCTGTGGCCCGGCATGCTGGGGCGCTGGGGCGACGTCTTCGGGCTCGGGTTCGGCGTCGAGGCGTGGGCCTTCTTCCTGGAGGCCGTGCTGATCGCCGTCTACCTGTACGGATGGCGCCGCCTGAAGCCGTGGACCCACTTCTGGCTGGGCGCGCCGCTGCCGCTGGCGGCCCTGATGGGGGCGTTCGGGATCATCGCGGCCAACGCCTGGATGAACACCCCGCGGGGGTTCAGCCTCGACAGCCAGGGCAACCCCGTCGACGTCGAGGTGCGCCGGGCGATCTTCACGCCGATGTTCGGTCCCGAGTACTGGCACTTCGCGGTCGCTATGTTCATGACCGCCGGGTACGCGGTCGCCGGGGTGTACGCCATGGGCTGGCTGCGCGGGCGGCGCGACCGGTACCACCGGCTCGGCTTCACCCTGCCGTTCACCGTCGCCGCGATCCTCACACCGGTCCAGTTCATGATCGGTGACGCCACCGCCCGCGCCGTCTTCCGGAAGCAGCCGGTCAAGTTCGCCGCCACGGAACTGGTCTGGCAGACCGACACGCACGTCCCGGAGTACCTGTACGGGAGGCTGAAGGAGGACGGCACGATCGTCGGCGGGATCAAGATCCCCCAGCTGGACTCGATCCTCGCCGGCTTCAAGCCGAGCACCCAGGTGACGGGCCTGACCTCGGTCCCGGCGTCCGACCGGCCCACCGCCGTCCAGGCGACCATCGCCCACTGGGCCTTCGACACCATGGTCACCATCGGCAGCCTGCTGATCCTGCTCGCGCTCTGGTACGGCTGGTGCTGGCTGCGGCACCGGGAGCTGCCCCGCAACCGCTGGTTCTTCCGCTGCGCCGCCGTCGCGGGAGCGGCCTGCCTGCTCACCGTGGAATGCGGCTGGATCACCACCGAGGTGGGCCGCCAGCCCTGGATCGTCTACAACGAGATGAGGGTCTCGGAGGCGGTGACCACCACCCGCGCCGGATCGCTGTGGGCGATGTTCGGCCTGGTCGCCGTCGTGTACGTGCTGGTCTTCGGCGCGTTCCTCGCGGTCGTCCTCACGATGCGCACCCGCTGGCGCACCGCCGACGAGAACCCGGAAGCCGTGCGGGGTGCCCCGCCCCCGGAGGCCGACACCCCCTACGGGCCCAGGGACGAGCCCGGTGCCGGGGCCGCGGTCGGCGGGGCGCCGCCGGCCGGCGGCGCCGACCGGGACGCAGGGGGTGCGTCCTGATGGCGGACTTCATCGCCTGGGTCCTGGTGGCCGTCATCGCGGCCTACGCCTGCGGCGGGGGCACCGACTACGGCGCGGGCTTCTGGGACCTCCTGGCCGGCGGGCCGGAGCGAGGCAAGAGGCCCCGCCGGCTGATCGACCACGCGATGGCACCGGTCTGGGAGGTCAACAACGTCTGGCTGATCTTCGTGCTCGTCGTCATGTGGACCGGCTTCCCGACGATGTTCCAGGCCGTCTTCGAGGCGATGTGGCTGCCGCTCGCGCTCGCGGCGGTCGGGCTGGTCCTGCGGGGCGCCGGGTTCGCGCTGCGCAAGCCGACCCACCGGATGTCCCGACGGCGCCTCTACGGCGCGGCGTTCGCGGTCTCCTCGCTCCTCACGCCCTTCTTCCTCGGCGCGGTGCTCGGAGGCATCGCCTCCGGACGGGTCGAGGTCGGGACGGTCGCCTCCGCGGACGCCTGGGCCAATCCGACCTCGGTCCTCACCGGCCTGCTGGCCGTCGCGGCCGCCGCGTTCCTCGGCGCGGTGTACCTCTGCTCGGACGCCCGCCGGTTCGGCGCGGACGACCTCGTCGGCTACTTCCGCCTCCGGGCGCTGCTCGCCTTCGCGGCGATCGTCGTCCTCGCGCTCATCGCCCTGCCCGTCACCCACGACGACGCCCGGTACGTCTGGGACGGGCTCACCGGGGGCGCGGGGCTGCTGCTGGTGGTCCTGGCCGCCGTCTGCGGGCTGGCCACGGTGTTCCTGCTGGTGCGCCGCTCCCACGCCTGGACCCGCCACACGGCGGCGGCGAGCGTGGCCCTCACCGTCGGCGCCTGGGGCTTCGCGCAGCGGCCCTACGTACTGCCCACCACGCTGACCGTGACCGACGCCGCGGGCGCCCCGGCCACCCTGCACTGGCTGGTCATCGTCACCGGCATCGCGATCGTGCTGGTCGGTCCCGCGCTGGTGCTGCTCTACCGGCTGGACACCCTGGGTGAACTGGAGCCCCTCACCGACGCCGACACCCAGGCGGCCGGAGCCGCCGGGGACGACGCGTAGCCGGGACTCCGGCGGGGCCGGCGCGGTCCCCGCCGGGCCCGTCAGCCCATCCGCTCGATGAGCCGGTCGCCGACCCGCAGGGCGTTGGCGATGGCGGTCAGCGACGGGTTCACCGCGCCGATGCTGGGGAAGAAGCTCGTGTCCACGACGTAGAGGTTGTCGAGGTCGTGGGCCTTGCAGTCGACGTCCAGGGCCGAGCTGCGCGGGTCGGTGCCGAACCGGACGGTGCCGGCCTGGTGGGCCGTGGCCCCGATGGGCATGCCCTTGTGCAGGTAGATGCTGTGCGGCAGCAGGTGGTGCTCGTGCATGCCCAGGTGGCCGAGCATCCCCCTGAGCTTGTGCTGGAGGCGCTCCAGGCCCGCGATGTTGTTCTTCTCGTCGAGGGCCAGGTGGATGTCGCCCTTCGCGTCGAGGGTGACGCGGCTCTCGGGCAGCGGCAGGTCCTCCCCGCAGAGCCAGAAGTCGACGGCGTGGTGCGCGAGCATCTCGAAGGGCATGTCCGGGGAGATCCTGCCGGCCCAGCGCGGTGCCTCGCCGTGGATCTGGTCGGCGTCCGACTTTCCCAGCATCTGGATGCCGCCGAGCGGGAAGTCCCAGTCGTCCGCGCCGAGGTACCAGTCGTTGAGCGCGAGGGTCTTCTGGAACTTGGTGGGGTTGGGCTCCTTCGACACCGCCATCAGCGCCAGGTTGTTGTGCCGCATGTAGTGGCGCCCCACCACGTCCGAGCTGTTGGCCAGGCCGCCGGGATGCCGGTCGTTGGCCGAACGCAGCAGCAGGGCGGCGGAGTTGACGGCCCCGCAGGCGACGACGACGATGCCGGCGGCGAACGCCTGCGTGGAGCCGTCGCCGAGCTCGGCGACCACGCGCGTGACGGTCCGCCCGGTCGGGTCGGTCTCCAGGCGCCGGACGTCGGCGCCCGTCACCATCGTGACGTTGTCGTACGCCAGGGCCGGGTCGACGCAGATCACCTGGGCGTCGGACTTGGCGCCGAGCAGGCAGGGGAAGCCGTCCACCCGGTCGCAGCGGATGCAGGCGCTGTCATGGGTGGCCCGGCCGTTCCCGTCCTGGGTCAGGTTCACCCCGATGGGCAGGTGGAAGGGGTGCAGGCCCTTCTTCTCCAGGTCGTCGCTGAGCTGCTGGATGCGCGGCTCGTGCTCCACCGGGGGGTGCGGGTACTGGCCGCTGGCCGGGCCCTCCGTCGGGTCCTCGCCGTGCCGCCCGTGGACCAGGTAGAGCTGCTCCGCCTGGGTGTAGTACGGCTCCAGGTCGTCGTAGTCGATCGGCCAGGCGGGCGAGACGCCGTCGTGGTGGCGCAGCTCGCCGAAGTCCTCGGGGCGCAGGCGGAAGAGGGCGGCGCCGTAGAACTTGGTGTTGCCCCCGACGTAGTAGTTGACCTCCGGGGGGAAGGCGTTGCCGTGCTTGTCGTACCAGAACTCGGGCGCCCGGTACTTCCCCTTGACGAAGACGGCCGTGGAGTCCCAGTTGTCCCGTTCCCGGGGCAGGTAGCCGCCGCGCTCCAGGATCAGGACGCGTTTGCCGGAGGGGGCCAGCCGGTGGGCGAGCGTGCCGCCGCCCGCTCCCGTGCCGATGATGATGACGTCGTAGTGCTGATCGCCGGCCATGCGGGGTCCTGTTCTGGGAGAGACAGGGGGACATTGCGTACCTTTCCGACGCTATCCGGCAATCCCGCCGGTGGCGACCGAAGGACGCCCGCCGGGGGCCGCCCCGCCCGGACACGGCTCACCACCAGGTCAGCAGGCCCCCCGGACCGCGCGCGCCGCCGCCTCGACGATGCTCCGCGGGTCGGCCGTCGCCTCCAGGGTCACCCCGGGCTCGTCGGGCCGCAGCGGTTCGAGGGCGGTGTACTGGGAGTCCACCAGCGGGGCGGGCATGAAGTGGCCCCGGCGCCCGGCGACCCGCCGCGCGGCGCGGGTGCGGTCGAGCGCGAGGTGGACGAACACCACGCCCGCGCCCGCCCGGCGCAGCAGGTCCCGGTACGCGTGCCTGAGCGCGGAGCAGGCCATCACCCCGCCCCGGCCGGAGGCCTCGGCCTCCCGGATCCAGTCGGCGAGGGACAGCAGCCACGGCAGGCGGTCTGCGTCGTCGAGGGGCCGGCCGGCGGCCATCTTGGCCCGGTTCGCGGCGGAGTGGAAGTCGTCCGCCTCCGCGAAGGGCACCGCCAGGCGGTCGGCGAGCAGCCGTCCGACGGTGGACTTCCCCGCTCCCGAGACGCCCATGACGACCACGACGGGCGGCACCGGGTGCGCTGTTCCCATCGGGTTCCCCCATCTGGTCCGGCCGGCCCGGACCGGCCTCAGAAGACGGCGATCGGATTGACCGGCGAGCCCGTGGCGTCCGGCAGCCTCAGCGGGGCGACGACGCAGAGGAACGACCACCGCCGCTCGGCCTCGCAGACCTCCGCGAGGTCCTCGAACTGGAGGTAGTCCAGCAGGTGCAGGCCCATGGCGTGGATGGCCAGCACGTGCACCGGGAAGTCGACGCCCTCGGTGCAGCTCGGGGCCGTGTCGTGGTTCCCGTCGCCCCCGAGCACCGCGACCCGCCGGTCCCGCAGGAACTCCACCGCGGACGGATGGAGGCCGGCCCGCAGGTCCGCCGCGCGCCAGGCGCCCAGCTCGGCGCGGCGCCGGCGGTGGCCGACCCGGACGAACAGGAGGTCGCCCGCGCCCACCCGGACCCCCTGGGCGCGCTCCGCCGCGGTGAGGTCCTCCAGGGTCACGTGATCGCCCGGTTCGAGCCACGGGACCCCGCGCAACCGCGGGACGTCCAGCAGCACGCCGCGGCCGACGATCCCGTCGTGGGCCGCCTCGACGGTCAGGGCCGTGGCCCCCTCCGGCGTGACGCTGTCCGCGTCCACGCCGCCGTACAGGGTGCCGTCGTAGATCACGTGGCACAGGGCGTCGAGATGGCTGTCGGCGTCCCCGTGGACGTTCATCGTGAAGCGGTCCCTGGCGAACTGGAGCCCGGTGGACGCGATCGAGCCCCGCACGGCGCCGGTCATGACGTGCTCGCACGGTTCCGGGTCGTCGGGCCCCGGCTCCGTCTCGACCGGCGCCGCCATCGTCACCGTCCGGCCGGAGCGCACCTCGGCCGCCGCCGCCCGCACCCGGTCCGGCGTGAGCTCCTCGAGGGCGCCGCGCCGCGGGGAGGCGCCGGCCGGGCGGCGGACGCGTGCGTAGAGCGCGGCGAACTCGGCCGCGGTCAGCCGCGGCGCACCCGCCGCAGGGGCCGGGAGGGGCATCGTCAGCGTTCCAGCTGCTCGTCGAGCGCCCGGTCGAGGGTCGTGGCGGCCATGATGAGGGACAGGTGGGTGAACGCCTGCGGGAAGTTGCCCAGTTGCTCCCCGCTCGGACCGATCTCCTCGGCGAAGAGGCCGACGTGGTTCGCGTACGTCTGCATCTTCTCGAAGGTGTACCGGGCCAGCGGCAGCCGTCCCGCCCGGGCCAGCGCGTCCACGTAGAGGAACGTGCACAGGCTGAACGTGCCCTCCGAGCCGCGCAGTCCGTCCGGCGAGGCCGCCGGGTCGTAGCGGTAGACGAGGCTGTCGGAGACCAGTGTGCGGTCCATCGCGTCGAGGGTGGACAGCCAGACGGGGTCCTTGGGGGCGATGAACTTGACCCTGGGCATGAGCAGCAGGGAGGCGTCCAGGACGTCGCCCTCGTAGTGCTGCACGAAGGAGCGGTCCTTCTCGCTCCAGCCGCGCTGCATGATCTGCTCGAAGATCTCGTCCCTCGCGCGGCGCCACCCCTCCAGGTCGGCGGGGCGCCGGAAGCGCTCGGCGAGCTGGAGGCCCTGGTCGAAGGCGACCCAGCACATCAGCCTGCTGTAGGTGAAGTCCTTCCGGCCGCCGCGGGTCTCCCAGATGCCCTCGTCCGGACGGTTCCAGGCCCCGGTGAGCCAGTCCAGCGCCTTCGCGACCGTCTTCCACCCCGTGTAGCTGGCCTGCTGGGCGATCTCGTAGCCCTGGGAGAGCGCGTAGAGCGCCTCGCCGTAGATGTCGAGCTGGAGCTGGTCGGCGGCGCCGTTGCCGATGCGTACGGGCGCGGAGCCGCGATAGCCCTCGAAGTGGTCGAGGGTCTCCTCCACCAGGTCGGGGTCCCCGTCGACCCGGTACATCGTCTGGAGGGGCTCCGCCTCCCGGCCCTCGCGCTCGCGCAGCCTCTCCGCCAGCCAGTGGACGAAGGCCGTGGCCTCCTCGACGAAGCCGAGGTCCAGCATGGCCCGCACGGACAGGGCGCCGTCGCGCACCCAGGTGAACCGGTAGTCCCAGTTGCGCTCACCGCCGACCTGCTCGGGCAGGCCCATGGTGGCCGCCGCGACCAGGGCGCCGGTGGGCGCGTAGGTGAGGAGCTTGAGGGTGATCACCGAGCGGTGCACCTGCTCGGGCCAGCGGCCCCGGTAGCGGGACTGGCGCAGCCAGTCCTGCCAGAATCCCGCGACCTCCCAGAACTGGTCGGTGACCGCCCCGACCGTGGGCGTCACCGGGGCCTCGCCGCCGGCGGCGCACACGGTGAAGACGGCGCCGCCGGACTCGCCGGCACTCAGCCTCACCCTGCCCCGCACGTCCTGGCCGTCGCGCTTCAGCGGGAAGGTGGCCTGGAGGTGGGCGTCGATCTCCGGTGAGCGGAACACGGCCCGGCCGCCGTCCAGTTCGAGCGAGTGCTCGGCCCGGCCGTAGTCGAAACGCGGCCGGCAGACGAGGGAGAAGTCGACGGTCCCCCGTACGCAGCGCACCGCGCGGACCAGGGTGTGCCGGTCGGTGGGGATGCGGGTCCGGTCGGGGGGCATGAAGTCGAACACCTCGCCGACCCCGTCGGGCGACATGAAGCGGGTCACCAGGATGGCCGTGCCGGTGTAGTAGAGCTGCTTGCAGGTCACGTCGGGGTGCTCGGGAGTCAGCTCGAAGTAGCCGCCGCGGTCGTGGTCGAGCAGGGCGGCGAAGATGCTGGGGGAGTCGAACCGGGGAGCGGCGAACCAGTCGACGACACCCCTCGACGACACGAGGGCGGCGGTCTGCAGGTCGCCCACCAGTCCGTGCTCGGCGATGGGTGGGTAGCGGTCCATGGTGACTCCGGGGAGGCTCGGCAGATGTTCCCGCAGACCCACCATCGCTCACCCGGGTCCCTCCCGCCACGCCGTGCCGACCGGGCCCGGCACGGCCGGCCAGCCGCCCGGCGGGGCGGCGCACCGCACCCGGCCGGCCCCCGGGCGACGTGTCGCGCTTGACCGGCCCGGCGCGCGGCCGCATCCTCCTGACCGAGGCCGTCACCGCAGGCCACGACCACGCCCGCGCCTCGGACCGCCGCCGGGCGGACCGAGGAGGCCACGCGTGCAGGACAGCCGCACCGGACGCCAGCTGACCCTCCGACACGGCGCGCACGAGGCCGTCGTCGTCGAGCTGGGCGCTGCGCTCCGCTCGTACACCGCCGGCGGACGCGCCGTGATCGACGGGTTCGCCGCGCAGGACCCGGTCACCGGCGGCCGCGGCCAGATCCTCGTGCCGTGGCCCAACCGGATCCGGGACGGCCGCTACGTCTGGGAAGGGCGGGAACTGCAGCTGCCGCTCACCGAGCCGGCCGCGGGCAACGCCATCCACGGACTGCTCCGCTGGGTGCCCTGGCGGGTGGCCGAGGAGGGCGCCGACCGGGCCGTGCTCGACGTGGAGCTCCGGCCGCAGCCGGGCTACCCCTTCCACCTCGGCGTCCGCGCCGAGTACGCCCTGGGCGGGCACGGCCTCGAGGTCGCCGTCACGGCGCGCAACCTCGGCCCGGACCCCGCGCCCTACGGTTTCGGCCAGCACCCCTACGTCATGGCCGGCACCGCGTCCGTCGACGAGGCGGTGCTGACCCTGCCCGCACGGACGCGGCTGGTCACCGACGGGCGGGGGCTGCCCGTGGCCGCCGAGCCGGTCGCCGGGACGGAGTACGACCTGCGGGCGCCGCGCGCCGTCGGGGCGCTCCGGCTGGACACCCCCTTCGGCGACCTGGAACGGGACGCGGACGGGCGGGCCGTCGTCCGCCTGGCCCATCCGTCGGGCGCCCTCGGCACGGACGTCTGGCTCGGGCCGGGCGCCGACTGGGTGCAGCTCTACACCGGTGACACCCTGCCGCCCGGGGAGCGGCGCCGCGCCGTCGCCGTCGAGCCCATGACCTGCCCGCCGGACGCCTTCCGCAGCGGCACGGGCCTCGTCGGCCTCGCCCCGGGCGCGCACCACACCGTCCGCTGGGGGATCACGCCGTGGGGGCGGTGAAGCCCGCGCGGCCGGGCCGGCCGCCGGAGCCGGAGCCGGAAGCCGGCACGCACGGAGAGCACCGCTGGCCGATGGCCGTGGCCGTCCTCGCCTCCGCCGTACTGACCCTGCTCCTGCCCGACGACCTGCGCCTGGGGCCCCGCTGGGCGCTCCCCGTCGCCGAGGGGCTGCTCCTGGTGGCGCTGGTCTCGGGCGACCCCGTCCGGATCAGCCGCCGCTCGGACGCGCTGCGCGCCGTGTCCATCTCCCTGGTGACCGTACTGGCGTGCGGATCCCTCTGGTCCACCGTGCAGCTGATCGACGACCTGATCCACGGCGGGAACGAGACCAACTCCGCCACCTCCCTCCTGCTGGCCGGCGGCAGCGTCTGGACCTCGACCGTCCTCGCCTTCTCCCTGCTGTACTTCGAGCTCGACAGCGGCGGTCCGGCCGTCCGGGCCCACGGGATGCCCGCCACTCCCGCACTCGCCTTCCCCCAGCACCTCAGCCCCGAACTGAACGCGCGGGACTGGCGCCCCCGCTACGTCGACTACTTCTACCTGGGGTTCACCAACTCGACCGCGCTGAGCCCCACCGACGTCATGCCGCTCGCCCCCTGGGCCAAGATCGCCATGACCCTCCAGTCCGTCATCTCCCTGGTCATCCTGGGTCTCGTGATCGCCCGGGCCGTCAACGTCCTCGCCTGAGGAACCGCCGGGCCGGCCGGTCGCGACCGCGGGCGTCCGGTGGTGCAATGGCCCTGAGGGGGGTACCCGCCAACACCCGTAGGTGACGCCGTGAGTGAAGAAGCCGACACGCGAGAGCCGATCGAGGAGATGGGCCCCATCGACTACCTCGTGGTGGAGTTCCCCGGCAACCGGATGACCGGTGAGGGCTTCCCCCTGCTCGTCGACCTGGTGGACCGCGGCCTCATCCGCATCCTCGACCTGGTCTTCATCAGGAAGGACCAGGACGGCTCGGTGGTCGGGCTGGAGATCGCGGACCTCGACGCCGACGGGGAGCTCGACCTCGCCGTCTTCGAGGGCGCGTCGTCGGGCCTCCTGGGCCAGGACGACCTGGAGGAGGCCGCCCACGCCATCGAGCCCGGCAGCTCCGCCGGACTGCTGGTCTACGAGAACGTCTGGGCGGCGCCGCTCGCCGCCGCCCTGCGCCGCGGCGGGGCCCAGCTGGTCGCCTCGGGACGCATCCCCGTCCAGGCGATCCTCGCCTCGCTGGAGGCGACCGAGGCCGACTCCTGACCGCACCGGACACCCACCGACAGCCGACGCCCCGCCGCCTTCCCCCGGCGGACGGGAGAGACAGCGAAGGACCGCCATGCCAGGACTTCTCCGCGGCGTAGCCCGCACCGCCGTGGTCGCGGGAACCGCGACCGCGGTCTCGAACCGTGTGTCCCGCCGGCAGGCCGGCCGGTGGGCCGCCCAGCAGCCGGAGCCCGAGCCCGCCCCGCCGCCCCCACCCCCGCCGCCGGCCGCGGCGCCCGCCCCCGACCGGTCGAACATGCTGGACGAACTGAAGCAGCTCGGCGAGCTCAAGGCGCAGGGCGTGCTCACGGAGGCTGAGTTCGAGGAGCAGAAGCGCAGGATCCTCGGCTGAGCGCCGCCGGGCCCGGCGGCGTCCCGGACGCGCACCTCACCCGCCGGGGGTGAGGTGCGCGTCCGGCTGCGGGGCCATGCTGGGACCACGACCCGTCCCCGCGGAGAGGTGATCGACCATGTGCAGGTGGCTGGCCTATTCGGGAACCCCCGTGCTCCTCGACACCATCCTCTACAAACCCGCGCACTCCCTGATCGACCAGAGCCTGCACGCGCGGCTGGGCGTCGAGACGACCAACGGCGACGGCTTCGGAATCGGCTGGTACACGCGGGAGTCCGGCATCGACACCCCCGCGGTGATGCGGGACGTCGGACCCGCCTGGAACAACCGCAACCTGCGGGAGATCGCCCAGCACGTCACGTCCCCGCTCTTCTTCGCCCACATCAGGGCCTCGACGGGCACGGCCGTCCAGCAGACGAACTGCCACCCCTTCCGCCACGGCCGCTGGCTGTGGATGCACAACGGCTCCATCGCCGGCTTCCACGAGATGCGCAGGGAGCTCTGCCTGGCGGTCGAGCCCTCCCTCTTCCCCGGGATGGAGGGGACCACGGACTCCGAGGTGATGTTCTACCTGGCCCTGACCCTGGGGCTGGAGGAGGACCCCCCGGGCGCGGTGGCCCGGATGGTCGGCCTCGTGGAGCGCACCGGCCGCGCGCACGGCGTCGAGGACCCGATGCAGATGACGGTCGCCGTCACGGACGGCGAGGCGCTGTGGGCGTTCCGCTACGCCAGCGGGGGCGACGCCCGGTCGCTCTACTACAGCACCCGGGTGGACTCCCTGCGCGCGCTGCACCCCGACATGTCCTTCCTCCAGGAGCTGTCCGACGAGACCCGGCTCGTGGTCTCGGAGCCGCTGGGCGACCTTCCCGGGGCCTGGAACGAGGTGCCCGAGCACAGCTACGGCGTGGTGCGCCGCGGCGACGACTCGCTCCACCCGTTCGTCCCGGCCGCCTGACGCCCCGCCGGCCGTCCGGTCCCGGGCGGCCGGGCGGGTGACGGCGCACGCCGTCCCCGGCGTGTGCGGCGCCGGCGAGGGGCGGGCCGTGCGACGGTGCATGGCCTCTGCCAGCTCACCGTCGGGAGTCGTCCGTGCTGGAACGCCAACAGCTCGAGGACCGTACGCAGGTCACCTTCGTCCTCCCGGAGGGCGCCCCGGACGGGCCGGTCAGCGTGGTGGGGGACTTCAACCAGTGGAACCCCTCCGCGCACCCCCTCACCCCCCGCGGTGACGGCACCCGGGCCGCGACGGTGGCCCTGCCCGCCCGCGGCAGCCACTCCTTCCGCTACCTGGCGGCCGGCGACTACTGGTTCGACGACGAGCAGGCCGACGGCCACGACGGCGCCAACGGCCGGCTCCACACCTGAGCGGCGGGCGGACGGACCCGGGAGGGCCGCGGCCGCCGGAGGGCGGGGCGGCGCGCGGACCGGGGGAGAGCACGGGTGCGATGGAGCTGACGGTGGTGTCGATGCCGGACATGCGCGTCACCCGCCCCGATGTGGCGGAGGTACGGGCCCGGCTGGCGTCGGACCCCTTCCTGCTCGTCGACGTGGAGCTTCCGGAGGGCGAGGTCCCGGAGGAGGACCTTCTGGAGGAGGGGCTCCTGGAAGCCGAGCCGGCGCGGGCTCCGGCCGGGGAGGAAGCGGTCGCCGACCTGCTCGGCCTGGACTTCGAGGGACTGGACTGGTTCGGCCGGGTGGGGGAGCAGCCGCGCGCCGAGTACCTGGGCGACCGGGCCTGCCTGGTCGTACCACTGGTGCGCGGGGAGCAGATCACCCACGTCCACGTGCTGGTGACGGAGCGCTTCCTGATCACGGTGCACCGGGGCCGGGGCGAACAGGCGCGCGACCTGCCGGAGAGGCTGGCGCGGCAGGAGGCGGACGACACCGTGGCCGTGCTCTTCTTCCTGCTCGGCGAGGCGCTGGGGACCTTCCGCCGGGCCGCCGTGCAGGCCCTGCTGGAGGCCGAGGCCATCGAGGACGCCCTGTTCGAGGAGCGCCGCCCCGAACAGCTCTACCGGCTGGCGCGGCTGCGCCGGCGCTCCGCGCAGCTGCACCACTTCCTGCGGCCCTTCCTGGACGTGACCGACGAGGTCCTCACCCGGCGGATGCTGAGTCCCGCCTTCCCGCAGGAGCGGCGGCGGCTCGCCCAGGAGTTCCAGACCAGGGGGCGCCTGGTGCTCGCGGACATCGAGTCCCTCAAGGAGGCCACCCGCCGGGCGTTCGCCAGCCACGCCTCGCTCAGCGCCGGCGAACAGAACGGCGTGATCAACCGGCTGGCGATCGTGTCGGTGGTCTTCCTGCCGCTGTCGTTCCTGACCGGGTTCTTCGGCATGAACTTCACGTTCCTGACGGACAGCATGGAGAGCCGCGAGGAGTTCTGGCTGCTCGCCGTCGGCCTTCAGCTGCTGGTCCTCGCCGGCTGCCTCTACGTGCTGCACCGCACCCGCGTCTGGCGCAGGCTGCGCGAGGACGACTAGCCGTCCAGCCCCTGCTCAGGCGCGCTTGGCGGGGGAGCGCCGGGGTTTGGCCGTCGCGGCGGTCTTCCGGGGCCGTGCGGACGCGGACGCCGCCGCGGGGGCCGGACGCGGCTGCGGCGCCGGTTCCGGCGTACGGGCGGCGGCCGCGCGGGGGCGTCCGGTGGTCCACTTCAGCTCGATCTCCAGCTCGATCTCGTCCCCGTCCACCTCGATCTCCACCTCGCTGTGGAGTTCGTCGGGGACCCGCAGGCTCAGCGTGCCCGTGCCCAGATCGACCTCGGCCTCCCCGCCCTCGCGCAGGGCCCGGGCGAGCCCCGCGAGCTGGTCGGCGGCTTCGGCACGGGTCATCGAGCGCTTCTGTTCGAACTTGAGGTCCTTCATGGCTTCCTCCGGGGAACGGCACGTCCGACCGAACGGGTCGCACACCTGCCATGGTCCGGTTCCGGGTGGCATCCCGCACGGCCCGCGGGTCCCGTGGGGTGACGCTCCGGCCCCGGGCCCGGACGGCCGGACCGTCCGGCCGTCCGGCCCGCCTATATGCTTTAGGAAATCCCGATGCGTCGTAGGTGGACTTCTGGAGGAGGCGCCATGGCACGGCGTGCGGGGCTCACGGCGGACCGGCTGGTACGTGCCGGGGCGGAGCTGGCGGACGAGATCGGCTTCGAGCGGGTGACGCTCTCGGAACTCGCCCGGAGGTTCGACGTCAAGGTCGCGAGCCTGTACTCCCACCTGCGCAACTCCCAGGACCTGAAGACCCGGATCGCGCTGACCTGCCTGGAGGAGCTCGCCGACCGGGCCGCCGACGCCCTCGCCGGCCGCTCCGGCAAGGACGCCCTCAGGGCGTACGCCGACGCCCTGAGGGACTACGCCCGGCAGCACCCGGGCCGCTACGCCGCGACCCGGTTCCCGCTGGACACCGAGACCGCCCTGGCGAGCGCCGGCGTACGGCACGCCCGGATGACCCGCGCCGTCCTGCGCGGCTACGACCTGGCCGAACCGGAGGAGACCCACGCCGTCCGCATGCTCGGCAGCGTCTTCCACGGCTACGTCAGCCTGGAGGGGACCGGCGGCTTCAGCCACAGCACCCCGGACAGCCAGGAGAGCTGGGAGCGCATCGTCGACGCCCTCGACACCCTGCTGCGCACCTGGCCCGCCGGCTGACCTGCCGCGCCGCGGCGGGCGCGGCGGCTCAGTAGGGCCAGGACCAGTCGGCGACCTCCGGAAGGTCCGTGCCGTGCTCGCGGATCCAGTCGTGGTGGCGGATGTGCCGGTCGGCCATGGCCTGGCGCAGGTGTTCGGCGCGGCCGGCGAGGCCGGGGACGCGGTCGATCACGTCCATGACCAGCCGGTAGCGGTCCATGCCGTTGCGGACCACCATGTCGAACGGGGTCGTGGTCGTCCCGGACTCCTTGTACCCGCGGACGTGCAGCTGCGGGTGGCCCCTGCGGCGGTAGGCGAGCCGGTGGATGAGCCACGGATAGCCGTGGTAGGCGAACACCACCGGCCGGTCGGTGGTGAACAGGGCGTCGTACTCGGTGTCCGTCATGCCGTGCGGGTGCTCCTCGTGGGGCATCAGGCGGGCGATGTCGACCACGTTGACGACGCGGACGGCCAGCGAGGGGAGGTGCTCGCGCAGCAGGGCCGAGGCGGCCAGCACCTCCATCGTCGGCACGTCGCCGGCGCAGGCCAGCACCACGTCCGGTGCGCGGGATCCGTCGTCGGTGCCCGCCCACGCCCAGATCCCGGCGCCGCGCGCGACGTGCGTGCGGGCCTCGTCGGCGGGGAGCCAGTCGAAGCACGGCTGCTTGCCGGCGACGATCACGTTGACCCGGTCGCGGCTGCGCAGCGCGTGGTCGGCCACGGCCAGGAGGGTGTTGGCGTCCGGCGGCAGGTAGACCCGCACGACCTCGGGGCTCTTGTTGAGGACGTGGTCGACGAACCCGGGGTCCTGGTGCGAGAAGCCGTTGTTGTCCTGGCGCCAGACGTGCGAGGTGAGCAGGTAGTTGAGGGAGGCGATCGGCGCCCGCCAGGACAGTTCGCGCGCGGTCTTGAGCCATTTGACGTGCTGGCCGACCATCGAGTCGACGATGTGGGCGAAGGCCTCGTACGTGGAGAACAGGCCGTGGCGGCCGGTGAGGAGGTATCCCTCCAGCCAGCCCTGGCAGACGTGCTCCGACAGGATCTCCATGACCCGGCCGTCCCGGGCCAGGTTCCGGTCCACCGGCTCGGTGGCGCCCTGCCAGGCCTTGCCGGTGGCCGCGTACAGGTCGTCCAGCCGGTTCGAGGCGGTCTCGTCCGGCCCGACGACCCGGAAGTCCCTGCGCCCCGCCGTGTCCCGCATGACCTGCGTGAGGTAGCGGCCGAGCACCCGGGTCGGCTCGTGCAGGGTGCGGCCCGGCTTGTCGACCGGGACGGTGTGCGCGTCGGGCGCGGGCAGCGGGAGCGGCCGCAGCAGCCGGCCCCCGTTCGCGCAGGGCACCGCGCCCAGGCGGCGGCCGCCCTCCGGGACGCAGGCCAGGACCTGCGGCTTGGGACGGCCCGCGGGGTCGAAGAGCTCCTCCGGCCGGTACGAGCGCAGCCAGTCCTCCAGCTGCCTCAGGTGCGCGGGGTTCTCGCGCACCCCGGCGAGCGGTACCTGGTGGGAGCGCCACGTGCCCTCGACCGGATCGCCGTCGACGGCCGCCGGTCCCGTCCAGCCCTTCGGGGTGCGCAGCACGACCACCGGCCAGCGCGGGTACTCCCGGCCGCGGTCGGTGCCCGCCGCCCGCGCCTCCCGCTGGATGACGGCGATGCGGTCCAGGGCCCGGTCCATCGCGCGGGCCATGGACCGGTGGACCAGGGCGGGGTCGCTGCCGGTCACGTACAGCGGCTCGTGGCCGTAGCCGCGCAGCAGCGCGTCGAGCTCCGACTCGGGGATCCGGGACAGCACCGTCGGGTTGGCGATCTTGTAGCCGTTGAGGTGCAGGACGGGCAGGACGGCCCCGTCGTGGACGGGGTCGAGGAACTTGTTCGCGTGCCAGGACGCGGCCAGCGGGCCCGTCTCCGCCTCGCCGTCGCCGATGACGCAGGCGACCAGCAGGCCGGGCCGGTCGAAGGCGGCCCCGTAGGCGTGGGCGAGGGAGTACCCCAGCTCCCCGCCCTCGTGGATGGAGCCGGGCGTCTCCGGCGCCACGTGGCTGGGCACGCCGCCGGGGAAGGAGAACTGCCGGAACAGCCGGGCCATGCCGCCTGCGTCGCGCGGCACGTCCGGGTAGGTCTCGCCGTACGTCCCCTCCAGCCAGGAGTTGGCGAGGACGGCCGGGCCGCCGTGCCCGGGACCCCAGACGCACAGGGCCTCCAGCGAGCGCTCCACGATCACCCGGTTGAGGTGGGTGTACACCAGGTTCAGGCCGGGGGAGGTGCCCCAGTGGCCGAGCAGCCGCGGCTTGATGTGCTCCGGCCGCAGCGGTTCGGTCAGCAGGGGGTTGTCCATGAGGTAGATCTGGCCCGCGGCCAGGTAGTTGGCGGCGCGCCAGTGGGCGTCCAGCTCCGAGATCGAGTGCGCGGTCAACGCCGTCATGTCCGCTCCTGCGGTTGAGGGGTCCGGGAGTCCGTCGACTGGGCCGATGCCCCCACCTTGCACCGGGCGGGGCCCGGTCCGCAGGGGGAGGACCGGCCCTCCGGGAGGGACCGTCGGCCCTTTCGCGCACCTGCCCGGACCGGAGAGGGTGAATCCCGGCGGCGCCCGGTCCTCCCCCGGCCGGCGCCGCCCCCACGGGGCGCCCTATTCCGCGGCCGGCGCCGGAGCCGGGTGCCGGCCGGGCGGGGTCAGGGCGTGGCTGGCGATCACGGCGGCCTGCACGCGCCGCTCCACCCCGAGCTTGACGAACAGCCGCGAGATGATGTTCTTCACGGTCTTCTCCGCGAGGTACAGCCGCTTGCCGATCTCCCGGTTGGTGAGCCCCTCGCTGACCATGAGCAGGATCTCCTTCTCCCGGTCCGTGAAACCGGGCAGCCCCGGCACCCGCTCCTCCTCGGGCACCTCGCCGCGCATGCGCGCCATCAGCCGTGCCGTCGCCCCGGGGTCGAGCATCGACTGGCCCGCGGCCACCGTCCGGACGGCGGTCACCAGGTCGGTCCCGGTGATCTGCTTCAGGACGTAGCCCGAGGCACCCGCCATCACGGCGTCCAGCAGCGCCTCCTCGTCGTCGAACGAGGTCAGCATCAGGCAGGCCAGGTCGGGCATCCGCGAGCGCAGTTCACGGCACACGCTCACCCCGTCGCCGTCCTGGAGCCGCACGTCGAGGACCGCGACCCGGGGCCGCAGCGCGGGGATGCGCACCAGGGCCTGTTCGGCCGTGCCCGCCTCGCCCACCACGGTCAGGTCGGGTTCGGCGTCCAGCAGGTCGTGCACCCCCCGGCGCACGACCTCGTGATCGTCGAGGAGGAAGACGCCGATGGGCTCCGCATCGGGGGAGGGGGCACTGCCGCCGGTCATCGCACAACTCCTTCGCCTGGGTCCGCCCGCACGCGCGAACACCGGCATCCTGCCCGGCCGGTGGGCCGAACGGCCAGGGCCGATCGGCCCTGATCGCGGGGGTGCGGTACCGACCGGACCCCGCAGGAAGGGACCTTCGGCCCTGTCCGTGGGGCCTGCCGGGCCTTCCGGAGGGCGCGCGGCACCGGCTGGACTGGTGGCGCACGGGGAAGGGCGCGGCCCGCAGGGGCCGCACGCAGCGCGGAGGATGCCATGACGACCGCCTTGATCGACCTGAGGACGGTGGCGCACGACGACCACGGCCTGCGCGTCGCCCTGGCCGGCGAGCTCGACTTCCACACGGCCGGGCTGGTGCGGCCGCGCCTGTGCGCCCTCGCGGAATCCGACCACCCCAACCTGGTGCTGGACCTAGGCGACCTCTCCTTCTGCGACAGCGCCGGCATCGACCTCTTCCTCAGCCTGGACTGCCGCTGCCGTGTGGCGGGGACCCGGCTCCTGCTGTGCGACGTGCCGCCCCTGGTCGCCAGGTCCATACGGGTGCTCGGCGCCGACCGCGACCTGAAGCTCGTCGTCTCGTGACCACCGGCGCCCGCGCCGGACGGAGGTGCGCACCATGGACCAGGAAGCCCTGCGCCGGCCCGCCCGCCGGACGCCCACGACGGCCGTCCGGCACATGCGGGAACTGGACAGGGCCGAGGCCCTGGAGCTCCTCGCCACGGTGTCGCTGGGCCGCATCGTCTTCACCCGGCACGCGCTGCCGGCCGTACGGCCGGTGAACCACCTCGTCGACGGCGAGGACATCGTCATCCGGGTCCACGGGGGCGGCGCGCTGGCCTCCCTGGCGGCCCCCGCCGACGTCCCCGGCGTGGTGGTGGCGTACGAGGCGGACGCCATCGACCCCGAGACCCACCTGGGCTGGAGCGTCGTCGTCACCGGCTACGTGCGGCCGGTGACCGAGGCCGAGGACGCCGCCCGGTACGCGGAGTTGCTGTGCCCCTGGGTGGGGCGGCCCATGGAGGGCACCCTGCGCATCCGCCCGGACCTGGTCACCGGCTTCCGGCTGGAGGCCGCGCCGCCGGCCGTCCGGGCGCTGCGCGTCTGACCCCGCCCCTCCGTGAGCCCGGCGCCCCGCGGCCGCGGGCCCGCCCTCAGGCGCCGCCGGGGAGCGGCGCCCGCCACACGAGCCGGCTGCCCCCCTCCTCGGGGGTCTCGACGCTGAAGGTCCCGCCCACGCCCCGGGCCCGCTCGTCGAGGTTGCGCAGACCGCTCCTGCGCCCCTGGGGCGGAATACCGGTGCCGTTGTCGGAGACGGTCAGCACGATCTCGCCCAGGCCGGCCCGGAGGGTCACCCCGACCCGGGTCGCCCGTGCGTGGCGGGCCGCGTTGCTCAGGAGCTCGCCCAGCGCCGCCACCACGTGGTCGGCGATCGGCGCGGGGACGTCGGTGTCGAGGAGCCCCTCCATGCTCAGGCGCGGCGGATGGCCGAGGGAGACGGCCGCGTCGCCGACGGCGCGGGCGGCGCGCGCCCGCAGCCCGGGGCCGCCCTCGCGGTCCTTGGTGCGCAGCCCGAAGATCGTGGACCGGATGATCTTGATGGTCTCGTCCAGGTCGTCGACCGCCCGGCCGACGCGTTCGGCGGCCCCGTCGTGCTCCACGAGCCGGGCGGCGCTCTGCAGCGTCATACCGGTGGCGAAGAGCCGCTGGATGGCCAGGTCGTGGAGGTCGCGGGCGATCCGGTCGCGTTCCTCCAGCAGTGCTATCTGCTCGGCGTCCCGGCGTCGTTCCGCCAGCTCCAGGGCGAGGGCCGCCTGCCCGGCGAAGGCGACGAGCGGCTCCAGCTCGCCCTCGCCGAACGCCGGGTCGCCCGTCGGCCGCGACAGCAGCAGGACGCCCCGGCTCTCCCCGCCCGCGGTGCCGAGCGGAACCGCGACCGTGGGCCCCAGCGCCTGCCGCCCCCGCGCCTCGGCCGGATGGAGCCCGTCCCCCGAGACCTGCATCGCCGTCACCGGCTTGCCCGCGCGGTGCGCGGCCCCGGAGAGCGTGCCCTCGAAGGGGACCACCAGCCCCTGGCACGCGGCCCCGTCCGCGCCGGCCGCGAACTCCACGACCAGGCCGTCGACACCGGCTACCGGCACGGCGACGTGCGCCAGCCGTGCCGCGGTGATCTCCTGGGCGCGGCGGGCGATGAGCTCCAGCACCGCCGGGCGCGAACTGCCGGACAGCAGGCTCTCGGTGATCTCCGCGTTCGCCCTGAGCCACAGCTGCTGGCGCTGGGCCCCCTCGTAGAGCCGGGCGTTGTCGATCGCCACCCCGGCGGCCACCGAGAGGGTGGAGATCACGGTCTCGTCCTCGGTGTCGAAGTCGACGCCGCCCCGCTTGTCGGTCAGGTAGAGGTTCCCGAACACCTCGTCACGGACGCGGATCGGCACGCCGAGGAAGGTGCGCATGGGCGGGTGGTGGGCCGGGAACCCGTACGAGGAGGAGTGCGCCCCGAGGTCGGTGAGGCGCAGCGGCTCCGGGTGGTGGATCACCTCGCCGAGCAGGCCGTGGCCGGCCGGCAGCGGGCCGATCGCCGCGATCTCCTCGTCGGTCAGCCCCACCGTCAGGAACTGCGCCAGCGTGCGGCCGTCGGGGCCGATCACACCCAGGGCCCCGTACTCGGCGTCCACCAGCAGCGCCGCCGCCTCCACGATCCGGCGCAGCACCTGCGAGAGGTCCAGCTGCCGCCCGACCGACACGACGGCCTCCAGCAGGCTGTGCACCCGGTCGCGGGTGCCGCGCACCTCGTCGATGCGCACCTGGAGCTCGTCCAGCAGCTCGTCCAGCCGCATCCGCGGTACCCGAGTCAACGGATCCCCCACACCCACGCGTCCGACCTCCGATTGCCCACCCGTTGTTCCGGCATGACTACGGTCAGCGTATCGATTCGCGGCGGTCCGGCGGGCCCCGTTGCGGGCGCCGCCGCACGGCTTCGCGCCGTCCCGCCGTCCGCCCGCGCGGCGGGGCCGCGGGGGTGCGTCATCCGGTCTCCAGGACCTCCGCCACCGGCCGGCGCGGGGTGTCGGCCCCCGCCGGGCCGTAGCCGAGGCGCAGGACCATCTGGATGTGGCCCGTGGCGGCGAGCGGGTCGCGGGCCGTCCAGCGCAGCTCCGGCCATTCGAGGGGCTGGGAGGTCATCGAGGTGGCCAGGCCGTCGGTGGTGGCCTGGAGGAGGACGCGTTCCAGTGCCTGGCCGGCGCGCAGCCAGTCGGCGGGGGTGTCGCCGGCCGTGCTCAGCAGGGCGAGCTGCGGCCGCTCCTCGAACACCGCCCAGCCGCGGTCGGGTACGGGGGCGGCCCGGCCGAAGTCGCGGACGGGCGCCGGGCCGCCGGAGGCGCGCGGGCCGAAGGCCGCGGCGGGAACCCCGTCGCGGCGCACGGCGGCCCCGTCGGGCCCGGCGCCGGTCCAGGCGGCCGTCTCGGCCCGGACCGCCGGGTCCAGCTCCTCGCGGTGTTCCGCGTCGCGCACGAGGGAGAGCACGGTGTCGGCGTGCCAGACGTCGGGGACGGCCAGCCGGCAGCCCTCCAGCCGGGCGGCCGCCCGGAGCCCGTCCAGGATCGCGGGCGGCACGGGCTCGTCGCTGAACGGGTACCGGCTGGTGTGCCGGCGCCGCAGCGCGCCGTGCAGCGCGGACAGGTCCCGGTCCCCGTCGTCGGCGCACGTCCCGTCGAAGGCGACCGTGGCCAGCAGCCAGGGGTCGGAGGCGTCGGGCAGCAGGTCCACACGGGCGCCGAGCCGGCGCCGGGCCGCGGACACGCGCAGGTTGAACAGGGCCGCGGCGCAGCCGAGGTGGAGCGCGCGGTGGTCGGGGTCGGTCCGCGTCATGGCCCGCTGAGGATCGCCGTACAGGGCGAGCGCCCCGCTGTCTGGGCGCAGGACGAACCGCCAGGGCTGGGCGTTGTGCATGGAGGGGGCGGTGACGGCGTCGCCGACGAGCAGTGCGGCCGTCGCGGCGTCGACGTGGGCTGTGGTCATGGCACTGGTCCTGTCTGTGGTCCGTGGGGGTCCCGGCGCGTCACCACGGCATCGCCTGGCGGGACCGGTCGTCCCCGCTGCCCTGCGCGTCGCCGGAGCCGGCGGTGAGGCGCGGGGCCACGGCCACCACCCCGTCGATCCGTTCGACGAGGCCCAGCAGGACCGGCAGCCGGCTCCGGTCGGGCAGGCGGCCCTCCAGGGTGACGATCCCGTCCACCACGTGCACCTCGACGTCCCCGGCCGGCACGTCCAGCACGTCCTCCAGGACCTCCCGGACCCGCCGGCGGATCTCGCTGTCGGGCCGCAGGAACATGCGCAGCAGGTCCCGGCGGGTGACGATGCCGACGAGCCGGTCCTCCACGTCGACCACGGGCAGCCGTTCGATGCCGCGCCGCGTCATCAGCCGGGCGGCGTCGGCGGCCGTCTCCTCGGCGCGGACGGTGACGGCGGGGGAGGACATGATGGTGCCCGCCGTCGGCGGCCGCTCCCCGTCCCCGTTGCGCCCGGGGTCTTCGGCGCGGAGGGGTGCGGCGCGGGCCAGGACGTCCGTCTGCGAGACCACGCCCACGACGCGGTCCTCGTCGTCGAGGACGGGGATCCCGCTGATGTCGTACTGGGCGAGCAGTCTCACGATGTCCTTGACGGCGGTGCCGGGGGCTGCGGAGACGACCTCGTCGGACATCAGGTCCGCCACTTTGATCCGGTTCACGGTGCCTCCCGCTCCGCCGGGCCGTGCTCTGCCGGGTCGGCGGCTGGTGTCGGATGGGGTGTGCCCCTCACCTTCCGCCGGTGCGGCGTGCGGATCGAGGGCCGAACGGCCCCGTCCGGGGACCGGAAGGGCCCACCGGTCCGGGCCCGCACGGCTCCGTCCTCACGGGCGGGCGGCGGGACCCGCGGGAGGGGGCGGGGCGTCCTCGTGGACCTGGGCGGCGATGACGGCCGCCTGGACCCGGCGTTCCACCCCGAGCTTGCCCAGGAGCCGCGAGATGTGGTTCTTGACCGTCTTCTCGGACAGGTAGAGCCGCTTCGCGATCTGCCGGTTGGTCAGACCGTCCCCGATGAGCTCCAGGACGGCCCGCTCCCGCTCCGTCAGCGCCGCCAGCCGGGCGTCGTGCGGCTCCCTGACCGCCTCCGGGTCGCGCAGCGAATGCATCAGGCGGGCGGTCGTGGCCGGGTCCAGCATGGACTGGCCGGTGGCGACCGTGCGGACGGCGGAGACCAGGTCGGAGCCCTTGATCTGTTTCAGCACGTACCCGGCGGCCCCCGCCATGATCGCGTCCAGCAGGGCGTCCTCGTCGTCGAACGAGGTGAGCATCAGGCAGGCGAGGTCCGGCATGCGCGAGCGCAGCTCCCGGCAGACGCCGATGCCGTCGCCGTCGGGCAGCCGCACGTCGAGCACGGCGACGTCGGGCCGCAGCGCCGGCCCGCGGGCCAGGGCCTGCTCGGCCGTGCCGGCCTCGCCCACCACGGTGATGTCCGGTTCGGCTTCCAGGAGGTCCCGCAGGCCGCGCCGGACCACCTCGTGGTCGTCGAGGAGGAACACCTTGACCGGTGCCTCGGGGGAGGGCTGCACAGCGTCGGACATGGTCGCCCCTGGTTCGGTGCCCGCCGGGTTCTTCCACCCGCATTGTCTCAGGAAGCCGCGTGCCGCACCCCGGGACCGGCCGTCCGGGCGGCCCCGCCGGCCGGGCCGTCGAGCTCCAGCCGGACGTCCACCACGCCCTCGACCGCCCGGACCGCCCGCGCGAGCAGGGGCACCAGCGCGCGGTCCCGCAGCGGGCCGCGCAGGGTCACGACGCCCTCCTCCACGGTGAGGTCCAGGCCCGCGCCCGGAGCCGGACCGGAGAGCACCTCCCGGCGGATCTCCTCGGCGAGCTCCTCGTCGGGGCGCAGGAAGACCTTCAGCAGGTCACTGCGGCTGACGACGCCCTCCAGCATGCCGACCCCGTTCACGACGGGCAGGCGCTTGACGCCCCTGCGGGCCATGATCCGGGCGGCCTCGGCGACGGGAGCGCCGGGGTGGACGGTGACGGCGGGGCTCGACATCAGCTCCTCGGCCAGGACCGCGCCCGCCTTGGACGCCTCCTCCAGCTGCTCGGGCAGCGCGGGCTCCGCGCTCCGGAACTCCTCCTTCGGCAGGAGGTCCGCCTCGGAGACCACGCCGACGACCCTCCCCTCGCCCTCCAGGACGGGGAGCGCGCTGACCTTCCACTCGTGCATCAGCTCGACGATCTCCTTGTAGGACGCCTCACGGCCGATGGCGACGGCGGTGTGCGTCATGACGTCACTGACGGTGTAGCGGGATGCGGGCATGACCGCCTCCTCGGCGACGGGGACGGGCGGAGTCCGGGAGCCGGTCCGGCGGGGTGCGCCCGGGCGGCCACCCGGGTTCGGGTCCGCCTCCAGTCTTCGCGCACCGCTCCCCTGCGGACAGGGGCCCTGTGGCCCCGTCGGGGACCCGACCGGCCCCTCCCCGGTCCCGCCCGTCCGGGGGGACGCTGGCGGCGGACGGCCGGTCCGCGGCCGCCCGCCCCGTCGACCAGGCAGGTGCACGATGTACTGGAACGGTCACATGGGACCCTGGGGCTGGTTCGCGATGTCCCTCACGACCCTGGTGTTCTGGGGCCTGATCGTCGCCGCCGTCGTCCTGGTGGTCCGCGCCTCCAGGGGGGACGCCGCCCCCGGACGGTCGGCACCCGCCGCGGGCGCCGACCCCGCCAGGGGCGCCGAGACGCTCCTCGCCGAGCGGTACGCCCGGGGCGAGATCGACGACGAGGAGTACGGGCGGCGGCTCGCCGTCCTGCGCGGCCACGCGGCGGGACCCGCGCCCCCCGGGGAAGGCCCCGGCCCGCGCGGCGCCCCGCGGTGGGGCGCGTAGCCGCCGGCCCGTGCGCTTCACGCCTGCGGGGCCGGGGGCGCGGCACGATGGTGCGGCACCGATCCGCCGCCCGCCGCGAGCCCCGGAGGTTCCATGCCGACCCACGGACGGACCGCCGCCGTCCCGCACGCCGTCCGCGGCTACCGCAGGGCCTGGCTGGGCGGCGACCTCCTCGCCGGCATCACCGTCGCCGCCTACCTGGTCCCGCAGGTCATGGCCTACGCGGGCGTGGCCGGACTGCCTCCGGTCACCGGCCTGTGGGCCGTCCTGCCGGCCATGGTCCTCTACGCCCTCAGCGGCTCCTCCCGCCTGCTGTCCGTCGGCCCCGAGTCGACCACCGCGCTGATGACCGCCGTGGCCGTGGGCCCGGCGGCGGCCGGAGACCCCGCCCGGTACGCGGCGCTCGCCGCGGCCCTGGCCCTCGTCGTCGGCCTGCTGTGCCTGGTGGCCTGGGCCGCCCGGCTCGGCTTCCTCTCCGACCTCCTGTCCCGGCCCGTGCTCGTGGGCTACCTGGCGGGAGTCGCGTTCATCATGATCGTGGACCAGCTGCCCCGGCTGACCGGCACCGAGGGCGGCGGCTCGGGCTTCTTCCCCCAGCTCCTCTCCTTCGTCCGCGACCTCGGCGACGTCCACCCGACCACGGTCTGGCTGGGGGCCGGCTGCCTGCTCCTGCTGTTCACCCTGCCCCGGGTGTGGCGCGCCGTGCCCGGCCCGCTCGTCGTCCTCGTCCTCGCCACGGCGGCGGTCGCGGTCCTCGCCCTCGACGAGGACCACGGCGTCGCCGTCATCGGCGCGGTCCCGACCGGCCTGCCGGGCCTCGCGCTGCCCCGGCCGGGCGACCTCCCGGACCTGCTCCTGCCCGCCCTGGGCGTCCTCATGGTCGGCTACACCGACGTCATCCTGACCGCCCGCGCCTTCGTCCGCCACGACGACCCGTACCCCCTGGAGGCCAACCGGGAGCTCCTGGCGCTCGGCGCGGCCAACCTCGGGGCCGGCCTCCTGCACGGGTTCCCCGTCAGCAGCAGCGCCAGCCGCACCGCCCTCGCCGAATCCGCCGGCGCCCGCACCCAGGTGTACTCCCTCGTCGGCGCCGCCTGCGTGGCGGCCGTGCTGCTCTTCCTCGGCCCCCTGCTGGCCCACACCCCCGACGCCGCCCTCGGCGCGATCGTCGTCTACGCCGCCGTCCGCCTGGTAGAGGTGGGCCAGTTCCGCCGCCTCGCGGCCTTCCGCCGGCGCGAACTCCTGCTGGCCCTCGGCTGCACCCTCGGCGTCCTCGCCCTCGGGATCCTCTACGGCGTCCTGGTCGCGGTGGCCCTCTCCGTCATCGACCTGCTCGCCCGGGTCGCCCGCCCGCACGACGCCGTCGAGGGCATCGTGCCCGGTCTGGCGGGCATGCACGACATCGACGACCACCCGACCGCCCGCACCATCCCCGGCCTGCTCGTCTACCGGTACGACTCCCCGCTGTTCTTCGCCAACGCCGAGGACTTCCACCGCCGCGCCCTGGCCGCCGTCGACGTCCAGAGCGCACCGGTCCACTGGTTCGTCCTCAACACCGAGGCGAACGTCGAGGTCGACATCACCGCCCTCGACGCCGTCGAGGCCCTGCGCTCCGAACTCGTCCGGCGGGACGTCGTGTTCGCGCTGGCCCGGGTGAAGCAGGACCTCCGCGACCCCCTGGACGCCTACGGCCTCACGGCGAAGGTGGGCCCCGACCGCATCTACCCCACCCTCCCCACGGCGGTCGCCGCCTACCGCGCCTGGCAGCGGGCCGAGGGCCGCGAGGACGGTCCCTGACCCGTCCCCGGTCCGCCGCCGGACCGGGCGCTCGGGGGCGTCCGGGAAGTGGTGGCAGGGACTCCGGAACATGCCAGGGTCATGTACGCGCCATTCGCGCCCCGGGGGCGCCTTCCGGCCGCGGGGGCCGGGTTTAGCCGTGCGGACACCCACCGTGGACTGCCGCTATACGCTGCGTGATCATCCTCACGGGTTCATCAGAAGGTCTTCACGGGGCGCACACTTCTGGCCTTTGTGGACCCCCGCGCCGCTCCGGGGGGCAGACGGCGCGCGAGGCGCCGCCCTAGCCTCCCGGGCCATGCGATCACCTCTGAAGGGCCGCCTCGGCCTCGCCGCGATCCTCGCCCTCGTCCTGGCCCTGTTCGGCCTCGCCCCCGCGGCCCAGGCCGACCCCGCCCCGGCCGCCCTGGCGTTCACCACGAACGCCGCGACCGTCACCCCCGGCGGGACGGTCAACCTCTCGATGACGCTCACCAACAACAAGACCTACGACGTCTGGTTCGTCTACCAGACCATCTCCCCGACCTGGCTCACCACCCAGCGCGCCGACCTCAAGTACAGCTTCACCGGCTGCAGCGTGGCCACCCCGACCGGTGCCGCCGCCTGCTCCGGCGTCGGCCCGTCCGACCTCGGCGCCAACTACGGTGCGACCATACCCCCCGGCCAGAGCCGCACGGTGACGCTGACCCTCCAGGTGGCCGCCGACTCCGGCTGCAACGGCAACATCGGCTTCTACTCGTACTACTACGCCGAGTTCAGCGACAGCACCAACACCAGCGGTGGCCCGGTCTACACCCCCGAGACCCGCGTCCTCTGCGCCTGACGGCCTCCGTACCGGCCGGGGGTGGCCTGAAATCGCCCCCGACCTCCGGATCTATTGGTCTGGACCACTAGGGCGGGGGGGGGCGCGGCAGCGCCCGTCGCGCCCCGCCCCCCCCCCC
>NZ_JBFBDP010000001.1:0-56821 GCF_040701585.1 Streptomyces sp. NPDC093801 | reverse complement strand
GGCGACCCTGGAGTCTCGGCCCGGCCTGGGGGGGCTGCTCGTCATCATCCGCCCCGCTCCGGACCGGCGCTCTTGGCCGGCGGACCGGTCCGCCCGCCGGGTGCCGGAAGGGACGGGAGAGGGCAGGGGCGGACAACTCGGCCCGCTGTGGGGTCAGTTGGTCGCCTGCGTTTTTCCGTCGGTTTTCGCAACACCCCCACGAAAGCTACACACAGGCACCACCATGTGACGCGACGGATGCGTCGACGACTGGTTTCTGAGGGGGAGGCCGGCGTCGCGCAAGGGGGTGTCCGCCGCTTCGTGCGCGCCGCGCTCACCCCTGCCCGGGGAGGGGACTTTCACCGCATGAAGCGAAGCATACGTACCACCGTCTTATCGGTGGGCGCGCTCATCGCAGCCGCCGGACTGCCGGCCGGCACGGCCCACGCCGACGCCGCCACGCCCCGCGTGGACCTTCGGGTGCTGGTCGTGGCCGACGGGGGCCCGGCCGTCCAGGCCATCACGGCGGAGCTGGACTCGGCGGGGACGCCGTACACGCAGGTCGACCTCACGCGGTCCG
Source organism: Streptomyces sp. NPDC093801 (assembly GCF_040701585.1). Lineage (NCBI taxonomy): Bacteria > Bacillati > Actinomycetota > Actinomycetes > Kitasatosporales > Streptomycetaceae > Streptomyces > Streptomyces sp. NPDC093801. The sequence continues at coordinate 56,262 of NZ_JBFBDP010000001.1, read as the reverse complement.
ACCGGCCCACGATCGACGCGGCCTTCCTCGCCGACACCGTCGGCGGCCGGCCCCGCGCGAAGTTCCAGGCCGTCGTCCTGCCCAACGACAACCCGTTCGCCGCGGGATCGGCCGAGATGGCCGCACTCGGCGCCTACGAGCAGACCTACGACATACCCCAGGTCGACGCCTACACCTACGCGCGCCCCCAGGTCGGCCTCCAGTACTTCGTCGCCGGCGGCTACGCAGGAAGCGTCGACGGCGCCCAGGCGGGCGTCACCGCCGCCGGCCGCTCCGGCCCCTTCGGCTACCTCGAGGGCTCCGTCCCGTTCGAGGACAACTCGCCCACGGTCGGCGAGAGCTACGCCTACCTGGCCCAGCCCGCCCCCGGCGCGGACTTCACCACCTACGTCGACGCGCCCATCCCCGGCAGCGCCCGGCGCGGCTCGCTCGTCGGCGAGTACCGCCACGGCGGCCGGCGCGAACTCGTCGTCACCTTCGTGTACAACCGCTACCAGCAGCAGTTCCGGCTGCTGGCCCGCGGCATCGTCGAGTGGATGACCGGCGGGGTCCACCTGGGTGCCTCCCGCAACTACTTCTCCGTCCACGTGGACGACGTCTTCGCCGCCGACGACCGCTGGGACACGCAGCTCAACTGCACGCCGGGCGACGTCGACTGCGCCGGGGGCGGGGGAACCCCCAACCCCATCCGCATGACCGCCGACGACGCCGAGTACGCCAAGAACTGGCAGGCGGGCCGCAACTTCACCCTCGACATGGTCTACAACGGCGCCGGCAGCCTCGACCAGCGCGAGGACAACAACGGCGTCGACCTGCTCGCCGACAAGCTCCAGGCCGACCGCGACCGGTTCCGCTGGATCAACCACACCTACACGCACGCCTTCCTGGGCTGCGAACAGGACGTCAGCGTGGTGCCCTGGCGGTGCGCCGCCAACCCCGACGGCAGCACCAAGTGGGTCAGCCGCAGCACCATCGACGACGAGATCGTCCTCAACCGGCTCTGGGGCCAGGGCTTCGGCCTGCCCCTGCAGAACGACGAGCTGGTCACCGGCGAGCACTCCGGCATGGCCGTCCTGCCCCAGCAGCCGCAGGACAACCCGAACCTGGCCGCCTCCCTCACCGGCAACGGCGTCAAGTGGGTCGCCTCGGACAACTCCCGAGACCCCGAGCAGCGCCAGGTCGGCTCGGCCTCCACCGTCGCCCGCTACCCGATGAACGTCTACTACAACGTCGGGAAGGCCGCCGAGGCGGCCGACGAGTACAACTGGATCTACACCTCCCGCGCCCAGGGCGGCAGCGGCATCTGCGAGGACCACGCGGACACCACGACCTGCCTGCCCGCACCCCTGGACACCGCCACGGGGTACGCCCAGAAGATCGTGCCGGCGGAGACCCGCACCGCCCTCGGACACGTCCTCGGGAACGACCCGAAGCCGCACTTCATCCACCAGTCGAACCTGGCGGAGGAGCGCCTCGCCTACCCGGTGCTGAACGGGGTCATCGACGGCTACGACGCGCTGTTCGACGCCAACACCCCGCTCGTGAACGAGCGGATGAAGGACATCGGCACCGAACTGAAGCGCCGCGGAGCCTGGAAGAGCGCCCTCCAGGCCGGCCAGGTCACCGCCTACCGCATCGGCAGCGCCGTCACCGTCGTGGCGCCGGCCGGGCTCGACGTCACGGCCACCCTGCCCGCCGGCACCCTGCTGGGCACCGCCGGCTTCGGCAGCCCCTACGCGGGACGGGTCTCCGGGTGGACCACCGCGACCGGCAGCGCGCTCGAACTGACCCTGCCGTCCTCGGCGCCCGCCGCGCCGTCCGCCGCGGCCGCGCCCCGACCGGCGCCCGCCACCGCACCGGCACCCGGCACCACCGTGCCGCCCGCCGTGCGCGAGGGCGCCGCAGGCACCGACCGGCGCTGAACCGGCGTCCCGCCGGGCCGGCCGCCCCCGCGCGGCCCGGCCCGGCCCGACCACCCCCACACACCGGCCGTGGAGCACACCCATGCACGCTCAAGCCGGCGCGCGGCGCCCAGGCGCGCCGCACGTCACCCTGCTCACCGAAGGCACCTATCCGCACAGTCACGGCGGGGTCAGCGTCTGGTGCGACCAACTCGTCCAGGGCATGCCCGACATCGACTTCGACGTCATAGCCGTCACCGGCACCGGCCGGGAATCCCTGGCCTGGGACCTGCCCGGCCACGTCCTGGGCGTCAGGTCGGTGCCCATGTGGGGCGATCCCCCCGAGGGCCGCGCCCCGCGCGGCCGCGGCCACCGCAGGCTCTCCGGCGCCTACGAGCAGTTCCTCACCGCGCTGCTCGACCCCCGTGCCGAGGACGGGTTCGCCCCCGCCCTCTCCACGATGGCGCGGGCCGCGTCCGACGGAGCCCTGAGCCCCTTCCTCCGCGGGGACCACGCGATCGCGGTGCTCGCGGCGGTCTGGAACCGCCCCGGGCTGACCGTGCGCGAGGCCCGGCCGACCCTGCACGACGCCCTGACCGCCACCTCCCTCCTGGAGCACGCCCTGCGCCCGCTGGCCGCCCCGCCCCCGGAACACGGAGTGGCCCACGCCGTCAGCGGCGGCGTGGCCGTCCTGCCCGGACTGGCCGGGCTGGAACGGCACGGGGTGCCGCTGCTGCTGACGGAGCACGGGGTCTACCTGCGCGAGCGCTACCTCGGCTACCGCACGGCCCCCTACCGCTGGCCGGTCAAGGCCGTCGTCCTCGGCTTCTTCCGGCTGCTCGCCGAGGAGAGCTACCGGCGGGCCTCCCTGGTCACCCCCGGCAACCGCTACAACCGGCTGTGGGAGGAGGAGGGCGGAGCCGACCCGCAGGCCATCCGCACGGTCTACAACGGCGTCGACCCCGCCGCCTTCCCGCCCGCCGGGCCCGAACCGGACGTCCCCACCCTCAGCTGGGCCGGCCGCGTCGACCCCATCAAGGACCTGGAGACCCTGATCAGGGCCTTCGCCCTGGTCCGCGCACGCGTCCCCGAGGCCCGGCTGCGCCTGTTCGGCGGCACGCCGCGCGGCGGGGAGGCCTACCGCGAGCGCTGCGAGGCGCTGGCCCGCGACCTCGGACACGCGGACGCGGTCGCCTTCGAGGGCCGGGTGGACGACATCAAGGACGCCTACGCGGCCGGGAACGTCGTGATGCTCTCCAGCATCAGCGAGGGCTTCCCGTTCACCCTCATCGAGGCCATGTCCTGCGGGCGCGCCACCGTGTCCACCGACGTCGGCGGGGTACGGGAGGCGGTCGGCGACGCCGGCCTCGTCGTCCCGCCGCGCGACCCGGAGGCCATGGCCGAGGCGGCCCTGGAACTCCTCGGGGACTCCCCGCGGCGCGCCGCGATGGGCGAGGCCGCCCGGCTGCGGGTCATCGAGCAGTTCACCCTGCGCCAGACCATCGACACCTTCCGCTCCATCTACCTGGAACTGCCCGGCCTCGACCGCACACCGCCCACCGCGGCCGGCCGCACCCGGGTCCCCGCGAGAGCCGTCCCGACGCTGGTCCCCGCCCCGGCCGCAGCCCCCGCCCCGGCGCTCCTCACCCCCGTGGCCGTCGCCGCCGGGCGGGCCCGCAGACAGGAGCGGGCCCGTCCGGCCGCACCCGGCCGGATCCTCACGGCCGACGCGCGGCCGGCCCGCGAGACCGCGGCCGACGCCGTCACCGACGCGGGGAGCCTCGCCGGATGAGCGGCCCGATGTCACTCGAACCCGGCGGGTCGCACCAGGACACCCTGGCCCTGCGGCTGGCCGACACGGCCGCGAGACCGCCGCGCCGGGCCTGGGCCGAGACCACCCTCGCCCTCAGACTGCCCGGCCCCGACGAGGCGGAGGTCAGCCGGCTCGCCGCCGAACTCGCCGACCGCGTCGGGCCGGCCGTCCACCCGTACGAGGTGGCCGCCCTGCTGGAGGCGGAGGGCCTGTCCGCCGAGGTGATCCGCGAACGGTACGGACACCCCAACATCTTCTCGCTCGCCGCCGCCCTCTACGAGCGGGTGCCCCGCGTCTTCCCGGAGCCCGCCCGGGCACCGGACCCCTGGCGCCCGGACACCCTCCGGTGCCTGCTGCGGGGGGTGCTCTTCGCCCTCCCGGGGCTGGCCTACCTGCTCACCGCGCCCCTGTGGAACCCCGGCCGGCACGCCGCCGGGCCCATCGTCGCCGGGATCGTCTCCTGGGCGTGGGGCCAGGCCCTCGGACACCGCGCCTACCTGCGGATGGTGGCCGGGCGCCGCGAGGCCGGCCGGACCCTGCTGGTCGGGGCGCCGCTCGGGGCGGTCGCCGCCACGGTGGCGGGGGCCGCGGCCGCCGGCGGCACGGCCGTGACCTGGGCGGTGGCCGCGCAGTCGCTCTACCTGGCCGCCGCCGGGATCCTGCTGGTGCTGGGCCGGGAGCGGCTGCTGCTGGCCGCGCTCACCCCGCTGGTCGCGGGGGCCGCCGTCCTGCCCTGGTGGGAGCCGGGCCCCCTGGTGCGTGCCGCGCTCCCCGCGGCGGCGCTCCTGGCGACGCTGGCCGCCGTCGCGTGGGTGCTGCGCGGCGCGTACGCCGTGCCGGCGGCCGCGGACGGCGGCTCCCGGCCCCCGCTGCGCCGGTCCCTGCCGTACGGTCTCTTCGGACTGGCGGCGGCCTTGCTGGTCCTGCTGGAAGGGCGGGCGGAGCCGTACGCGGTGATCGCGCTGACCCTGAGCATGGGCCCGGCCGAATGGCTGCTCTACCGCTTCCGGGGCCTGTCCGTCACCGCGCTCGGCTCGGCCTCCACCCCCGCGGGCTTCCTGCTGAGGTCGGCCGGGGTCCTGGGCCTGTGCCTGGCGGGCTACCTGCTGCTCCTGCTGCCCGCCGCGCTGCTGACCGGCGCCGCCCCGGCCGCGCTGCTGCTGCTCGCCGCGACCCTGTGGACCGCCCTGCTGCTCCAGGCCTTCGGGGTCGCCTGGCCGCCGGCGGCCGTCTGCGGGGCGGCGGCGGCCGGCGCGGGAGCCGCCGCCCTCCTGGGGCCGGCGGCGGGCCCCGCGGCCCTGACCCTGGCCTGCGGCCTGGCCGCGACGGCCCTGGTCCTCTGCACCCTGTGGATCCTCGGACGCCCGGCCCGGCACGCCTGACCGTCCCGCACGCCCACCGCACCACCACCCGCACCACCGCCCGACCGCATCGCCAACTCCTCTGAAAGGTGCCCAGTTGACCTCCGCACCGCTCGCCGCCGTCACCGGAGCCGAAGGCTTCATCGGTTCCCACCTCACCGAGGCCCTCGTCGCCCGCGGCTACCGGGTCCGCGCCATGGCCCAGTACAACTCCTTCTCCTCGTACGGATGGCTGGAGACCCTGGCGCCGGACGTCCTCGACCAGGTGGAGATCGTCCTCGGCGACGTCCGCGACCCCGGATCCGTCCGCGGTCTCCTCGAAGGCGCCGATGCCGCCTACCACCTGGCCGCGCTCATCGCGATCCCGTACTCCTACCGGGCCCCGCACAGCTACGTCGACACCAACGTGACCGGCACCCTCAACGTGCTGGAGGCCGTCCGCGCCCTCGGCACCCCCCGCCTGGTGCACACCTCCACCAGCGAGACGTACGGCACCGCGCAGACCGTGCCGATCACCGAGGACCACCCGATCAACACCCAGTCCCCGTACGCCGCTTCGAAGGCGGGCGGCGACCGGCTGGCCGACAGCTACCACGCCAGTTTCGAGACCCCGGTGGTGACGCTGCGCCCGTTCAACACCTACGGGCCCCGCCAGTCGATGCGCGCGGTGATCCCCACCGTCATCGGCCAGGTGGCGGCGGGGGAACGCGTCATCACCCTGGGCGACCTGCGCCCCACCCGGGACTTCAGCTTCGTCAAGGACACCGCGCAGGCCTTCCTCGCCGCCGGCACCGCGCCCGCCGACCGGGTGGTGGGCCGCACCTTCAACTCCGGTACCGGGGGCGAGATCTCGGTCGCCGACCTGGTCACCCTGATCGGCAAGGTCATGGACGTCCCGATCGAGGTCCGCGAGGAGAGCGAGCGGCTGCGGCCCCCGGCCTCGGAGGTGATGCGGCTGGTCGCCGACGCGACCCGGCTCACCGCCGCCACCGGCTGGCGGCCGCGCCACACCCTGGAGGAAGGCCTCGCGCACACCGTCGAGTTCTTCCGCGACCCGGAGAACCTGGCCCGCTACAAGACCGGCATCTACAACATCTGACCGCCGGGCGCTCCGCCGGCGGTCCCCCCATCCCCACGCCACTCGACCTCCCCCCACCCAACCCTAGGAGGAGACCCATGTACGCAGTGATCCTGGCGGGCGGCAAGGGCGTCCGGCTGCGGCCCTACACCACGGCCCTGCCCAAGCCGCTCGTGCCCATCGGCGACCAGCACGCGATCCTGGAGATCGTGCTGCGCCAGCTGTCGGGGGCCGGGTTCACCCGGTGCACCATCGCCATCGGCCACCTCGGCGAGATCATCCGCGCCTACGTCGGCGACGGCTCCCAGTGGGGCATGAGCGTCGACTACGCCACCGAGGAGAGCCCGCTCGGCACCATGGGCCCCCTGCTCAACCTGCGCGACCGCCTGCCCGAGCACTTCCTCGTGATGAACGGCGACGTGCTCACCGACCTCGACTACGCCGACGTGCTGCGCCGCCACGAGGCGTCGGGCGCGCCGCTGACCATCGCGACGTACCCGCGCAAGGTGCACATCGACTTCGGGGTGCTGACCACCGATGCCAGCCGCGTGGTCGGATTCACCGAGAAGCCCAGCATGGACTACCACGTCTCCATGGGGGTGTACGGTCTGAGCCGCTCCACCCTCGACCACTACACGCCGGGCCTCCCGCTCGGATTCGACGAACTCGTCCTCGACCTGCTGCGCGGCGACAACCTCCCGCAGTCCTACGCGTTCGACGGCTACTGGCTCGACATCGGACGCCCCGACGACTACGACCGGGCCAACGCCGAGTTCACCACCCGCAAGTCCTTGCTGCTCAAGGGAGCCTGAGCACCTCATGCGCATCCTCGTCCTGGGCCGGACCGGCTACCTGGGCGCCCACGTCGCCGACCGCCTGCGCGCCCTCCCGGGCGCGCGGGTGTTCGACGGCGGCCGCGCGCCCGGCGCCGACTTCGGCATCGACCTCGCGGCCGACCGCCCCGACCGCCTGGCGGACGTCCTCGCCGCGGCCGCGCCCGACGCCGTGGTCAACTGCGCGGGCGCGACCGGCGGCGACGCCGTGATGCTCGCCGAGACCAACGCCCGCGGCCCCGCCGCCCTGTGCGAGGCCCTGCGGAGGGCGGCGCCCGCGGCCCGCCTGGTGCACCTGGGCTCGGCGGCGGAGTACGGTCCCGGCGAGCCCGACACCCGGGTCGCCGAGTCGGCCGCCACCCGCCCCGTCACCCCGTACGGGGCGACGAAGCTGGCCGGCACCGTCGCCGTGGCCGCCTCCGGGCTGGACGGCGTCGTCCTGCGGGTGGGCAACCCGGTGGGGCCCGGCGCCCCGCCCAGCGGGCTGCCGGGGCGGATCGCCGCACTGCTGCGGGAGGCCGGCCCGGACCCGGAGGCGGTGCTGCGGCTGGGCGACCTGTCCGCCCACCGCGACTTCGTGGACGTGCGCGACGTGGCGCGGGCGGTGGCGCTCGCGGTCACCGCCCCCGGCCCGCTGCCGCCCGTCCTGAACATCGGCGCCGGCCGGGCCGTGCCCGTCCGCGAGCTGGTGCGGGGCCTGGCCGGGCGGGCGGGCTTCCGGGGGAGGATCGAGGAGGAGGCCGCCGGCTCGGCCCGTTCCGCCCAGGTGTCCTGGCAGTGCTCGGACATCACCGCCGCCGGCGAGGCCCTCGGCTGGCGCCCGGTCCACAGTCTCGGCGACTCGCTGGCCGCGCTGTGGGCGGCGACCGCCCCGGAGGAAATCCGAACGCCATGAGCCTGCTCGTTCCGCTGTACGTCCACCCCGCCGAGGACCCGGGCGCCTGGCACCGGCTGATCACCGCGGCCGCCGGGACCTACGGGGTGGTGCTCAACCCGGCCGACGGGCCGGGGGAGCGACCCGACCCGGCCTTCGCCGCTGCCGCCGCCGCCCTGCGGACCGCCGGCGCCCGCCTCCTCGGCTACGTGGACACCGGGTACGGGGCCCGCGGGCAGGTCGAGGTCGTCCACGAGATGTGCCGCTACCAGGAGTGGTACGCGGTCGACGGCTGCTTCCTCGACCGCGCGGCCCCCACGCGGGCGGAACTGCCCGGCGCCCGCCGGCTGGTCCGCTCGCTGCGCCGGCTCGGCGCCGGTCCCGTCGTGCTGAACCCGGGCGTCCACCCCGAGGCCGGCTACGTGCGCCTCGCGGACCTGACCGTCACCTTCGAAGGGGACTGGTCGACGTACGTCTCCTCCTTCAGCCGGCCCGCCTGGACGGCACGCCACGCCCCCGAGCGCTTCTGCCACCTCGTCTACGGGGTGCCCGAGGCCCTGGTCCCGCTCGCCGTGCGCACCGCGCACGAACGGGGGGCCGCGGTCTCCGGGCCGGTGACGGGCGGACTCCCCAACCCCTGGAAACAGTTGACCCCCGCACTCACCAGGACGGAACGATGAGCCGCACCCTTCCGCACCGCCTGGCCCTGCTGGCCGTGCTGACGGCACTGGTCCTGACGGGCTGCTCCAGCACGGACGACGACGATGACGACGACGCCGCACCGGCCCCGTCCGGCCCCACCGCGAGCCAGGGGCCGGGACCCGCTTCCCCCGGTCCCTCCTCCGCCCCTCCCGCCCCGTCCGGGTCGCCGACGGGCCCGTCCCCGTCCCCGTCCGGGACGGGCGACCAGGCGGCGGGACGCTGGAAGCCGCAGCCCGGACTGGCCTGGCAGTGGCAGCTCGACGGACGCTCCGACCCCTCGGTCGACGTGCCCGTGTACGACATCGACGGGTTCGAGAACTCGGCGGCCGACGTGGCCCGGCTGCACCGCGACGGCCGGAAGGTGATCTGCTACGTCAACGTCGGGGCCTGGGAGGACTTCCGGCCGGACAAGGACGCCTTCCCCACCACCCTGTTCGGCAAGCCCAACGGCTGGAAGGGCGAGCGCTGGCTGGACGTCCGCCGGATCGACCAGCTCCGCCCGATCATGGAACGGCGCTTCGACATGTGCCGGGACAAGGGCTTCGACGCGGTGGAACCCGACCTGGTGGAGGCCTACGGCAACGACACCGGCTTCCCGCTGACGGCGGAGCACCAGCTCGCCTACAACCGCATGATCGCCGAGATCGCGCACGCGCGCGGGCTGTCGGTCGGCCTCAAGAACGACCTGCCGCAGATCCCCCAGCTCGAAGGCGTCTTCGACTTCGCGGTCAACGAGGAGTGCGCCCAGTTCGGCGAGTGCGACGCGCTGAGTCCCTTCATCAAGGCGGGCAAGGCGGTCTTCCACGTCGAGTACAAGGGCGCGACCTCGGGCTTCTGCCCCGAGGCCCGTCGCCTCAAGCTCTCCTCGATGCTGAAGAACCCCGAGCTGGACACCTGGCGCAAACCCTGCTGAACCGCGCGGCCGGTGCCCGCGTCAACCGCCGGCCGCGCCGTCATCCTCCGGATCCCGCCCGGGCGCGGGCGGGCCCGTGGTGTGCCCGCAATCCAGTGCCGGTGGGGGGTGTCGCGGGGCGGAGGCCGGCGCGTGCGCCGGAGCGGGCGCCCCCACGGGACGAAGACGCCCCCGATCGGTGCCACCATGCGTCGCGAACAGCGGGTCAAGCGACGAGAGGTTGGAACGTGACGCCTCAGGCGACCGGGAACCCCACCCGGCAGCTCTCCGAAGGGCAGCAGCAGCACACCCCCGGCCCACCCGGCACCACCGGTACCCCCGGCACCACCGCCACTCCCGACACCACCGAAACCGCCGGAGTCCCCGACGCCGGCCCCGCGGGTGAGGCCGCCGGCCGCACCGACACCGAACTCCTCATCGCCGCCTCCGTGCTGCTCGCCGACGCCGCCCTCGCCGCCAAGCGGGCCGGGGCCGACCTCACCGGAGCGCTCACCGGCGGCCGCTTCGCCCTCCAGGCCCTGCGCCGGCCCGCCTGGGCCCTCGGCACGGCGCTGTCCTGCGTACGCGCCCTGACCGGCCCGGCCGGCCTCGGCTTCGGTGCCAACGGCGGCGTCGTCGGCGAACTCGCCCGCATCGCCGGCAACGTGACCCGCCGGCGGCCCGCGGCGGTCGCCATGGCGGTGGACGCCTTCGCCCTGCGCATCGAGGCGGCCACCGTCACCCACCCCAACCTGGACTCGCCGCACGCCCGCCGCCTCACCGGCGCCCTCGTCGCCGGCGACCGGCTGGAGGCCGTACGCGCCCTGCACGCCCTGGTGGAACGGCTCGGCGTCACCCGCGCCCTCACCACGGTCAGCCCCGTGATCATGGAACTCCTCGCGCTGACCGGACTGCTGGACGAGAACCCCGTCAACGACGAGTTCTCCTGGGTCACCCTCGCAGGAGGCGTCCCCACCACCGACCCGTTCCTCGGCCTGCCCAGCTCCCTCCTCAAGTACCTCAACCCCGGCCCCGGCCGCGCCGAACGCGCCGAACCGGACCCGATCCTCGCCAAGGTCCTCGGCGGCTCCCGCAACGACATCGTCAGCTACGTCAACGACATCGGCGCCCTCGGCAACCACGGCCTGGTCCTCCTGCGCCGCATCGCCTGCACCGACGGCGCGCAGCGGCACGTCCTGCTGCTCCCCGGGACCAGCTTCGCCCTGCTCAGCAACAGCACCCCGCAGGACCTGGTCGGAGCCTTCGACGGCTGCCTGCGCACCGACACCACCTACACCCGGGCCGCGAAGAAGCTCCTGCACCGGGCCGGCGTGCCCGCGGGATCCGAACTGATGCTGGTCGGCCACAGCCTCGGCGGCCTGACCGCCATGAACCTGGCCGCCGACGCGGACGTCGCCTCCGAGTACCGGATCACCCACGTGGTCACCCTCGGCTCCCCCATCGACAACAAGCGGCCCGCCGACCACACCACCCGGGTCGTCAGCCTGGTCAACAAGCACGACGTGATCCCCATGCTGGACGGCCGCGGCCCCGCCTCCCCCCACGACGTCCCGGACGGCTGGGTGGAGCTGTCCTGGCTCGACGAGTCGTACGACTACCCGCTCTCGCACGCCCCGCAGGCCTACTCGGACAGCCTGCGCGGCGAACTGGCCCACCACCGCGCACGCGTCAACGGGCTGATCCGGCGCTACGACGGCGAGATCACCGGCAACCAGCCCTACATGCTCCGCGACAAGTGACCGGCCAGGAACCCGTGTCCCACCCCCGCGCCTGCGCGCGACCCGAGGGAGAACGCCCCCGATGACCACCCCCGCCACCGCCCGGCCGCTGGAGAACGCGGTGTTCGGCGCGGCCATGCTCGCCCACCGACTGCCCTGGGCGGACGCCCCCGCCCGCGCCCTGGGTCTGGACTCCCTCACCCGCGAGGGCGCGGCCCGCGGGGTCCTCGCGCACCTGCGCCGCAGCCGCTCCGGGCGCCCCGTCCGGCTGCGCACCCCGTCCGGCACGTTCCTCGTCCCGCTCGGCCCGGCCGACACCGCCGCGCTCCTCGCCGCGGGCGCCGCCGCGGACGCGCTCGCCCCCGCCGTCCGGCTCGACGCGGCCGGACGCCGCCACGGACTGCACCCCCACGTCCCGCTCCCGCCGGACGCCGTCCCCTCCGCCGCCGCGTTCACCGGACCGCTGGCCGAGGAACTGGAGCGGACGGCCGCCGCACGCCGGGACGACCACGCCCTCCCCTGGGAGGCCTGGCGGCCCGCGCTGCTGCGCGCCGCCCGCCGGGTCGTGGCGGGCGCGGCGGCGGCGGACGACACCCTGCTCAGCGAGGTCCTGGCCAGGACGGCCCGCGCCGCGGGAGGCCGCGGCTACGACGGCAGGGCGGCCGCCCTGCACCGCCGGACCGCCCCCTACCTGGCCGACCCGGATCCCGGCTCGGTGGCCGCGGGCCTGGTCCGCGGACCGGCGGCCGTACCCGCCGCCCGTACCGGGCAGGCGCCCGCGGCGGGGGAGGGGTGGCGCGAGGAGGCGCTGGCCCACACCCTGGCGGTGGTCTCGGAGGCGGCCGTCACGACCGCCCTCCAGGCCCTCGCCCTCACGGCCGCGGGCGTGCCGCGCGCCGCGGCCGGCCCCGCCGGGGCCGTGGCCCTCGCCCTCGACCACTTCCCGCCGGTCGAGGCCGCCGTCCACCCGGTCCGGACCCCCTTCACCTGGGAGGGACTCGCCGTCGACGCCGGCACCGAGATCCTCGCCGCCCCCGGCTGGCTCCGGGAGGACGGGGACACGGAGGGCTCCGGGGACACCGACGACCCCCTCGACGCCCCGTGGCACGGACGGCCCTCGCCGCTGTGCGGATCCGCGACCGGATGCACGGCCTCCGCGTTCGCCGTCCGGGTCGCCGAGGAGACCGTCCGCTTCTTCACCGGGACCGCCCGGCCCGCCCTGCTGTCCCCGGCCCTCGCCCCGGACCGGATGCCGCTCACCCTTGCCCCGCACACCCTGCGGGTCGCCCTTCCCGCCGCCGGCGCCGTCCCCCGGGCCGTGCCCGCCGCCGGCCCCGCCTCGTACGCGGTGCTGGCCCGGGCCGACGCCGACCGGCTCGACCGGCACGCCCGGAGCCTCGCCGACTGCGCCGCCGCACCGGGCTGGAACGGCGACGAGACCGGCGAGCGCTTCCGGATGCGGCTGCTGGAGCACGCCGAGCGGTGCACCCGCGCCGCCTCCGACGTCCGCGAGGCCGCCCGGCGCCTCGGCGACTGAGGCGGCCGCAGCGGCGGGCCCCGTACGCAGGGGCGGGCGGCCGGACGCCGCCCGCCCCGCGGGGCCCGCCGCTACCGCAGGAGTGAGTCGCGCCGTTCGCGCTCCCGCTCCACCATGTCCTGCACGGTGTCCTGAACCTCCGCGCACAGCCGCCGGGCGGCGGCCGAGCGCTCGCCGAAGCCGCTGGGCCGCTCCGGCGGCTCGATCGGCTCCCCGATGGAGACCAGCCACTTCGCGGGCAGCGGGAAGGGCGAGGTCAGCGGGAAGTAGGGCAGGTCCAGGAACCTGGCCAGGGCGGGCAGCTCCCCGAGCTTGGGCGAGGACTCCTCGGCCCCGATGACGGCGACCGGCACGATCGGCGCCCCCGTGTGCAGGGCCGCCACGGCGAATCCGGGGCTGAAGGGCTGGAGCCGGTAGCGGTCGCGGAACGGTTTCTCCAGCCCCGCGACCCCCTCCGGGAACACCGCGACCAGCTCACCGTCGCCCAGCCGCTTCATCGCAGCCCTCGCATCGATCGGTACGCCGCCCTTCCGCGCGGCGTACGGACCCAGGACCGGGAGCCGGAAGACGAAGGGCGCGGCGAGTACGTGCAGCCGGCGCCGCAGCGAGCGGAGCAGCACCTTCTGCAGGACGAAGGCGTCCAGCCCCCAGGCCCCGGAATGGTTGGAGACCAGCACCGCCGGCCCGTCGGCGGGGATGTTCTCCAGTCCCAGCACGTCCAGCCGGAACCAGTCGTCGATGAACCATTCGAGCAGCCGCTCCCAGGCGTTCTCGCCGGCATCCCCGACCAGCCTGCGCAGGAAGCGCAGCTCGCTCCCGGCGACCTCGATGACATCGGCCAGGCTCTCGGACACGAGACGGTCCTCCCCTTCTCCGTGCGGTGGGCCAACCAGCCCTCGCGACAAGGGCTTTCACGGTGAACGGCGGCAAGGCCCCTTTGATCACGAGGGCGCGTCGGATTCGTCCGTCGACTCTTCGTTCGCCCGTTCCCCCGAGCAGGCCCGTGCCCGCGCCACGCAACGATCTTCGGCTCGTTGACCGGGTGGACCGTTGACCGATCGACCCCCAGGAGCCCCCATGGCCGAGACCGCGCTGCCGGTGATCCTTCTCGCCGACCCCGATCCGCTCCGCCGCCACGAGACGGCCGAGCTCGTACAGGGCTGGTACCGGACGTCGTTCCGCGTCCTCCAGGTCGGCGGCCTCACCGAGGCGGAACGGGTGCTGCACGCGCTGGCCGGGCGGGACGTGCCCGTCTGCGCGGTGGTCACGGACGAGCACCCCGGGACGTACCCCGAACGGCACCCGGCCACCCGCTGGCTGCTCCTCACCGAGAGCGGTACCGGCCCGTCCGGCCCGTCCGTCACCGTGGTCGACCGCACCCCGGCGACGGCTCCCGCCGGCGACACCGGCCTGCCCGAGCGGCTGCGGGCCGCCCTCGACGACTCCCTCTGCAGCTGGAACGCCGAGCGCCGCGGCGACCTCCCCACCGCCGAGGTGCGCGGCCACCGCTTCTCACCGGCCGCCTACGCCGTCCGGGACTTCCTCGGCCGCAGCGACGTCCTCTTCCGGTGGGTGCCGCAGGAAGAACGGCCGGACGCACCCGTGACCGTCCGGCTCGGCGACGGCACCGAACTCGTCGACCCCTCGATCAGCGAACTGGCCGACCGGCTCGGCCTCATCAGGCCCGCCGAGCACGAGCACTACGACGTCGCCGTCATCGGCGGCGGCCCCGGCGGCCTCTCCACGGCCGTCTACGCGGCCGCGGAGGGCATGAGCGTGGTCGTCATCGAGGACGACGCGCCCGGCGGCCAGGCGGGATCGACCTCCCGGATCGAGAACTACCTGGGCTTCCCGGTCGGGCTCACCGGCGGCGACCTCGCACAGCGCGCCCTGCAGCAGGCCCGCCGGGTCCGCGTCGAATGGCAGCCCACCCGGGTGGCGACCCGCCTGGTCCCCGCCCCATCGGGGGACCACACCGTCGAGTTCGTCAAGGCCGGCACGGCCGAGACGGCCTCGGTCTCGGCGGCCGCGGTCGTCGTGGCCACCGGAGTGGAGTGGAACCGCCTCGCGAGCCCCGGCACCGAACGGCTCCTCAACTCCGGTGTCTACTACGGCGCCTCCCTCTCCGACGCCCCCTCCACCGCCGGCGAGGACGTCTACATGGTGGGCGCGGGCAACTCCGCCGGCCAGGCCGCCCTCTACTTCGCCCGCTACGCCCGCTCCGTCACCCTCGTCGTCCGCGGCACCGACCTCGGCGCCTCCATGTCGAACTACCTGGTCCAGCGGATCGGACGGACGCCCGGGCTGAACGTCCTGCTCGGCACCGAGGTGGCCGAGTGCCTGGGCGGGACGACGCTGACCGGCCTGCGGCTGCGCGAACGCAGCGGGGGCGAGCGCACCGTCCCCGCCCGCCGCCTGTACGTCCTGATCGGCGGGCGCCCGTCGACGGACTGGCTCGACGGAGCCCTGGAGCTCGACGACCGCGGCTACGTCCTCACCGGCACCGGAGGCGTCGGCCGCGACGCCCTCCCGATGGAGACCAGCCTGCCGGGCGTCTTCGCCGTCGGCGACGTACGCGCCGGCTCCGTCAAGCGGGTCGGCGCCGCGGTCGGCGAGGGCGCCGCCGTGGCCCACTGCCTGATCGAATACCGCCGACGCCACTCCGGCCGCTTCCGGGACGCCGGCGCCTTCGGCGGGTTCTGAGGAGACCGGACCGGGGCCCTCGGGGCGCGGGCGGTCTCACGCCGTGGGGTGCCATTCGCACAGGAGGATCGTCGCGTCGTCGTGCAGCCGCTGGTCCTGGTGGGTGAGCAGGTCCAGGACCAGGCGGCGGAGCGCCTCGGGGGCCGTGGCGCCCGACGCCATGGACCGGATGACGGTGTCGGTCAGCCGCTCCTCGCCGAACAGGTCGCCCGCGCCGGAGCGCGCCTCGGTGACGCCGTCGCTGTAGAGGAGGACCCGGTCCCCGGGCTGGAGGCGCGCCCGGTCCCAGCGTGGAGGGGCGTCGGTGTGGAAGCCCAGGCCGAGGGGCAGCTGCACCGGGCGCTCCAGCGCCGCCGGCACCACGTGTCCCTCCCGGATCAGCAGGGGCGGCGGGTGGCCGCAGTTGATCCACGCGAACTCTCCCCGGGAGGTGTCCAGCCGGGCCAGGACCCCGGTCATCAGCCGGTCCGGGACCCATTGGCGGAGGGTCCGCTCGATGGCGGTCGCCATGTCCGTCAGACCGCCTCCGGCGCGGCGGGCGGCGCGGCACGCGGCCAGGCCGGCGGCGCTCGCCCCGCCCGCCGCGAGGTCGTGCCCCATGGCGTCCAGCAGGGTCAGCTGGAGCAGACCGTCGCTGAAGTTGTGGTCGAAGGCGTCGCCCCCGATGTCGTACGCCGGTTCGAGTACGGCGGTCGAGGTCGCCTGGCTCGTACCGATGGTGCGCGGCGGCAGGAACGCCCAGAGCAGCTCCGCCTGCAGCGTCATGGGCCGGCTGCGCGCCCTGAGGACCAGGAGGTCGTGGTGGGTGGACTTGGAGACGACGACCAGGGTCGCCAGGGCCGCAAGGGTCCGGCACACGTCCAGGGCCCGCTCGTCCAGCGCCGTTCCGGTCACCCTCATGACCCCGACGCGCTCGACCCCGTCGACCATCGGAACCCATGCGGTCGTGTGGTCGCGCGAGAGCTGGACCTGCTGGTCGCGGTAGGCCAGCCCGCCCAGCGAGGCGTCGACGTCCAGGGCCTCGGCCCGCTCGCCGGCCTCCGCGGCCTCCGCCGTGCTCGGACGGCGGGTGGCCAGCTGGGGCAGGGCCCGGAGCCGGGTCTGCCGGAGGTCGGCCAGGTACAGGTGCGTCCCGGTGAGGCCCAGCCGCCGTGCGGCCTCGTCGATCAGCGCCGGCACCTGGAGCGCCGAGGCCTCGTGCGAGCGCTCCAGCACCCAGGCCAGCACCGCGCCCGTCCGGGCACCCGCCACCGGGCCCACCCCGCCCTCCGTCTGCGCCTGGAACCCGGCCATGCCTCCACCTCCGGTCAGGCCGCCGTCCGCCCCCGGCCGCGGCGGCGCGGCTCGTGGCGGCGGAGCAGGCGGGCTTCGACGCGTCCCCCAAGGACGCGGGTCTCGAAGGCCGGCTGGGGGGCGGTGGCCGGCCCCTCGACGTTCCAGCCGTCCGACAGCCGGAACAGGCTGCGGTGCCAGGGGCAGCGGACGCAGCCGTCCTCGACCTGCCCCTCCGACAGCGGGCCGCCCATGTGGGAGCAGCGGTCGGCCAGCGCGCGGACGGTCCCGTCCTCCTCGCGCACGACGAGGACGTCCACCCCGTCGACGCGTGCGGGGGTGGCCCGGCCCACGGGGAAGGCGGCCGCCGCCCCCACGTGGTGCCACCCGTCCCGGACCCGGTGTCCGACCGGTTCGGCGTGGTTGGCGCCGGCCGCCTGCCGGTAGGCGAGATGGCCGCCGAGCGCGCCCGCCGCGCCCACCGTCGCCAGCCCGGCCATGGCCAGGGCCCGGCCGCGCAGCCCCCGGCCGCGGGCGCGGGCGTGGAGGGAGGCCGCGTAGAGGGCGACCCCGGCGGTGTTGGCCAGGGCGTGGACGAGCCCGGTACGGGCCTGCTCGGGCGGCAGCTCCGCCCAGTCCGCCCAGCCGGCGGCGGCCGCCGGGACCGCCGCGGCCAGTCCGACCCCGACCAGCAGGGGCGCGGCGCGCTGCCGCCCCGGGAGCAGGTCCAGTACGCCGGCCGAGAGCCAGGTCCCGACGGGCACCTGGACGAGCAGGGGGTGGGCCGGGTGCCCGAGGGGGCGGCCGTGGAGCAGGTCGCGCGCCGGTCCGAGCGGCAGGGCCCGGACCGCTCTGCGGAGCCCTCCGATCAGGGCGTCGGCCTGCGGGGCCTGCTCGACCCGCTCGACCGCCGCCAGCAGCGGGCCCGGACCTGGTGTCCTGCGGTGCGTGTCCATGGGACCGCGTCTACCCGGGGCGGCGGGAGCCATGTGGGCGCGAGCCGTGCGAACGCACCCGGCGCGGGCGCGTCGCGCGTCGCGCGCATGGCCGGCCGTCGGTCCGGGCAGGGGCGGGCGGGGGGCAGACAGCGTCAGGGAGAGGGCCGCCATGACGGAACCGGACCTCGGTGACTTCGCCGTCGCGCAGGACGGCCCGCTGTACGTGGTCACGGCGGCCGCGGACGGGCAGCGGGCCGGATGCCTCGTCGGATTCGCCTCGCAGTGCTCGATCGACCCCCCGCGCTTCGTCGTGTGGCTGTCGGTGGAGAACCACACGCACGGGGTGGCGCGCCGCGCCCGCCACCTCACCGTGCACGTCTTGCGCCGGGACCAGAAGGCGCTGGCCCGGCTCTTCGGGGGCCGCACCGGGGACCGCTCGGACAAGTTCGCCGCGATCGGCTGGCGGCCCGGGCGGGAGGGCAGCCCCGTCCTGACGGACGTGGCGGCCTGGTTCACCGGGCGGATCGAGGCCGTCGTCGCCGGGGGAGACCACGAGGGCTTCCTGCTGGTTCCCGTCGAGGCCGGGCCGCCCGGCCCGGGGCCCGCCGCCGCGCCGCTGCGGTACGGCGACGCCCGGGACATCGAGGCCGGCCACCCGGCCTGACGAGCGGCCGCCGCCGTACCCGCGGCCCCGGGGCGGCGACCGTGCCCGACGGGTCCTAGGGCTCCTCCTCCGCTTCCTCCTCGACCACGTGCACGGCCGCCTCCTCGGCGGAGGCCGCCCCGCCGTTGATCCCGGTGTCACGCGCCAGTACGGACAGGTGCCGCACGGGCGACGGTTCCGCCGCGGGCGCCATCCGGCCGGCTCGCGCGCGGCCCGCCGTGGACGCGTCGCCGTGCGGATCGCCGGTCATGTCCTCGCTCTCGGCCGCACCGTCCCCGACCAGGTCCTCGTCCGGGACGGACTCCGAGCCGGGTGCCGCCTCGTCCGCCGTGGCGTCCGGGTCGGGCTGCTCCTGTGCGAGCCGCTGGTCGAGCGTCTCGCCGGCGCGCTGTTCCTCCGCCGTGGTGCCGTACCGGGTGACCGCGAGGGGCCGGTCCGGCGGGGAGTAGCCGCTGTCCAGCGTCTCGTCCAGGCCGGGTTCGCCCAGGGCGTTCTCCATGTCCGGCTGCGACTCGCCGGGTTCCGTCTCGTCGTGGGGCTGGTACACCTCGTCCCCCCGGGCCTCGCTGCCGTTCATGGCCGTCGGCTCCTCTCCGGCGGGACCTCGCTGTCGTACCCGCTCCGGGCGGGGCGACCTGCCTCGAACAGTTCCACCATCCGCTCCATCAGCTCGTCGAAGTCCTGCCAGGGCCCCGCCGGCTCCGCGGCGGCCCGGCGGGGGGCTGCGTCCGGGTGGCTGCTTCTCTTCACCGACATGGCGACCTCCTCTCGGACGCGGGCTTCTTCCCCGGATCCGCGGACCCATGCCGGGCGGGCGGGCGTCCGTCGTCCGCCCGGGGGACGTGAACATGAGTGCGCCCGGACGGGGTAGGCGCCGCACACGGCCGGCGCGGGCCGGCCCGTCCCCCGAGGAAAGGAAAGGAGAGGGCCATGCCCCGTGGCTCCTCCCCGAAGCGGGAGCGGCAGTACGAGCACATCAAGGACTCGGCGCTCGACCGCGGTGAGTCCGAGAAGCGGGCCGAGGAGATCGCCGCCCGGACGGTGAACAAGGAACGCGCCCGCTCCGGCGAGTCGAAGACGGCCAGCAGGTCGTCCATCGAGGACATGTCCTCGTCCAGGCGAGGCGGACAGCGGTCGCACAGCGGCGCGCAGGGGCCGACCAGGGACCAGCTCTACAACGAGGCCAGGCAGCGGAACATCAAGGGCCGCTCCCAGATGGACAAGGCGGAGCTCAAGGAGGCCCTCGGCCACTGAGACCGCCCCGTGAGGGGACCGCGCCGTGAGGGCCGGGCCCGCCGTGCCGGGGACGCGGGCCGCACCCCACCGGGCGCGGACGGTTGCGGTCGGGCAGGGTTCGGGGGTCGTGGGCGGGGCAGACGCAGGGCGGGCCCGCGGGGCGCGTCGTGGTCTTCCCCCCGATCCACGACCCCCGCGGTCCCGCCCGGCCCCCTCACCTTCCCCCCGGGGGGGCCGGGCATCTCGTGCGCGGCCCGCCCCCGCGCGGGTGTCAGCCGCGCGGGACGGCGCGGGCCAGGAAGTGGTGGGGGGCGTCCTCGTACGTGTCCAGGTGCCAGCCCGTGGCGGTGAGCGCGGGGCCGAGGTTGCGCGCGGCGAGGGGGTCGGCGGGGTCGAGCGGGCGGCCGTGGCGGGCGGCGCGTTCGGCGTGGCCGGAGGGGTGGAAGAGGAGCAGCACCCCGTCCGGTGCGGTGACGCGGGCCCATTCGCGCAGGGCGGCGTACGGGTCGGGCAGGTGGTTGAGGAGGCCCGCCGAGAACACCCCCCGCACCGATGCGCCGGCCAGCGGCAGGCGGGTGCAGTCGGCGGCCAGCAGCAGGCCGTGGCGGGTGCGGCCGTGCCGGGCCGCGGCCGCCAGCATGGCCGGGGTGAGGTCGATGCCCAGGACCTGCCCCGAGGGTCCCACCTGGGCGCGCAGGGCGGGCATGGCCCGGCCGGTGCCGCAGCCCAGGTCCAGTGCGAGCCCGCCGGGGGAGAGGCGCATCCGGGCGACGGCCGCCTCGTACGCCGGGGTCTGGTGGGCGAACCGCTCCTCCCAGTCGTCGGCCCGGCGGGTGAAGAAGGCGCGGGTCGCCGTGTGTGCGGAGCGGGTGGCGACGAGCGCCGCGAACCGGCCCAGGATCCGGCCGGCCCACGCGTCTACCGCGTCGGGCCCCTGGGGGAGGCAGCGCACCCCCCACCCGCCGGCCCCGACCCGGAAGGCCTGCTCGGGGTAGCCCGCGCAGGTGGCCAGGACCACCGTGCCGGCCGGCAGCTCCAGCGGTTCGGCGGCCGGCCGCAGTTCCGGGGAGGGCGGGCCGGCCCCGGCGAAGACCGGGTCGGTGCCGGCGGCCGGGGTGAGCCGTACCGTCCGGCCGGCGCCGGGCCCGCCGTCGGGTGCCCCGGCCGGAGCCCCCTCCTCCGCGAGGAGCCGCGCCCCGGTGCCCAGGGCGAGGACGGGAACCCCGGCGGCCAGCGCCTCCCGTACGAGCGCGCGGTCCGGGGAGAGGGTCCGGCCGGACCCCGGGGACCCGGGCCCGCCCAGCACGATCAGGCCCTCCGCGCCGCCGAGGTCGGAGGCCGCGGCCGCGGCGTCGTCCGCGAGCAGGACCCTGCGCGCGGTCAGGCCCGCCGAGGCGAGCACCTCGCACACGGCGGGCGCCGCCTCCGCGGAACCGTGCTCTACGACGACGACCGCCATGCCCACTCCTCGCATCCGAGCCCGTCACGGGAACGGCTTGGGGCCCCTGCGAGTCGAACACCGCGATCGGCGCGCAGGGGCCTCGGTCCGGTGATCCCGGGGCGGAGAGAGCCGCTCGTCCGTCCGGGGCCGGTGCGTGCCAGTCAACCAAGCGCCGCCCCGGCGGGGCGACTGGATCCGGACACGGAATCAGGCCGCTGGGGCCTGGGTGGGGACAGTTAATCATCCAAGAGGTGATCTCGCCATAATCGGCTGCACATGCAACCCGGAGTGGCGAATTCGCGCCGCTCGTGCGGATGCGGACGCGTCCCGTGCGGGGTCCGTTCCGAGGGAAGCCCGCGCCGGCCGGGCGAGGCCGGCGCGGACCGGAGGATTTCCGGCGGACCGCATCCGGGGGTGTCCCGGGCCTGGTCAAACGGGGGCCGCGTGCGCAAGGATCACGGCCGCACCACGCACACACCTCCCCACCCCCCGTCCCAGGAGGATCTGTATGGCTCGCCGCATATCCCGCGGCCTCGTCGCCGCGGCCACCGCCGCCGTGGCCACGCTCACCCTCGCCGGCCCGGTCTCCGCGCAGTCCGCGGGCGCCGGCGCGGCCGGCTCCGCCCTGCCCCGGGCGCGGATCTTCATGGTCAACCCCGTCCAGTCCTCCGGCGACCAGACGCTGACCGACGGCAAGGACGGCAACGCCGCCGTCCCCGAATCCGCGTACACCCTGGCCGCGCTGCGCAACCTCGACGGCAGCGGCTCCCTCTCCGGGAAGTGGGCTGCCGTGCGGTCGGAGACCGGCGGCGCGGCGCGGCTCGCGGACGTGGGCTCGTACAGCCGCAATGACGACCAGTTCGAGCAGGTCATGGCCTACTTCTGGGTCGACACGGCGCAGGAGTACCTGCAGAGCCTGGGCTTCGGCGGCGACCTGCCCGGCGCCAACGACCGCGTGCAGCCCGTCCGGATCAACCAGTGGGGCGCCGACAACTCCTTCTTCTCCGACAAGAAGGCCGAGATTCGCTTCGGCAAGGGCGGCGTGGACGACGCCGAGGACGCCGAGGTCATCGTCCACGAGTACGGGCACGCCGTGCACAACGCCCAGGTCCCCGGCTTCGGCACCTCCCCGGAGGCCGGAGCGATCGGCGAGGCCTTCGGCGACTACCTGGCCGTCTCCGTCGGCGACTACGCGGACGAGGCCCAAGGCTGGCCGCGCCGCACCGACCTGGCCTGCGTCGGCGACTGGGACTCGGTCGAGTACAGCGCGGCCCCGCACTGCCTGCGGCGCGTCGACGGGAACAAGGTCTACGCCGACCGCGTCGGCGAGGTCCACGCGGACGGGGAGATCTGGTCCCGGGCGCTGTTCGACATCCGGCAGGCGCTCGGTGCCCGCACGGCCGGCCGGATCATCGTCAATGCCCAGTTCGGCTTCCGCCCGGACACCGACTTCCGGGACGCCGCGCTGACGACCGTCGCGACCGCGGAGCGCATGTACGGCGCGGACGCGGCGGCCGCCGTGCGCGCGGCCTTCAGGGCCCGCCAGATCCCGGGCGTCTAGCCGGACGCGCGGGTGCCGCCGGCCCGGAGGCCGGCGGCACCCGCGCGGACGGGGCGTTCAGGCGTTCAGCAGGCGGTTGAAGAACGAGCGGTAGTGCTGGAGGGCCTGGCGGAGGTCCTCGGTCGCCACGTCGTCCCCGCGCTGCCACTGCCCCTCCAGCTCCTGTTTGTGCGAGGCGAAGGTGCCCGCGAGGCTCTGCATGACCTCGGCCACCAGGGTGTCCGCCGAGGTGACGGCCTCCCTCGGGTCGTCGACGAAACGGCCCTGGATCTCGCCCCAGGCCGTCCGGTACCGCTCGGCGTCCCCAGTGGCGAGCAGCGGCTGGCCGTCGCCGCCGTCGGCCGCGGTTCCGGTCCCTTCCCGCCCTTCCCGCGGCTCGCCGGGAAGCCGTCCGGCCGTCCTACCCTCCCCGGATCCCTCCTCGGACCCGTCCCCGGATCCGTCCGGGGAAACGCCGTGCGACAGGTCGTGCGACACCCCGTCCGTCCGGCCGGCCCCGGTCCGCTCGTCCTGTTCGTCCCGGTCGGCGGCGGAGCCGCCGGACAGCGTCTCCCCGGTCGCCTCGCCCGGGTAGACCGGGGGCCCCGTGCCCGTGCGCCCGGTGCCCGGGCCTGCCAGGTCCTCCGTGGTCAGGGGGGCTGCGCCCCGCTGCATCCCGTCGTGGGTGCCCATGTCACCGACTCCTCTGATCCGTCAGCAGTTCGTCGAACAGGGCGCGGTAGTGCACCATCGCCGCGCGCAGTTCCTCCGTGGTCGCCTGCCCGTCCGCGCTGCGCGACCTCACCTCGTGCGCCGTCCGGTAGTGCTCCAGCGTCCGCCCGTGTTCGACCGACAGGTCGCGGACGGCTCCTCGGTACCCGTCCGTCGGGTAGCCGCGTTCCCTCATCAGCTTCGCCACCAGGTCGTCGGCCTCGTCGACCGATCCCGCGGGCCGGTCCACGAAGTGCACCTGGACCTCGCTCCACCGGTCGGCGAACTGGCGCCGCCGTTCGGGGGGCAGTTCCCTGATGTCGAGTTCGTCGTGCCGGGCCTCGCGGGCCCGCAGGTCGCGTTCGGCGGCGAGGACGCCGCCCTTCTCGTCGACCGCGCGCTCGTACTCGGGCCCGAAGCGGCGGCGCAGGTGGCGCCGGCGCGCGAGCAGCGCCAGGGTCACGGTGATGGCGAGGACCACGATCACCGCGGCCACCACGACGGCTATGAGTGTGCTTGTCGACATCTCGGTCCTCCGTCCCGGGCACCTCGCGCCCGTACCAGCGCGGCTGCCCACCCCGTATGAGGGCAAACCATCTGCAAACACCCGGCGGAACTGCGCGTTCAGCCCAGCGGGTTGTGGGCGGGCGGCACCGCCTCCGAGGGCGGTACGGGGCCGGGGGCGGTGCCGTCGCCGAACGGGCGGCCGCCCAGGGCGGCCCGGCCGTGCGGCGCGAGCCAGCCGCGCGCGTCGGGTCCGGCCGGCACGATGCCGGTCGGATTGATGTCCGTGTGCACGAGGTGGTAGTGCCGTTTGACGTGGTCGAAGTCGACGGTGTCGCCGAAGCCGGGCGTCTGGAAGAGGTCCCGGGCGTACGCCCACAGCACCGGCATCTCGGTCAGCTTCTGCCGGTTGCACTTGAAGTGGCCGTGGTAGACGGCGTCGAAGCGCACGAGCGTGGTGAACAGCCGCACGTCCGCCTCCGTGATCGTCTCACCGACGAGGTAGCGGGACCGCTCCAGCCGCTCGGAGAGCCGGTCGAGCCGGTCGAAGAGCCGCCGGTACGCCTCTTCGTACGCCTCCTGGGAGCCGGCGAACCCGGCCCGGTAGACGCCGTTGTTCACGTCCCGGTAGACCATCTCGTTCACGGTGTCGATCTGCGGCCGCAGCTCCCGCGGGTAGAGCGCCGGGGCGCCCGCGCGGTGGTGGGCGGTCCACTGGAGCGACAGGTCGAGGGTGATCCGCGGGACGTCGTTCGTGACCACCTCGCCGGTCGGGACGTCGACGATCGCCGGCACCGTGATCCCCCGGTCGTAACCGGGGTCGCGGGCGAGGTAGGCCTCCCGGAGCCGCTCGATTCCGAGCACGGGGTCGCGTCCGCCGGGGTCGAGGCCGAAGCTCCAGCTGCGCTCGTCGTGGACCGGTCCGGCCACCGCCATGGGGAGGGCCTCCTCCAGCCCGAGGAGCCGCCGTACGATGATCGCCCGGTTCGCCCAGGGGCAGGCCCGGCTGACCACCAGGCGGTAGCGCCCGGGCTCCACACGGTACCCGTCCCGCCCGTCGGCGGTGATCCGTGTCGTCAGGTACCGGCTGTCCCGGGAGTACTCCTTGCCGGCGGTCACGTAGGCCACGCCCGGCGCCTACCCGGGGACGGCCGTGGTGAACGCCGCAGGGACGGGCTGTGAGGCGGCTGTGAACCAGCGGAATAGGGGGGTCCGGGGTGCGGGAAGAGTGCCGACAAGTTCTATATTCGTACGAACCATCCACGCGCGGCGGCCCGGCTGCGGTGATCAGGGGGGACGACAGGCATGGCCGACACCGACACCGTTCCGGGCAACCGGACGGAGTCCCGGAGTGCCCGCAAGCTCCAGCGCAAGGCACGCAGCCGCAAGCGCCTGGGCATAGCCGTGGCCGTCGTGGCCGTCGCCGGGGCCGCGGCCACGGCGTACGCCTTCACCCTGGGCGGCGACCCGGGGGCCGCGCGGCGCGACGCGAAGCTCGCGGCCTCGGAGAGCGCGGCCGAGGCGGCCGCAGCCGCGAAGGGCGCGGAGGAGCCGTGGGACGGCAAGGTCAAAGTGCTGGGCGACGGCTCCACCTCCTACACCGGGCCGCAGCCGAACCAGCTCAAGCCCGAGAAGCTCAAGCCCGGCGAGAAGCCGCCGCAGTTCGTGGTCTTCTCCTGGGACGGCGCCCTGGAAGGCGACGACCACCTCTTCTCGCACTTCCGGAAGGTGGCCAAGGACAGCAACGCCCACATGACCTTCTTCCTCACGGGCATCTACCTCCTGCCCGACGGCAAGAAGATGCTCTACCACCCCCCGCAGCACGGCCAGGGCGCGGCCGCCATCTCCTACCCGACCGTCCCGCACGTGAAGTCCACCCTGGGCCAGCTCCGCGGCGCCTGGACCGACGGCAACGAGATCGGGTCCCACTTCAACGGCCACTTCTGCGGCGCCAAGGGCGGCCAGGACTGGAGCGTCGACGAGTGGAAGAGCGAGATCGACCAGACGTACGCGTTCGTCAAGAACTGGAAGACGAACACCGGCTTCACCAATGAGGCGCCCCTGCCCTTCGACCCGGACCGCGAGGTCGTCGGCGGCCGCGCGCCCTGCCTGGAGGGCCAGAAGAACCTGCTGACCGCGATCAAGCCGTACGGCTGGCGCTACGACGCGAGCTCCTCGGGCGACTTCCAGCTGTGGCCGTCCAAGATGAACGGCATCTGGAACTTCCCCCTCCAGCTCGTGCCCCTCCAGGGCAAGGAGCTGCAGGTCCTCTCCATGGACTTCAACTTCCTCTACAACCAGTCCGGCGACAGCACCAAGGGCGACCCGTCGAAGTACGCGGGCTGGGAGGCGCAGACCCGCGGCTCCTACATGAACGGCTTCAACCGCGTCTACAACGGCAGCCGGGCGCCCATGTTCATCGGCAACCACTTCGAGGACTGGAACGGCGGCATCTACATGCAGGCCGTCGAGGACGTGATGCGCAACGTCTGCCCGCGCTCGGACGTCCGCTGCGTGTCCTTCAAGGAGCTGTCGGACTGGCTCGACGCCCAGGACCCCAAGGTCCTGGCCCAGCTGCGCATGCTGGACCCCGCCCAGGCGCCCGACTGGAACACGCTGGTCAAGTGAGTAGACCGGGGGCGGGGCCGCAGTCGCCTCCGGCCCCGCCCCCGGTCTACTTCACCGCCTTGATGTAGTCCGCCCACAGCCGCACCGCCCGGTCGCTGCCCGGCGTGCCCGGGGCGTCCCCGCCCAGCCCGGTCAGCGGCTGTGCGATCAGGTCGGTCAGCGCCATCCGGTAGACCACGACCGCCGTGGACTCCTTCTCGGTGTTCGCCACGAACCAGCCCGCCGTGTTCGCCGCCGTGGTCCCGGTCTTGCCCGCGGCGCCGGGGTGCGCCTTGGCCGCCGCCTTCGCCGAACCGTCGGTGACGGCGCCGCGCAGGGCCTCCGTCACCGAGCGGGCCGTCTTCGCCGACATCGCCCGGACCGGCTTCGGAGCCGCCTCCAGCGGCACCGCGGCGCCGTTGCGGGAGACCGAGCGCACCGAGTAGGGGTCGGTGTGCATGCCGTCGGCCGCGAAGGTCGCGTAGGCGCCGGCCATGCGGAT
This sequence comes from Streptomyces sp. NPDC093801, assembly GCF_040701585.1. Lineage (NCBI taxonomy): Bacteria > Bacillati > Actinomycetota > Actinomycetes > Kitasatosporales > Streptomycetaceae > Streptomyces > Streptomyces sp. NPDC093801. Next base: position 29,414 of record NZ_JBFBDP010000001.1, on the reverse strand, counting down.
CGCGCTGGGTTTGGAGTTCTCCCCGAGCGAGAACGTCGGGATCCGCGTGCCGAGGCTCGACGGCAGCAGGCCCGCCTTCCCCGCGAAGGCCTCCACCCGGTCGAGCCCGACGTCGAGCCCGAGCTGGAGCATCGGGGTGTTGACGGAGTTGGCGACGGCCTGCTGGAGGGTCACCTGCCCCCAGCTCTTGTTCCCGTCGTTGCGGCCCTTGACCACCTTGCCGCTGCGGTCCCAGTACGGCCCCTCCGGCGTCTGCACGGTCACCTGGTCGTTGCCGTCGTACACGGTGGCCGGGGTGACGGGCGTGCGGTCCTTGCCGCGCGTGCGCACCACCCCCTCCTCCAGTGCGGCGGCGTAGACGAGCGGGGTGAACGCCGTCCCGACCGGGATCGTGGTCGAGTTCGCCTGGTTGAACCCCTGCTTGAGGTAGTCGGGGCCGCCGTACACGGCGAGCAGCCGCCCGTCCGGGGCGACGCTCGCGGCGCCGATCTTCGCGTGCGTGTCGGTACCGGGCCGCTTCTCCGCGTCGAAGTCCTTCTGCGCCTTCTGCACGGCGTCCGTCAGCGCGGCCATGCGGGACTGGTCGAAGGTCGTGTAGACCTGGTAGCCGCCGAGGTCGAAGTCGGCGTCCTTGATGTGCCCGGCCTTGATCGCGTAGGCCTTGGCCAGCTCCACCAGGTAGCCGTTCTGCGCGCCGGGCGTGCCGGCCGTGCCGGGGCCGGTGGGCTCCGGGAACTTCGTGTACGTGGCCCGCTCCGCGGCCGTGAGCTGCCCGGTGTCGACCATGCGGTCCAGGATCCAGCTCCAGCGCTCCACGGCCCGCTTGTGGTTCTCCTCGCCGAGCGCGGGGTCGTACAGTCCGGCTCCCTTGAGGAGGGAGGCGAGGAAGGCGCCCTCGCTCGGGTCGAGCTTCGAGACGTCCTTGCCGTAGTACGCCTGGGAGGCGCGCTGGATGCCGTAGGTGCCGCGCCCGAACCAGCTGGTGTTGAGGTAGTCCTGGAGGATCTGCTTCTTGCCCGTCTGGTTGTCCAGCTTCAGGGCCAGCAGGATCTCGGTGAACTTCCGGGAGAGCGTGCGGTCCTGGTTCAGGTAGGCGTTCTTCACGTACTGCTGGGTGATGGTCGACCCGCCCTGGGTCTCGCCGCCCGTGAGGGCGGCGCGCACGGCGCGCAGGAACCCGGAGGGGGAGACTCCGGGGTCCGTGTAGAAGCTGGCGTTCTCCGCCGCGAGCACGGCTCCCTGGACCTTGGGGGGCACCTTGTCCAGCGGCATCTCCTGCCGGCTGACCCAGCCGGTCCGGGCCATGGTGGAGCCGTCGGCCCAGTAGTAGACGTTGTCCTGTTGTGTGGCGAAAGAGTTGAGGTCGTCGGGTATGTCCGTCGTGGCGTACGCGATGCCGACGAAGGCCGCGACGCCCGTGAACAGGTACAGGCAGGCGCCCAGCCACTGGCGCCAGGAGGGTATCCAGCGGCGCCAGCCGCTGCGGCCGGGTCTCGGGTAGGCCGGCCGCATCCGCCGCAGCAGCGGCAGCATCCGCCGCAGCAGCGGCCGGATCCGCGCCGGCAGCGGCCGCACGCGTGCGACGGCGGGCGCCAGGACCCGCGCCAGGACCGGCGCGAGCGCCCGCAGCCGGCCCGCTCCCGCGCGGGGGCGCCGGCGCGCCCCCGATCCGCCCAGGCGGCCCTGGGACGCCGCTCCGGCCGCGTCCGAGGGCGTGCGTCCGCCCCGAGACCGCCCTCTTCCGCCCGTATCCTGCCTGGCCACTGCGGATGCTCCCTCTTCCGTGCTTTCCGGGACACCCTAGATGCATTTGCTGTGAGCCGGTCGGGGTGGTCACCGCGCGCCGCCCCCGCGGCCCGCGGGCCCTCCCCGGTGACGAAGCGGAGTCGCACGGCTGCGCTGGCGGCCTGCTCCTACCGGGCATCGGGTGACAAAGCGGAACGCGCCGAATCAGTCGCCTAGTTGTGCGAAAATTCCGTCCTCCCGGTCCGTGTGGACCGGGTGACAAGGGGAAAACAGTGATACCTAAGAGGTTCAGGCCCGCCGCCATCGCGGCCCTGACCGTGGCCGTGGCGTCCGGAGGCTTCTTCGCCTACTCGGCAAACGCCGTCTCCGGGCCCGTCGAGGCCGACAAGGCCACCACCGAGACCTTCGCCCGCCTCGCGGACGACGTGCTCTCGCAGCGCACCCAGGCGCTGGTGGACGGCCAGACCGTGCGCCACGGCCACGGCCAGGGGGGCAAGAAGAAGGCCCGCGTGTCGGACGGGCTGAGGAAGGACGAGGCCGCGGCGATCCAGTCGCTGCGCGAGCGCAAGACGCGCCTGGCGCAGCTGGGCGAGGTCTACAGCGGCGCCGACACCAAGGTCACGGTCGACCGCGCCACGGTGACCGGCGACAAGGCGACCGTCCAGATCACCGAGCAGACCACGCTCACCTACAAGAAGGTGCACGGCGACGAGCCGTCGAACACCGACTTCAAGACGCGCTACGAGCTCACCCTCACCAGCAAGAAGGGCGGTGACTGGGAGCTCCAGACGATCAAGTCCCAGGAGAACGGCCCCGTAGCGGTCAACGAGCCCGTCGCCGCCAAGGCGGCCGTCGTCAAGGACGACGGCAACCAGTACCCGGACGGCACGCCCGCGTCCACCAAGTACCCGGCGACGGCCAAGCCCAAGACGCTGACCGGCGGTGCGTACAACTACACCGCCATGGCGCAGTACGCGGAGAAGTACTGGAGCAATTACAACCCGGCGTACCGCAAGTTCAGCGGCAACGGCGGCGACTGCACCAACTTCATCAGCCAGGCACTGAACGCGGGTGGATGGAAGCCGGTACCGGGCACCTCGACCGACTACCGCAACTGGTGGTACGACGGCGCCAAGCAGTCCGACTCGTGGGTCGGCGCCAACGAGTGGGCCTGGTTCACGCTGTCCAACCAGCGGGCCGCCAACCTGGCCAACGTCTACCAGCTGGACGTCGGCGACATCCTGCAGGCGGACTTCAACCGGGACGGGTCCAAGGACCACTCCATGATGGTGACGTACCGCAGCAAGGCCGGAATGCCTTACCTGACGTACCACTCCACCAACACGTACCGGAAGTCGCTCGCGAGCATCCTCGCGTCCTACCCGAACGCGACGTACTTCGCGTACCGCACCTGACCGACCGCCCCCACGGGCAGTCGCCGGCCCCTCCCGCCGCGGAACCACCGCGACGGGAGGGGCCTTTTTCGTACACAGGAGACCGAAAACCGCTGGTCGGGCCCTCAAACATCCCATCCGGAAAGATCACCGCATCGAAGTAATGCCCCGGGCATTTCACGGTCGATCGGCCGAGTCGGCCGTTACTGTTCCTCAGGATCTGGACGGATTCCCGGATATTCATCCTCTTTTTCCAGTTTTCCGAAGGAGAAGCTCGTCCGATGACGATTGACACCAGCCCGGAAGCACAGCTGCAGGAACCCCCCCAGCAGCAGAGCCTGAGCACGGCCGCGGCCCGCAACCTTGCCACCACCACCAAGTCCGCCCCGCAGATGCAGGAGATCACCTCCCGGTGGCTGCTGCGGACCCTCCCCTGGGTCGAGACCAAGGGCGGCACCTACCGGGTCAACCGCCGCCTCAGCTACACCGTCGGCGACGGCACCATCGACTTCGTCCAGGACGGCGCCAGCGTCCGCGTGATCCCCCGGGAGCTCGGCGAACTGGCCCTCCTGCGCGGCTTCGACGACGTCCAGGTGCTCACCGCGATCGCCGACCGCTGCGTCCAGCGCGACTTCCGGGCCGGCGAGGTCCTCGTCGAACGCGGCACCCCCGCCGACCAGATCCACCTCATCGCGCACGGCCGCATCAGCCAGACCTCCGTCGGCAAGTACGGCGACGAGGTCGCCGTGGCCGTCCTCGCCGACGGCGAGCGCTTCGGCGAGAACGCCCTGCTGGACGCCGACGCCACCTGGGACTACACCGCCACCGCCGACACCCCCGGCACCCTGCTCACGCTCTCCCGCGCGGAGTTCTCCGCCGTCGTGGCCCAGGCGCCCCACCTCCAGGAGCACATCCGCAAGTTCAGCTCCCTCCCGCTCCAGCGGCAGAACCGCCACGGCGAGGCCGAGATCGCCATGTCGGCCGGCCACACCGGCGAGGCCGAACTGCCCGGCGCCTTCGTCGACTACGAGCTCAACCCGCGCGAGTACGAACTCTCCGTCGCCCAGACCGTCCTGCGGGTCCACACCCGGGTCGCCGACCTCTACAACGGGCCGCACAACCAGACCGAGGAGCAGCTCAGGCTCACCATCGAGGCGCTGCGCGAGCGCCAGGAGCACGAGCTGATCAACAACCGGGAGTTCGGCCTGCTCCACAACGCCGACTTCAAGCAGCGGATCCAGACCCACTCCGGCCCGCCCACCCCGGACGACCTCGACGAGCTGCTCTGCCGCCGCCGCGGCACCCGCTTCCTCTTCGCCCACCCCAGGACGATCGCGGCGATCGGGCGCGAGTTCAACGCGCGCGGCCTCTACCCGGACCACGTCGACCTCGGCGGACAGCAGGTCCCGGCCTGGCGCGGGGTTCCGATCCTGCCCTGCAACAAGATCCCGATCACCAAGGAGAACACCAGCTCCATCCTCGCCATGCGCATCGGCGAGGACAACCAGGGCGTCATCGGCCTGCGCCAGACCGGCCTGCCCGAGGAGTACGAGCCCGGCCTGTCCGTGCGCTTCATGGGCATCGACGAGCGGTCGATCATCTCCTACCTGGTCTCCACCTACTACTCCGCCGCCATCCTCGTGCCCGACGCGCTCGGCGTGCTGGAGAACGTGCAGATCGCCCGCAAGCGCGACTAGGGCCACCGCACCACCACGGCCGCGACGGCCACGACAGCCCGGGCCGTCCCGGGCCGACCGAGCATGCCCGGGGCGCGGGACGGCCCACCCACCACACCAAGGAGCTACGGATGCCCGACCCCGGGCCCTCCCCCCAGCAGCCGGGCCCACCCGCCCCGGCGGCCCGCTTCGGGGCACCGGCCCTCGCCGACGCCCTCGCACCCGTCCACGCACCCGCCGGACCGGCCGTCGGCGCCGGGCGGGTCCTGCCCACCCGGCCGGTACGGCCCTTCGGCACCGCCCCGGTGGCGGAGGCCGCCGCACCCGAGCCCGTGGCCGTGCTGCCCGGCAACGCCGCGGGCGCGCACGCGGCCGACGCACTGCTGCGGATCCTGCGCGGTCCCAGCGGCCTGGGCACGGTGGGCCTGCACTGGGCCCGCAGCGAGGAACCCCCGGCCGCCCCGCAGCCCCCGGCCGCCCCGGAGCCGGCGGCCGCCCGGCCGATCCCGGGCCTCTACCACCACCCGGTGGCGGAGCCGGACCCCGTCCGGGTGGAGGAGCTCAGCCGCCGCATCAAGGCGTGGGCGGTGGACGAGGTCCAGGCCTTCCCCCCGGAATGGGAGGACCGGTTCGACGGCTTCTCCGTGAGCCGCTACATGGTGGCCTGCCACCCGGACGCCCCCACCATGGACCACCTGATGCTCGCGGCCCGGCTGATGGTCGCCGAGAACGTCGTCGACGACGCCTACTGCGAGGACGGGGCCACCACCCCCGACGTCGGCGGCCGGCTGCTCCTGGCGCACACGGCCCTCGACCCGGTCCACACGACGAAGGAGTACCAGCCGGCGTGGGAGGAGTCGCTCTCCTCGGACGCCGCCCGCCGCTCCTACCGGTCGGCCATGGAGTACTTCACCGCGGCGGCCACCCCGTCCCAGGCCGACCGCTTCCGGCACGACATGGCCCGGCTGCACCTGGGGTACCTCGCCGAGGCCTCCTGGGACGAGACGGAGTACGTCCCGGAGGTGTGGGAGTACCTGGCGATGCGCCAGTTCAACAACTTCCGCCCCTGCCCCACGATCACCGACACCGTCGGCGGCTACGAACTCCCGGCGGAGCTCCACGCGCTGCCCGCCATGCAGCGGGTCATCGCCCTCGCCGGCAACGCCACCACCCTCTCCAACGACCTCTACTCCTACATGAAGGAACTCAAGAGCCCCGGCAAGCACCTGAACCTGCCGGTGGTGATCGCCGAGAAGGAAGGTCTCTCCGACAAGGAGGCCTACCTGAAGGCGGTCGAGGTCCACAACGACCTCATGCACGAGTTCGAGGCCGAGTCCGCCGCGCTCGCCGCGGCCTGCCCCGACCCGCGCGTGGCCCGCTTCCTCAAGGGCGTGGCCGCCTGGGTCGACGGCAACCACTACTGGCACGCGTCCAACACCTACCGATACACACTGCCCGATTTCTGGTAAACGAGGGGACCTGTTTCATGACCAGCACCGTCAGCACCACCCCGTTCATCCCCGCTCCGGCGACGCCCTACCAGGGCGACATCGCCCGCTACTGGAACGAGGAGGCCAGGCCCGTCAACCTGCGCCTCGGCGACGTCGACGGCCTTTACCACCACCACTACGGCATCGGCGCCGTCGACCACGCCGCCCTCGGGGACACCGCGGACAGCGCATACGAGAAGAAGCTGGTCGCCGAACTGCACCGGCTGGAGTCGGCCCAGGCCGAGCTCCTCCTGGACCACCTCGGCGCCATCGGGCGCGACGACACGCTCGTGGACGCCGGCTGCGGCCGCGGCGGTTCGATGGTCATGGCCCACCAGCGCTTCGGCTGCAAGGTCGAGGGCGTGACGCTCTCCGCCAAGCAGGCCGACTTCGGGAACAACCGCGCCCGCGAACTGGGAATCGAGGAATCGGTTCACTCCCGCGTCTGCAACATGCTCGACATGCCCTTCGAGACAGGGCAGGCCGCCGGCTCCTGGAACAACGAGTCGAGCATGTACGTCGACCTGCACGACCTCATGGCCGAGCACTCCCGCGTGCTCGCGGTCGGCGGCCGCTACGTCACCATCACCGGCTGCTGGAACCCGCGTTACGGCCAGCCCTCCAAGTGGGTCTCCCAGATCAACGCCCACTTCGAGTGCAACATCCACTCCCGCCGCGAGTACCTGCGCGCCATGGCCGACAACCGCCTCGTCCCCCAGGCCGTGATCGACCTGACCCCCGACACCCTGCCCTACTGGGAGCTGCGGGCCACGTCCTCCCTGGTCACCGGGATCGAGGAGGCGTTCATCGAGTCGTACAAGGACGGCTCGTTCCAGTACGTCCTGATCGCGGCCGACCGCGTCTGACCCGGCGGCCGCCGCACGCGAACGCCGGGCCCGTCCACGACGGGCCCGGCGTTCCGGGTCGTTCAGGGGCGCTGGAGCGTGGCCACCAGGCCCGCGACGAGGTGCGCCCGCTCGGCCATGGCCCCGATCTCCACGTACTCGTGGTCGGCGTGGGCGCCCCCGCCGACCGCGCCGAGCCCGTCCAGCGTCGGAACGCCCAGTGCGGCCGTGAAGTTGCCGTCGCTGCCGCCGCCCACCGCCCGGGCCTCGATGCCGGGGAGCAGCCGCTGCGCCACCGCGAAGAGCCCGGCAGCCGCCGACTCGGGCATCGGGGGCCGGGTGATGGACCCCTCCACGGTGATCCGAGCCCCGGGCAGGTGCGGGGACAGCGCCGCGAAGGCGGACTCGACGCGCTCCCGTTCCTCCTCCGTCTCCACGCGCACGTCGACCACGACGGTGGCCTCCGCGGGGACGACGTTCTCCAGGGTGCCCGCGGCCGCGACGGTCGGGGTGACCGTCGTACCGGCCTCCGGACGGCCGAACCCCGCGATGTCCAGGACCTGGTGGGCCGCCTCGACCAGGGCGTTGACCCCGGCCGCCGGCTCCAGGCCGGCGTGGGAGGCCCGGCCGGCGATGGAGACCTGGAAGGCGCCGCAGCCCTTGCGCCCGGTCTTGAGGCCCCCGCCGTCGGCGGCGCCCTCCAGGACCAGCACGGCGCCGCAGGCGAGGGCGCGCTCCTCCAGGAGGGCCCGGGAGGACCGGGAGCCGACCTCCTCGTCGGCGGTCATCAGGATCTCGACGCCCGACCGGTCGGGGAGCGAGGCCAGGCCGTGGACCGCCTGCACGATGCCGCCCAGCATGTCGAACACCCCGGGGCCGGTCGCCCGGCCGTCCCGGACCGCGAAGGGGCGGCGCTCCAGGGTGCCCAGTGGGAACACCGTGTCGTGGTGGCCGAGGACCAGGACCCTGGGCTCGCCGCCGCCCGACCAGTGGACGTGCGGACCGGCATCGCTCTCGACCAGGACGGCCTGGCCGCCCAGACGGTGCTCGATGATCCCGGCCACGGCCTTCGCCGACGCCGCCAGGGCCTCCACGTCGCGCGAGGGGGACTCCACCTCGACGAGCGTGCGGAGGTCCTCGATCATCGCGTCGACGTCCACGGGGCCGCCCTTCTGCATCGTCACGTCGCACAGAGTAGTACTCCGTACGCCGTGACGGACGTCCGGCCCCGGCACCGGCGGTCGGTCCGCCGTCAGCGGCGGCTCCATTCCTCCGCCAGCAGCCGGTACGAGCGGACCCGGTCGGCGTGGTCGTGCGTGATCGTCGTGATCAGCAGCTCGTCGGCGCCGGTGGCCTCCCGGAGGCGTTCGAGGTGGTCGGCCACGGTCCGCGGCGAGCCCACGAACTGGGTCTCCACCCGGTCGGCGACCAGGGCGTGGTCGGCCTGCGACCAGTCGGTGGTCAGCGCGCGGGCCTCGTCGGGGGTGGGGAAGGGGATCGCCCCCTCGGCGGTGCGGATGCTGCGCACCCAGGGCGCGTACCCCGCGGCCAGCTCGCGCGCCTCGTCGTCGTCCGGGGCCACCACGACGTCCGCGGAGACGCTCAGGTACGGCCGGTCCAGGGCGGCGGACGGCTTGAAGGCGGCCCGGTAGCCCTCCGCCGCCTCCAGCACGGTCGCCGGGGTGACGTGGTAGTTCGCCGCGAACCGCAGTCCGTGCCGGCCGGCGGTCTCCGCGCTCTGCCCGCCGCTGCTGCCCAGGATCCACACCTCCACGTCCGCCCCCTCGCCGGGCACGGCCCGTGCCGCGATGCCCTCGGCGGACCGGTACTCGCCGCGCAGCAGCGCGAGCACGTCCTCGACCTGCTCCGCGTAGTCCTGGGGGCGGGCGCCGGGCAGGTTCAGCAGCTTCTGGTGGAGGGCCACGTTCGGGTGGCCGAGCAGAGGGGCGAACGAGAACCGCGCCGGGATCCGCAGGCCGTTCGGGGTGTACCCCTCGAAGGGCTCCCAGCCGGCCGGGCGCGGTGCCGGCGGCCCCGCCGAGCGGCCGAGGCCCAGGTCGAGGCGGCCCGGGTGGAGGGCGTCGATCAGGCCGAACTCCTCGACCGTGGAGAGCGCGGTGCGGTGGCCGAGCTGTACGGCGCCCGAGCCGATCCGGATCGAGGTGGTGGCGGAGGCGGTCAGCGCCAGGACCACCGCCGGGGAGCTGCTCGCGACACCGGGGTTGAGGTGGTGCTCGGCGAACCAGTAGCGGGCGTAGCCGAACCGCTCGGTCTGCCGGGCCAGGTCGATGCTGTGGTGCAGGGCGTCGGCGGCGGTGGAGCCGGAGGGGATCGGGATGAGGTCGAGGACCCCGAGGGGGATGCGGGACATGGCCGGGTCTCCTTGCGGGCCGGGTGACGGGGGAGCGGGGCCGGGGACCTCGCGGTGCGGAACCGGCGCGGTCCCCGGCGGAACAGTTCTAGCGACCCGCGGGGGGTGGCCGCGACAAGATCGTCGGGGCTCGGCCGGACACTCCGCACGCTGTGGCCGAAACCCCGGGGGTGGCGCGCCGGGCGGCCGGGCGGCTCACGGAGCCCCGGCCTGCGGTACGGCGAGCCCGAGGTGGTCGCGCAGGGTGCTGCCGGCGTACTCGGTGCGGAAGACCCCGCGTTCCTGGAGCAGCGGGACGACGGTGTCGGCGAATCCCTCCAGCCCGTCCGGGGTCAGGTGCGGGACGAGGATGAATCCGTCGGCGGCGTCCGCCTGCACCAGCCCGTCGATCGCGGCGGCGACCGTGGCGGGGGAGCCGACGAAGGTCTGCCGGCCGGTGGTCTCGATGACGAGTTCGCGGATGGAGAGGTTCTTGGCCTCGGCGAGCTCCCGCCACTGCCGGGCGGTGGCCAGGGGATCGCGGAACATCCGTACGCTCGCCCGCCCCAGGGCGACGGTGTTCTCGCCGGGCTCGGGGTCGACGTCGGGCAGCGGCCCGTCGGGGTCGTACCCCGAGAGGTCCCGGTTCCAGACCTGCTCCAGGTGGGCGAGGGCGGTGGCCCCGCTGACCTGGAGGCGGCGCACCTCGTGGGCGAGTTCGCGGGCCTCGGCGTCGGTGTCCCCGAGGACGAAGGTGGCGGCCGGAAGGATCTTGAGCTGGTCGTGCGTGCGCCCGTATGCGGCCAGCCTGCGCTTGACGTCCGAGTAGAAGGCCCGGCCCTCCTCCAGGCTCCCGTACCGGCCGAAGACGGCGTCGGCGCGGGCGGCGGCGAACTCGCGGCCCTCGTCGGAGTCCCCGGCCTGGAAGACCACCGGCCGGCCCTGGGGGCCGCGCGGCACGTTGAACCGGCCCTCGATGTCGAAGTGCCGCCCCCGGTGTGCGAAGGCCCCGGCCCGCGCGTCGCGCAGGAAGACGCCCGCGGCGGGGTCGGCGGCGATCTCCGTGCCGTCCCAGGAGTCGAACAGCTCGGTGGCGGTGGCCAGGAACTCCCGGGCCCGGGTGTAGCGGTCCTCGCGGGGCAGGAAGCCGCCGCGCCGGAAGTTCTCCCCGGTGAAGGCGTCCCAGGAGGTGACCACGTTCCAGGCGGCCCGGCCCCCGGAGAGGTGGTCGAGGGTGGCGAACTGGCGGGCCACCTCGTAGGGCTCGTTGAAGGTGGAGTTGATGGTGCCGGTGAGGCCGATCCGGTCGGTGACGGCGGCCAGGGCCGAGAGGACGGTGAAGGTGTCGGGCCGTCCCACCACGTCCAGGTCGTAGATCTTCCCGCCCTGTTCGCGCAGGCGCAGCCCCTCGGCGAGGAAGAGGAAGTCGAACCGGGCGCGCTCCGCGGTCCGCGCGAAGCGCACGAAGGAGTCGAACTCGATGTGGCTCCCGGCCGCCGGGTCGCTCCACACGGTGGTGTTGTTGACCCCGGGGAAGTGGGCCGCGAGGTGGATCTGCTTGGGCGGCTGGGCGCTCATCGTGTCCTTTCCGGGTGCGGGGTCAGGCCGAGGGGGCGGCGGCGTACCGGTTGGCGGGGCGCTGCAGGCCCAGCAGCCCGCGCAGCGTGGGGGCCGCGTACGCGGTTCTGAAGGCGCCCCGCCGCTGGAGTTCGGGCACCAGGGCGCGGGTGATGCGGGGGAGGTCGTGGGCGAGGACGGCCGGCCGCAGCCGGAAGCCGGTCAGGCCCGCCTCCCGCCACTCCAGGAGCAGGTCGGCGAGAGCGGCCGGGGTCCCCGTGAACACCGCCGCGTCGGTGGGGGCGGGCTGCCCCGCGGCCGCGTCGAGGCGGTCGCGGCGGGCGGCCGCCGCCGGCCCGTCCGCGTCCAGGAACACGGTGAGGTCGGCGAAGACGTGCGGCGCGCGGGCGTCCGCCGCCGCGGCGCGGGCCTCGTCCGCGTCCCGCGGGGTGACGTACACGAGGTCGACGGCTCCGGCCCCGGGTGCCACCGTGCCCGCCGAGGCCGTGACCGGTGGCTGCCCCTGGGGCGGGCGCGGGGTGATCGACGGCCCCCGGACGCTGAAGTGCCGCCCCGCGAAGTCGACGGGGTGGAGCTTGTCGCGGTCGACGAACCGGCCCGTGGCCACGTCGCGGATCTCGGCGTCGTCCTCCCAGCTGTCCCACAGTCTGCGGACCACCTCCACGTGGTCGGCGGCCTCCCCGGCCAGCTCGCCCACCGGCACCGGGAAGGTCCGGCGTCCGAAGTGCGCGGCCTCGTACGGCAGCGCGGAGGTCTGGACGCGCAGGCCGGCCCGGCCCCGGCTGACGTAGTCGAGGGTGGCGACGGCCTTCGAGACGTGGAAGGGCTCGGTGTGGGTGGCCGTCACGCTCGGGACCAGCCCGACGTGCCGGGTCAGCGGGGCGACCCGGGCGGCGGTGAGCACCGCGTCCAGCCGCCCGCGGACCCGGTCGGTGCGCTCGTCGGGCGTCACCGCCGAGGACGACTGGAGGGCCAGGCCGTCCTCGAAGGTGACGAAGTCGAGCAGGCCCGCCTCGGCTTCGGCCACCAGGCCGGCCCAGTGGCGGGCCGTGAACAGTTCCGCCGGCCGGGCACCCGGCTCGCGCCAGGCCGCCGGGTGCCAGCCGGCGCCGTCGAGGGCGACGGCGAGGTGGAGTTCGGACATGAGGACGACGCTAAGCGGGCGGGATGTACGGTACAACGACCGCTGTGTTAAAGGCATTTGGCGGTCGTGTTGCACCCCGGCGCGCACCGCCGGCCGGGGTGTGGCACGTCCTCGGACGGCGGCGGCCTCAGGCGGCCACGGCCTCCCGGGTGCGCGCCCCCTGCGCGGGCGGCGCCAGACGGCCCGTCCGGTGGAGCCCGTACAGGGCGGCCGTGCAGCCGAGGCCGAGCGCGAACAGTGCCAGCCAGGGCAGAGCGGACATCCCCGCCGCGCGGGCCGCGTCCAGCGCCGCCCCCGTGAGCAGGTTCCCCAGCGCGATGCCCACGCCGCAGACGGTGTTGTACAGCCCGTAGTGCGTCGCGACCAGGCGGTCCCCGGAGAGGCGGACGATGGTGTCCATCTCGAAGGGGTAGGCGATCATCGTCCCCACCGCCAGCAGCAGCGCCGACAGGGCCGGGGGCACCGCCGCCAGCAGCCGGGTCCCCGTCACCGAGTCCGGTACCGGCAGCGCCGTGGCGGCCAGCAGCGGGAGGAAGGCCGTGCCCATGGCCAGCAGCCCCCAGGCCAGGGCCCGGCCCGGCTCCATCCTGGCCTTGCACCAGGCGGTGACCCGGGTCTGGAAGAGGATCGTGCTCAGCCCGGAGACGGCGAACAGCACCGCCACCGCCGCCGTGCCGAAGCGGCCCTCGCCGCCGATCCGCCGGACCTCCAGCGGCAGCGCCATGTACACCTGGAAGTTCATCACGTACGAGCCGATCATGGCCACGGAGAACAGCAGGAACGGGCGGTTGCGCAGGATCCCGCGCCACTGCGCCAGCACGCCCTCCCGGTCCCCCGGCGCGCGCTCCGCCGCGGAGTCCGGGCCCCTCCGCCGGGGCAGGGCGCGGATCTGCACGAGGCTCAGCACCGCGAAGATCCCGGCCGCCACCAGGCAGGTGACCCGGAAGTCCACGCCCGTCAGCACCATGCCCACCAGCGGCCCCAGCAGGATCCCGGCCTGGTAGAACACGTTGAACAGGGCGAAGGCCTCGACGCGGCGCTCGCCCGCGTCGGCCGCCAGGTAGGCGCGGCTGGCCGGGTTGAACAGTGCCCCGGCCAGACCCGTCGCGGCGGAGGCGGCGAGGAGCGCGGGCACGGAGTCCACCAGGCCGAGCGTGGCGAAGCCGGCGATGCGCAGGACCAGTCCGGCGACGATCATCGGCTTGTAGCCGAGCCGGTCGGCCAGGGTGCCGCCGATGAGGAACATGCCCTGCTGGCTGAAGTTGCGGACGCCGAGGATCAGCCCGACCGTCCATCCCGCCAGCCCGAGCGGGCCGGCCAGGTGGGTGGCCAGGTAGGGCATGAGCATGTAGAAGCCGAGGTTGATGGTGAACTGGTTCACCATCAGCAGCCGGACGCTCCGCTCGTACGAGCGGACCTGTGCGAGAGTGCCCTTCATCAGGCGGGCACCCCCGCCCGCGTCAGGGTGAGCGGGTCGACCACGGAGGCGCAGCGGGTCCAGCGCGTGACCTCCTTCTCGTCCAGCCGCCCGATGGTCTCCGGCTCCGGCGGCGGCGGGGAGCCGAGCAGGCCGTGGGCCGCGCAGTAGTCGTCGTCGTACACGGTGCCGAGGTAGCGCTGGGGTCCGTCGGGGAAGACGGCCGCGATCCGGGCCTCGGCGGGCAGGGTGCGGGCCAGCCACCCGGCGACCAGGGCGACCGCGCCGACGCTCCAGCCGCCGGTGGCGTAGTGGGAGGAGGCCAGCTGGCGGCAGGTCCACACCGCCTCGCCCGGCGCGACCCAGTGCACCTCGGAGAACTGCTCGTAGGCGACGTTGCGGGGGTAGATGCTGGAGCCCAGGCCGCGCATCAGCCGGGTGCGGGCGGGCTGGCCGAAGATGGTGGAGCCGACGGTGTCCACGCCCACCACCTTCAGCCCGGGGTACAGCCGGCGCAGGACGCGCGAGACGCCCGCCGAGTGGCCCCCGGTGCCGACGCTGCACACCAGGACGTCGATGTGGCCGAGCTCGTTGGCCAGTTCGAGGGCCAGCGGGGTGTAGGCGGTGGTGTTGTCCGGGTTGTTGTACTGGTCCGGGCACCAGGAGCCGGGGTGCTCGCCCAGCAGTTCGGTGACGCGGTCCCGGCGCGCCTGCTGCCAGCCGCCGGCGGGGTGGGGATCGGAGACGACGTCGACCCGGGCCCCGTACGCCGTCAGCAGCCGGGTCATCGAGGGCTCCAGGCCGGGGTCGGTGACCAGGGTGACGGGGTGCCCGTGGACCATGCCGGCCAGGGCCAGGCCCAGGCCGAGGGTTCCGCTGGTGGACTCGATGATGCGGGCGCCGGGCTGCAGGTCCCCGCGGGCGCGGGCCCGCTCGACCATGTGCAGGCCGGGACGGTCCTTGATGCCGCCGGGGTTGAAGCCCTCCAGCTTCGCCCAGAAGCCGCGCCCCGCCGGGGACAGGGGCTCGGACACGCGCAGCAGGGGGGTGTTGCCAACCAGGCCGGAGAGGGTGGTGCGGGCGGGCGGGGTGACGTCGGTGGCCGAAGAATGCATGGTTCCGCTCTCGTTTGGTGGGGCGCCGGTGGGCGCTCTCGGGAAGGGTCGTGCCGCGGCAGGGCCGAGTTCCCCGCGGGGACCGCGTCGGCCTCTGCGAACGGGCGCACGGGAGCGGCCTAGAGCCGCCACCGACAGACGACGGCCAGAGTGGAACGTCCGGAACGGGCCCGGGCGGGCCCGCCGGCGGTGGCCGGCGCGGCGGCCGCGACGTGCGCCGGAGCCGCCGGGGGCCGGGCCTCTCCGGGGGTCGGGGTGGTGCCGGACCGGAGGGAGGGGGCCGGGTCGGAGGGGGAGCAGGCGAAGCCGTGGGCCGGGTCGGGGTGCGGGTGTCCTGCAGTACCCGTGGGTTCGGACTGGAGCGCGGCTCCAGCGGCCGGTGAGCCGTCCGCGACGGGCGCGTGCGCGGCGGAGGAGCAGGACAGGGCCGCGCACAGCAGCGCGCCGAGCAGCGCGACGAGCAGGACGGCACAACGGGTTGGAACGGGACGAGAAGGGCGGGCGTGGGGGTGGGTGGGCACCGTACCTCCGTGCGGCGGACGCGCCCCGGCCCGGAAGGGGCGGGGGAGGCGGGGGATCGCGGGGCTGCTCCCGGGCGCGGCTGTGCGCGCGGGGTCGCCGGCGGCGTGGATCCCGGTGTCTACACCCGCAGGACGGCGGAGCTCCTGCTCACGGCCGGGGTGGTGTCGCCGGCCGGCCCGGCCGCGCGCAGGGCGCCGCGGGGGGCGGGGCCGCCGGCCGTGACGCAGCCTTCGACGGGCGCCGCCGGGGCGGGCGGGGCGTCGACGGCGGAGGCCGCCCGGGGCGGCAGGGGCACGCACTCGTGGACCGGGTGCGCCGGATCGTGCCGCCCGACGCCCCCCGCCGCGGGAGCCGCGGAGACGTCCCGGGTCGTACGGGCCGGGTCCGCGTGGGCCGGGGCTGCGCCGGCCGGGGTGGTGCCGGCCAGGGCTGCGCGGGCCTTCGCCGAGTGGGTCGGCGTCGTGTCGGCCGCGGCCGTGACCGCCAGGGCTGCGTGGGTCTTGGCCCTGTGGGCCGGGGTCGCGTGGGCCGGGGCGGCCGCGGCCGTGAGGGTCAGGGCCGTGTCGGCCGGGTCGGTGTCGGCACGGGTTGCGGCGGAGTGCTGTGGGGTGGCGTGGTCGGTGGTGCTGTGGGAGCCGCCGGCGCCGTGCGCGCAGACCAGGCCCAGGAGCAGCAGGACCAGCCCGAGCAGGTGCGGCAGACCCGCGCGGGGGCGGGGCCGCGGCATGCGGGCGGACCGGACTGTGACCACGCCGTGATCCTAGCGTGCCCTCCGCGTGATGATGGGACGCGAATCGGACAATCGCCGACCGGGTTCCGCCTGCGCCGCGCCGTACGGGGATCAGGCCCCCGCCTCCCGCGCGTCCAGCGGGACGTGCCAGGCGTTGCGCCGCCGCACGGCCCGCAGTTCGGCCTCCAGCGGGCTCGGCGGCACCGTGAGGACGGGGCACGGCGCGTGCGCCAGGCAGTACCGGGCCACCGACGGCCGCAGGCCGCCCAGCAGCCGCCCGCGCGGCCCGGCGCCCACCACCAGCAGGTCGTCCCCGTCCCGGACGGCGTCGACCAGTGCGGCCCCCGGCAGGCCCCGTACCGCCCTCCCGGCCAGGGTGACCCCGGGACCGCCCGGGCCGAAGGCCGCGTCGAGCGCCTCGCGCAGCCGCTCGACCGCCGCCGCCCGGCACTCGGGGAAGGGGGAGCACACGCAGGAGGTGCGGCTGCCCAGGCCCCCGCCCGGGGCCTGCCAGGCCAGCACCGCCCACAGCTCCGCGCCCCGCAACCGGGCCTCGGCGGCGGCCCGGTGCAGGGCCGTCAGGCTTCCGGGGCTTCCGCTCACGCCCACCACCACGCGTCGCCGCACCACCGCTCCTCCCCAGCCGTTCGGCCCGCCGCGATCCGGCGGGCCGTGTCCGGGCTCCATTCAACGGCAGGGCGGGGCGCGGTGGCCGTCAGCGATCCGTATGGACCCGGGCCGCAGGCGTCAGGGTCCCGTCAGGAGGGGCGGCGCGGGCTCCGGCGCGGCCCGGTCAGGCGGGGTCCGGTCAGGCGGGGCCAGGGGTCGCGCGGACCAGGACCAGGGAGCCCTCGTACGTGCCCTGCGTGCGCAGGTGGCCGTGGCGGGCGTCCCAGGCGCCCGACTCCAGGTCGCGGCGCAGGCTCCCGTCGAAGCGCTCGCGCACGCCGTCGTCGACGAAGCTCCACGCCGAGCAGGCCTGGCGGGCGGCCGGGTCGAGGAGCATCTCGGGGCGCCCGTAGTAGGCCTCGTTGAAGCCGTCGGTGCAGTCCAGCGGGATCGGCACGGTGTGGACCGTGCCCGTGCCGCCGAGGGCGGCGGCGATGTCCTCCACGCGCGGGTAGCGCCGGGCCTCGGTGTCCAGGACCTCGGGGGCGTACTCGTGGAGCCAGAAGTCGCGCACCAGCTGCGGGGCGCAGGTGAGCACGACCACCGGGCCCCGGGTCACGCGCCGCATCTCGCGCAGGCCCCTGGTGACGTCGCTCCACTGGTGCACGCTGAACAGGGTCATCGCCCCGTCGAACTCGCCGTCCGCGAAGGGCAGGTCCTCGGCGACGGCGTCGACGGCCCGCGCCAGCCGGGCCGGGCGCTGGTCGCGCATGGACCGGGAGGGCTCGACCGCGGTGACCTCGCGGGCCGCGTTCTCGTACGATCCGGCGCCGGCGCCGACGTTGAGGACCGTCCGGGCCTCGCCCAGGGCCTCGGCGATGAACCGCGCGATACGGGTGTCGGGCCGCCGGTACGAGGCATAGCCGGAACCGATGGCTCCGTAATCCACGTCCCCGGCGCTGCCGTCCTGAGTGCGTACATTCATGGTTGCATCCTGCATCCGCGAGGGCCGTTTCGTACACGGCCTTGCAGATGCTTGTGGAAACAGCCATGCGGGCGGCAGCTGTGGAATGGAGGATGGTCCGGTCCGGGTGGCCGCTCAGTCCGTTCCGGCCGGCGGCCGGAGGACGGGCAGCCGCAGGACCATGCGGGCGCCGCCCGGGGAGTGCTCGGCCGCGAGGGTGCCGCCGTGATGGGTGGCCAGGTCGCGGGCGATGGCCAGCCCGAGACCGGCGCCGCCGTGGTCGCGGCTGCGCGCGTCGTCGAGGCGGGTGAACCGCTCGAAGACCCGCTCCCGGTCGGCCGGCGGGATGCCGGGGCCGTCGTCGAGGACCTCCAGGACGGCGGTCCGCGCCCGCGGCGGTCCCGAGGCGCGCAGCGTCAGCTCCACCCGCCCGGCGGCGAACCGCTGGGCGTTGTCCAGCAGGTTGGTCACCACCCGCGTCAGCCACAGCTCGCTGCCCTCCACCACGACCCCGGCCTCCGCGCGCACCCGTACGGGGACCCGGTCGCCCAGCCGGGCGTCCACGGCGTCCCGCACCAGGTCGCCCAGGTCCAGCCGGACGGACGCGGCCGGCTGCGCCGCGTCGATGCGGGCCAGCAGGAGCAGGTCGGAGCAGAGCCGCTCCAGCCGGTCGGTGTCCTCCAGCGCCCCGCCGATCAGCTCGGGCCACAGCTCGGGGTCGCGGACCGCCAGGGCCACCTCCAGCTGCGTGCGCAGCACGGTGAGGGGGCTGCGCAGCTCGTGGGAGGCGTCGGCGATGAACTGGCGCTGGCGGATCCCGGAGGACTCCAGGCGGTCCAGGGTGCTGTTCATCGTCCGGGCCAGCCGGGCCACTTCGTCGCCGGTGGCCGGCACGGGGACCCGGCGGTGCAGGTCGCGGTCGCTGATCTCGGCGACCTCCGCGCGGATCGCCTCGACGGGCCCGAGGGCGCGGCCGGTGACCCGCCAGGTCACCAGCGCCACGAGCGCCAGGAGCAGGGGCCCGCCGACGACGAGCGCGGCGGTGGTGGTGTCGTCGGCCGCGTCCACGTCCCGCAGCGAGGTCCCCACGTAGACGGCGACCAGGCCGTCGGGGGTCTGGGTGGTGACCTGGACGACCCGCTGCCGGTGCTCGCCGCCGAGCGGGCGGATCCGCCAGGTGTGGAAGACCGTGCCCGGACGCAGGGGCCCGGCGGGCCCGAGCGCCGGCAGGCCGGCCAGGTTCGGGGTCGCGCGCAGCACCCGGCCGCGGGCGTTGACCACCTGCACGAAGTCGGCGCCGTGCAGCGGCGCCCGCATCCGGTCGAGGCGGCCGCCGGAGGCGAGCTGCGCGACGGCGGAGGCCTGCTCCTCGGCGTCGCGCTCGGCGTTGCGCAGCATGCCGGCCCTGAGCAGCCCCAGCAGCGCGACCGAGGCCAGGGCCAGGGCCACGGCCACGACGACGACGGCGCCCGCGGTGGCCCGCGCGCGGACGGTGGTGGGCCGCAGCCGGCGCAGCAGGGGCCGGCACCGGCGCAGCAGCGGTGCCAGGGCGCGCGGTGCGCGCGCCGCCGCGGTCTCAGCCACCGTCGGCCGCCAGCCGGTATCCCACGCCGCGCACCGTCTCCAGGGCGGACCGGCCGAAGGGCGCGTCGATCTTCCGGCGCACCGCGCTGACGTGCACCTCGACGACGTTGGGATCGCCGTCGAAGGCGCTGTCCCACACCTGCTCCAGGATCTCCCGCTTGGGCACCACCTCGCCCGGCCGCCGGGCCAGGTACTCCAGCACCGCGAACTCCCTCGCCGTCAGCCGTATCTCCGTGTCCCCGCGCGAGCACAGGTGGCGGGCCGGGTCCAGCAGGAGGTCGCCGACCCGGAGCGCCTGCGGGCCCCGGCGGCCGGTGCGCCGGCCCAGCGCGCGCAGCCGGGCGACCAGGACCAGGTAGGAGAAGGGCTTGGAGAGGAAGTCGTCGGCCCCGGTGTCCAGGGCCTCCGCCTCGTCGTACTCGCCGTCCTTCGCGGTGAGCATCAGGATCCCGGACTCGTTGCCGGCCGCGCGGAGCCTGGCGCAGACCCGGTAGCCGTTGAGGCCGGGCAGCATGATGTCGAGCACGATCAGGTCGTAGTCGTGCTCGCAGGCCATCCACAGCCCCTGCGGGCCGTCGTGGGCCACGTCCACGGAGAAGCCCTCGGACTGGAGGCCCCGCTGCAGGGCAGCGGCGAGCCGCCGTTCGTCCTCCACCACCAGTACGCGCATGCCGACCAGGGTCTCAGGCCCGGCCGGCGCTTTGCTGAAGGGGTCTTCAGCAGGCTTCAGGTGGGCTTCAGCATCGCCTCGGCAGGCTCTGGGGCGAGCCGGGTGCGGTGCCCGGCGGTTCCCGAGGAGTCCCGCCATGTCAGAGTCCTTCCCGCAGCCCGAGCAGAACCCCGAGCCGCAGACCGAGGCCGTCGCCGGTGACGGCGCGGCCCGGCGCAAGGGCCGCCTGGGCCGCGTGGTGCCCCGTGGCGCCGGCGCGCGCTGGGCGGTGGCCGGAGCGGCCGCCGCGGTGATCGTGGGCGGCGGGGCCGCGGCCGTGGCGGTCGCCGGCCACCACCACGGCCACCACGACCCGATGGCCAAGGGCGGCCGCACGGCCTGGTCCGAGCCCGATCACGGCGGCGGCCACGGCGGCGGCAGGCACGGCGGCGGCCACGGCGGCCCCGAGGGCGAGCGCCCCCACCCGAAGAAGCCGAAGGTCCGGGACGGGGCCGGCGCGCGCGGGGACTTCGCGAAGAAGGGCCCGGCGGCCCCCGTCCCGCTGCCCCAGCTGCCGATCGACCAGGCCGCGCAGAAGGCGGCCGCGGCCGTCCCCGGCGGCAAGGTCGAGGGCCTGCGCGCGATACCCCAGGAGGGCGGCGGCAGCGCCTGGCAGGCCGTGGTCCTCGGCCCGGACGGCGTCCGCCACGCGGTGACCCTCTCCGGCACGGACGGCACCCCCACCGCGAACACCCCCCTCTCGAAGGCCTAGGTGTTCTGTCCAGGGAGGTTGTGGACGGGTGATGCAGGTCTCGGTTGAGGGATCTTGAAATGGGTGAGGGCCTTCTGGCCTGGTGTGGATTGCGACATCTACCCCGGCGACCAGAAAGGCCCTCGTGCCCCACCGTAATGCACCCCTGACCGAGACCGGACGTCTGCGCCTGGCCCGCTGCGTGGTCGAGGACGGCTGGCCGCTGCGCCGGGCCGCCGAGCGTTTCCAGGTCTCGCCCACCACCGCCCAGCGGTGGGCCGCCCGCTACCGGGCCCTGGGCGAGGCCGGCATGGCCGACCACTCCTCCCGCCCCCACCGCAGTCCGCGTCGGACCGCGACCCGAACCGAACGCCGGATCATCAAAGTCCGCCTCGCCCGCCGGTGGGCCCGGCCCGCATCGCCCACCTGCTGAACCTGGCACCCTCGACCGTGCACCGCGTCCTGACCCGCTACCGGCTGGCCCGCCTCGCCCACCTGGACCGGGCCACCGGCCGGGTCATACGCCGCTACGAACGCGACAAGCCCGGCGAACTCGTCCACGTGGACATCAAGAAGCTCGGCAACATTCCCGACGGCGGCGGCCACAGGACCCTGGGCCGCCAGGCCGGCCGCAGGAAACGGCCCCGCCTGGGCTACAGCTACATCCACACCGCCGTCGACGATCACTCCCGCCTCGCCTACAGCGAGATCCACGCCGACGAGAAGAAGGAAACCGCCACCGCCTTCTGGCAGCGGGCCCAGGCCTACTACCTAGCCCGGCCCGGCGCCAGCCCGGCGTCCGGCCCGGTGCCCCGCACGGCCGGGTGCGTCGGGCCGCCGCGGGGGAGCGCCCGCGAGCGGTCGGCCGGCCCGGTCGGCGTGCGTCCCGGGGGCCGCGCCGGGGGATGGCGCGCAGAATGTAGGGGAGCCCTCCGCCCCCGTCCGGGCGGACGCGGCCACTGGGTGTGCCCCGGGCAGAGGAGGCGACTCGTGCCGTCGGACCAGCCGGGGGGCGCGCCGTCTGCCGGGCCGATCCGCTCCGAGCCCGGGTCGCTGCTGGAGCACGTGCCCGTCGCCGTCCTCGGCCTCGACCCGGCCGGCCGGGTCCGGTACTGGGGCCCCGGCGCGCAGGAGCTCTTCGGGTACGAGGCCGCCGCCGCGCTGGCCCGCCCCGCGGCCGCCCTCTTCCCGGAGCCGGCCGACGGCCCCGGCCCGGCCGAGCGGCTGGTGGAGCGGGCCCGGGCCCTGGGCTACTGGAGGGGCCGGCTGCCCGTCCTGCACCGCGACGGCACCGTCTTCGACTGCGGCTTCCGCGCCTTCCCGGTGACCGGCGCCGCCGACCGCGACGACGGCACGGTGGTCATGGCCCTGGCCAGCAGGGGCGACGAGCTCGACCGGGTGAAGACGAACCTCGCCTTCCTGGACGCCCTCTTCGAGACCTGCCCCATCGGGCTGGTCATGCTCGACGAGGAACTGCGCTACGTCCACCTCAACCAGGCGCTGGCCGACATGGACGGGATCCCCGTCGCCGACCACCTGGGCCGCGACACCGGCGAGATCATGATCACCACCGACGGCGGCGAGTTCCGCCGGATGCTGCGCGCCGTCGCCGACGAGGGGCGCCCCCTGGTCGGCGTCCTGGTCGGGATGCGCACCGCCGGCCGCCCCGACGTGGACCAGGTGCGCTCCGTCAGCCTCTTCCCCCTCAGCGGCGCGGTCGGCACGGGGCGCGGGGTGGGCGGTCTGCTCGTCGACGTCACCGACCGGGAGCGGGCCCTGCTGGAGGCCACCGCGGCGCGCCGGCGCCTGGCCCTGCTGGACCGGGCCAGCGCCCGCATCGGCACCACCCTCGACGTGGACACCACCGCCCGCGAGCTGGTCGACGCCACCGTGCCGGACTTCTGCGACGGCTCCGTCGTGGAGATGGTCGAGTGGATGTACCCGTCCGAGGCCTTCGACCCGGACCTGCCCCTGATCACCCGCCGGATCGCCGCCGGCACCGTCCTGCCGCCGCCCGCGGCCGAGCTGCTGTCCTCGCTGGACCGGGTGACGTACCCGCCGGGCTCCAGCATCCACCGGATGCTGAGCACCGGGCGCCCGGTCTGCGTCACCGTCAACGAGTTCACCGCCCGGACCGTCGGCCGGAACCGGCGCGCCCGGCAGATCCTCGACAGCGGCCTGGCCTGCGTCCTCGTCGCCCCGCTCATCGCCCGCGGCCACGTCCAGGGCATCGCCCTCTTCGGCCGGTCCGCCGCCCGTCCCGCCTTCGCCGGACAGGACCTCGGCCTCGCCGGCGAGATCGCCTCGCGCGCCGCCCTGTGCCTGGACAACGCCCGCCTCTACAGCCGGGTCCAGGACATCTCCCTCACCCTCCAGCGCGCCCTGCTGCCGACGGCACCGGACGAGACCGCGCACGTGAGCGTCGCCCACCGCTACCTGCCGGGCAGCCGCGCCACCGAGGTCGGCGGCGACTGGTACGACGTGATCGCCCTGCCCGACGGCCGGGTCGCGCTCGTCGTCGGCGACGTCATGGGACACGGGGTGCCGGCCGCCGCCTCCATGGGCAGCCTGCGCATCACCGCCCGGGCACTGGCCCGCCACAGCCCCGACCCCGGGGCCCTGCTCGCCGAACTCGACACCACCGCCCGGGACACCGGCGTCGAACTGGCCACCTGCCTCTACGTCCTCTACGACCCCCGCACCGGCCGCGCCCGCATCGCCAACGCGGGCCACCCCCCGCCCCTGGTGCGCCACCCCGACGGCACCGTCGAGACCCTCGGCGGCGTCCTCGGCGTCCCCCTCGGGGTCGGCGGCGTCCCCTTTCGCACCACCGGGGCCGAACTGCCCGACGGGGCCGTCCTCGCCCTGTACACCGACGGCCTCGTCGAGGCGCGCGGCCAGGACATCGACGAGGGGCTCGACGCCCTGCGCGCCGAACTGGCCCGGGCCGCCGGGCCGCTGGAGGAGGAGGCCGACCGGATCCTCGCGGCCCTGCTGCCCGACGGGGCGACCGACGACACCGTCCTCGTCCTCGCGCGGATCGGCCGTACCGACGACCGCGCCTGACGGAGCACTACGAGGACTCCTCCAGCAGGCGGGTGGCCATCGCGCGCATCTCGACCTTGCGGATCTTGCCGGTGACGGTCATGGGGAACTCGTCCACCACGTGCACGTAGCGCGGGATCTTGAAGTGGGCGAGCCGGCCCTCGCAGTACGCGCGCACGGACTCGGCGGTGAGCGGCTCGGCCCCCTCCCGCATCCGCACCCAGGCCATCAGCTCCTCCCCGTACTTCGGGTCGGGGACGCCGATGACCTGGACGTCCAGGACGTCCGGGTGGGCGTGGAGGAACTCCTCGATCTCGCGCGGGTAGAGGTTCTCGCCGCCCCGGATCACCATGTCCTTGATCCGGCCGGTGATGCTCAGGTAGCCGTCCGCGTCCATCACGGCCAGGTCGCCGGTGTGCATCCAGCCGTCCCGGTCCACGGCCTCGGCGGTCCTGTCCGGCTCGCCCCAGTAGCCGATCATCACCGAGTAGCCCCGGGTGCACAGCTCGCCGGGGGTGCCGCGCGGGACGGTCCGGCCGCTCCGCGGGTCGACCACCCTGACCTCCAGGTGCGGGCCCACCCGGCCGACGGTGGAGACCCGGCGCTCGACCGAGTCGTCCGCGCGGGTCTGCGTGGACACGGGCGAGGTCTCCGTCATGCCGTAGCAGATGGACACCTCGGTCATCCCCATCCGCTCGATGACCTCGTTCATCACCTCCACCGGGCAGGGCGAGCCCGCCATGATCCCCGTCCGCAGGCTCGACAGGTCGTACCCGTCGAAGCCGGGGGCGGCCAGCTCGGCGATGAACATGGTGGGCACCCCGTACAGGGAGGTGCAGGCCTCGGCCTGCACCGCCGCCAGGGTGGCCGCCGGGTCGAAGGCCGGCGCGGGGATCACCAGGGCCGCGCCGTGGCTCGTACAGGCCAGGGCCCCCATGACCATGCCGAAGCAGTGGTAGAAGGGCACCGGTACGCACACCCGGTCCGCCTCGGTGTAGCCGCACAGCTCTCCGACGAAGAAGCCGTTGTTGAGGATGTTGCGGTGCGAGAGGGTGGCGCCCTTGGGGAAGCCAGTGGTGCCGGAGGTGTACTGGATGTTGATCGGGTCGTCCGGGTGCAGGCCGGCCCCCGCCCGCGCCAGCGCCGCCGGGTCGGCCCGCCGGCCGCGCTCCAGCAGCGACTCCCACGGAGGCCCGTCGAACAGGACCGTGAACTCCAGGTCGGGGCAGCGCGGCCGGACCTCCTCGATCATCCCCGCGTAGTCGGAGCTCCTGAAGCGCTCCGCCGCGACCAGCAGCCTGGTCCCGGACTGGTTGAGGACGTACTCCAGCTCGTGCGCGCGGTACGCCGGGTTGACCGTGACCAGGATGGCCCCGATCTTCGCGGTGGCGTACTGCACCAGCGTCCACTCCGCGCGGTTGGGCGCCCAGATGCCCACGCGGTCCCCCCGCTCGATCCCGAGGTCCAGCAGCCCGAGGGCGAGGGCGTCCACGTCGGCGGCCAGCTCCCGGTACGTCCACCGGCGGCCGGCGGCCACGTCCACGAGGGCGTCCCGGTCGGGGAAGCTCCGCACGGTGCGGTCGAGGTTGTCCCCGATCGTCTCCTCCAGGAGCGGGACCTCGGCGCTCCCGGACGCACAACTCGACGCGACGGACACACGTACCTCCTGGGCGGGGAGCCGGGACGGCGGCGGGCACGCCCGGCCCGTGGCCCGGCGCCCGCCCATGATCGCCTCCAGGGGCCCGTCCCGCCAGATCCCGAGGGGTGGGATTCACACTCCCGGTAATCGAGCACCTGTTCGGATGGGGGAGTAGGGTCGAACCATGCACGCACTCCAGGGCTCCCTCTTCGACCAGACCGACGAGATCCGCCTCGGCCCCCTCACGGCGGTGGAGCGCACGGCACTGGGGGCCGGGGCCTGGGTCGACCGGCTCCCCGGGTGGCTGGCCGGCGCCGACGCGCTGTTCGAACACCTCGCCGCCGAGGTGCCCTGGCGCGCCGAGCGGCGGCAGATGTACGAGCGCGAGGTGGAGGTGCCCCGCCTGCTGGCCTTCTACCGGGCCGGCGACCCCCTCCCGCACCCCGTGCTCACCGAGGCCCGTGACGCGCTCGGCCGGTACTACGCACCCGAACTCGGCGAACCCTTCGTCACCGCCGGGCTCTGCCTCTACCGCGACGGCCGCGACAGCGTCGCCTGGCACGGCGACCGCAACGGCCGCTCCGCCACCGAGGACACCCTCGTGGCGATCCTCTCCGTCGGAGACCCCCGCGACCTCGTCCTGCGCCCCCGCGACGGCGGCCCCACCCTGCTGCGCCTCCCGCTCGGCCACGGCGACCTCGTGGTGATGGGGGGCTCCTGCCAGCGCACCATGGAACACGCCGTCCCCAAGACGGCGCGCGCCGTCGGCCCCCGCATCAGCGTCCAGTTCCGCACCCGCGGCGTACTGTGAGGCCATGCGCAGCCGGAGCCCACTGCGGGGCTGGTGGGCCGCACTCCCACCCGCGGCGGGCGGCGCCGTCATGGCCGCCGGAATCCTGTCCGTCGGCCTGGAACTGACGGGCCACGGCCTCCTCTCCCTCGCGGCACTGGCCGCCTCCGCCGCGCTCTGGCTCCTGCTGGCCGCCGACTTCACCGTCCGGCTCGCCGGTGACCGGGGCCGCTTCCGGGCCGAGGCCGACACCCCGGCCGCCCTCGGCGCCGTCGCCGCCACCACCGTGCTCGGCACCCGGATCTCCCAGCTCGGCCGGCAGGACGCGGCCGCCGCCCTGCTGGTCCTGGCCGCCCTGATCTGGCCCTGGCTGCTCCTCGCCGTCCTGCGGCACTGGCGGCGCCGCATGCCCGGCGTGGTCTTCCTCGTCTGCGTCGCCACCCAGGGACTCGCCGTCCTGGGAGCGGCCCTGTCCACCGTCCACCACCTCGCATGGCTCGCCCGGGCCGCGCTCGTCTGCTTCTGCCTGGGCGTCCTCCTGTACGCGCTGGCCCTGCGGCGCTTCGACTTCCGCGAGGTGTGCGGCGGCGCGGGCGACCACTGGGTCGCGGGCGGCGCCCTGGCCATCACCGCCCTGGCCGGCGCCAAGCTCACCGCCTCGCCCGCCGGAGCCGCCGGCCCGGCCCACGCGGTCCTGCGCGCCGCCACCCCGGCCGCGCTCGCGCTCTCCCTCGCCTGGTACGCCGTCCTGCTCGCCGCCGAGGTCCGCAGCCCCCGCCCGCGCTACGACATCCGCCGCTGGTCCACCGTCTTCCCCCTCGGCATGACCGCCACCGCCTGCCTCACCGCCGCCTCCGTGACCGGCCCCGCCTGGCTGCGCCCGCTGGGCGAGGTGCTGCTGTGGATCGCGGTCGCCGCCTGGGCCCTCACCTTCGCCGCCTTCCTGCTGTCCCGCCGGCCGTGCCGGCCGCGTTCCGGGTGACCGGCCGCCGCGCCGGTCCGCGGGTCCGGCGAGCTGCGCCCCCCGCACCCGTACGAGCCGTGTCACAGCCCCGCTACAGGCCCGTGACCAGTCGTAATTAAGTACCGGGCAGCCCCTCCCGCACGTGAGAATGAGCCATCTCGAACCGGGAGGAACCCATGAGCCAGGACCACCTGACTCTCCATGACCTGATGCCCGCACAGGCACTGGCGGAGGCCGTCGACGCCGGGTACGTGACCCGCAAGCGGCACCCCGAACTGCCGCTGTCCATCTACACGTACACGCGCACCGCGCAGTACGAGCGGGTCTGGAACCAGGTCACCACGCGCTGCCGCGGCCTCGTCGCCGACGACGCCACCGGAGCCGTCGTCGCGCTCCCGCTGCCGAAGTTCTTCAACGTCGGCGAGCACGAGTCCGGCCAGCCCTACGCGCCCGCCCTGCCCGACGAGCCGTTCGAGGTGTACGACAAGGTCGACGGCAGCCTCGCCGTCGTCTTCCACTACGCGGGCCGGTGGCACGTCGCCTCCAAGGGCTCCTTCATCAGCTCCCAGGCCTCCTGGGCCCAGCGCCGCCTCGACGCCCGCGACACCGCGGCCCTCGTGCCCGGCACCACCTACCTCGCCGAGATCCTGTACCCGCAGAACCGGATCGTCGTCGACTACGGCGACCGCCGGGACCTCGTCCTGCTCGCCGCCTTCGGCCCGGCCGGCGCCGAGGTGCCGCTCGCCGAGGCCGCCGTCCACTGGGAGGGCATCGGCTCCGTCGTGAAGGTGTGGCCCGCCATGCCGCTGCCCGAACTCCTGGCGCTCGCCGAGTCGAACACCCTGCCCGGCGGCGGCTCCGCCACCGGCATGGACGCCGAGGGCTTCGTCCTGCGGTTCGCCTCCGGCGTCCGCGCCAAGGCCAAGCTCTCCGAGTACGTACGCCTGCACAAGCTGCTCACCGGCGTCACCGAACGGGACGTCTGGCGCAGCCACGGCATCCAGCGCTTCGCCGGAACCTCCGCCAAGCGCCTGGCCCAGGGCCTGGGACTCTCGGTCGCCGAGCTCGGGGGCATCCGCTCCCGGGGCGGCCGGCCCCTCGACGCGCTGCTGGAACAGGTCCCCGACGAGTTCGACACCTGGGTGCGCGAGGTGATCACGGGCCTGGAGGAGGAGTTCGCGCGCCGGGAGCGGGCCATCGACGAGGCCTACGAGCGCTTCGAGCACCTCGCGGACGACCGGGGCGCCTTCGCCCGGGCCGTGCGCGAGCTCGGGGACGGCGAGCTGCGCGGCGCCATGTTCATGCGGCTGGACGGCCGCACCACCGAGCTCGTCACCTGGCGTGCCGTACGGCCCGAGACGGCCGATCCCTTCACCACCGACGAGGAGAACTGACACCGTGTCCGAAGAGCCCGAACTCCCCGTGGTCCACGTCATGACGGGGCTGCCGGCCTCGGGCAAGACCACCGCCGCGCGCGCCCTCCAGGCCGAGGCGGCCGGCCGGATGCGCCGGGTCAACCTCGACGACCTGCGGGCCATGCTCGACGTGCCGGACCCCGAGCGGGGCCGTTCGTACCGGCACGAGCAGACCGTGCTCGCCGTCCAGGACGCGGCGGTCGCCGCGGCCGTGGCGGACGGATTCGACGTGGTCGTCGACAACACCCACCTGACCTCGCACATCCCCAAGCGGCTCAAGGCGGCCGTGGCCGGCCGGGCCACCTTCGTCGTGCACGACTTCACCGACGTGCCCGTCGAGGAGTGCCTGCGCCGCGACGCGGCGCGGGAGCGGCCGGTCGGCGAGGAGATCATCCGGATCCTGGCCGAGAAGCACGCGAAGGCCCGCAAGGGCGGCTGGCGGCTGACCGCCGAGTGGCTCAACGACCAGCCGGCGGTACGGCCGTACGTCGCGGACCCGGCGCTGCCCGCCGCCGTGATGTGCGACATAGACGGGACGCTCGCCCTGACCGGGGACCGCGGCCCGTACGACTTCTCGCGCTGCGAGCTGGACCTGCTCAACGAGCCGGTGCGGCACGCGCTGTACGCCTTCCGGCGCGGCGGGGACCGGATCGTGCTGCTGTCGGGGCGCGGCGAGGAGCACCGGCCGCAGACCGAGTCCTGGCTGCGGGCGCACGAGGTGCCCTACGACGAGCTGTGGATGCGCGCGGCGGGGGACACGCGCCGCGACGACGTGGTCAAGGCCGAGCTGTTCGACGCGCACGTGCGCGAGCGCTACGCGGTGCGCGTCTCGCTCGACGACCGGGACCGGGTGGTCGCGGTCTGGCGCCGGATGGGCCTGCCCACCTGGCAGGTCGCTTACGGCGACTTCTGATCCGGGGCGCGCACGGCGGCCGGCCGCGCGCCCCAGGACCGGCCCGCTCCCGCGCCCCGCTGGGCCACCGCGCCCCTCCCCCGT